>JAJZHE010000002.1 GCA_021804655.1 Acidobacteriota bacterium
GCGTTGCGCAGGTGTCCGACGTGCGCGGCCTTGTTGGGGTTGATGCTGGTGTGTTCGACCAGAATGTGTCGGCCGTTCTCTGCGGGCGCAGGCTGAGTCTCCACAGCAATGGCATGAGCCAGCCGAGCGCGCTCCAGGCGCACGTTGATATATCCGGCTCCGGCGGCTTCCAACGCAGCAAAACCTGTCTCCGGCGGCAGCGCGGCACGCAGCTTCTCCGCCAGCTCGGCGGCGATCATCCGCGGCGCTTTGCGCAGAGTGCGCGCCAGCTCAAAGGCCACTGGAAGCGCAAACTCGCCCATGCTCAGCTCCGGCGGCTGCTCCAGCACGACCTCGGCGATTTCAATCTCCCAGGTGGCCTTCAATATGCGCCGTACGGCTGTTGTCAATTGCTGCTGCACTTCACGATACACGCGGGCCTCTTCCTCAATTCGCAGGATCAATCGATGGGTTTCAGTCCCTTTGATTTTACCGGCAGCCGCTGCCAGCCCGCTGTCTTTTGCCGCAGCGTCTGTCGCAGAGTCTGCCGTTCCAGTGGAGTCGGCATTGTGCAAGGCTCATTTAAGATGAAAGTCAGAGAGCTTTTCACGTTGATCCATCGGAAGTTGTCCCGGATATGAAGGAAAGACCCGCAACTCAGCCAGAACGTTTTTACATCACCACGCCGATCTACTACGTGAACGCGCGCCCTCACCTGGGCCACGCGTATTCGACGATTGTCTGCGATGCGATCGCGCGCAGCAAACGAGCACAGGGCATCGAGACGTGGTTCCTGACCGGAACCGACGAGCATGGGCAGAAGATCGAGCGCTCCGCCGAGCAGGCCGGGCGCACTCCCGCCGAGTTTGCGGCTGCCATCTCCGGGGAGTTTCGCGCTCTCTGGTCGCGGCTGAACCTGACCAACGACGACTTCATCCGCACCACGGAAGAGCGCCACAAGCGCGGCGTGCAGAAGCTCTTTGCCGAGCTGCGCGACCGTGGATTCATCTACAAAGGCTCGTATAGCGGCCAGTATTGCGTCTCCGACGAACTCTATGTGGACGCGCCGCCGGGGTCGCCGTGTCCTGACTGTGGCCGCCCCACAGAAACGGTGAGCGAAGAGAATTATTTCTTCAAGCTCTCGGCCTTTGAGCGTCGTCTGTTGGAGTATTACGAGGCGCATCCGGAGTTCATTCAGCCCGAGGCGCGGCGCAACGAAGTCATCGCCTTTGTGCGCGGTGGCCTGAAGGATCTCTCCGTCAGCCGCACCAGTTTTCGCTGGGGCATTCCGGTGCCGGGCGACGAGAAGCATGTTATCTATGTGTGGATGGACGCGCTGGCCAACTACATCACAGCGCTTGGCTACGGCTCCGACGATCCCGCCGACCAGGAGCGTTTCCGGCGCTTCTGGCCCGCCGATATGCACCTGATCGGCAAGGAGATCAGCCGCTTCCATTGCGTCTACTGGCCGGCCTTTCTGATGGCCGCCGGCCTGCCGCTGCCGAAGTCGGTGGTGGCCAACGGCTGGCTGCTCTTTGACAAGAGCAAGATGTCCAAGTCGATCGGCAATATTGTGCGCGCGGAGACCGTGGCCGAGGTGCTGGGGGCCGATGCTCTGCGCTATTTTCTGCTGCGCGAGATCACCTTTGGCCAGGATGGAAACTTCACCTTTGAGTCGCTGGTGCAGCGCTACAACGGCGACCTGGCCAACGGCTACGGCAACCTGGTCAGCCGTGTTGTGGCCATGATGCATCGCTACTTTGACGGCAAAGTGCCCGAGGCAATGGAAGCAGGCGATGCCGAGCGCGCGTTGCAGGCGGCGGCAGAGTCCGTGATGGCCAGCTATCCGGCGCAGTTTGAGGCGCGCGATTTTTCCCGCGCGCTGGAGACGCTGTGGGGACTGGTGGCAGCCATTGACGGCTATCTGACCGCAGCCGCGCCGTGGAAGAAGCCGCCGGAGCGTTCCGAGGACGATCATCGTCCGTTGCAGGCTCGCGTGCTGGGTTGTGCGGCGGAGGCGATTCGCGTGGTGACGGCGCTGGCCTGGCCCATCTTGCCGGAGTCTGCCGCGAAAGTGTGGCGACAGCTTGGGCTGGGCGACCTGGAGCAGGCGGCGCAAACCGGAAAACTGAAGACAATCGAGTGGGGCGGACTTCGGCCAGGAACGATCTTTGCTGAACCCGCGGCGCTTTTTCCCCGCGCAGAGAAGGATGCGATCGAACGTATGTTGAACCTTGAAAACGAGAACAATCTGAGTGCCGTGGCCGCCGTCAGCCAGACATCTGCGGAATCCGCGGCCGTCCCCCATGCACCTGCAAAGACCGCCGATGCCACGGTTGCAGCCGAGCCGGAGAAGGCCAAAATCACCATCGAAGATTTTGCCAGGGTGGAACTGCGCGTGGCGCAGGTGCTGGTGGCTGAGCGCGTGCCGAAGTCGGACAAGCTGCTGCGCCTGGAGGTGGATCTGGGCGATGAAAAACGGCAGATTCTGGCCGGCATTGCGCAGCACTATGAGCCGGAAAAACTCATTGGCCGCAAGGTGGTGATCGTGGCCAATCTGGCCCCGCGCAAGATGCGTGGACTGGAGTCGAACGGCATGATCGTCGCCGCCTCGGTTGGCGATGAGGGTGCGCCGGTTCTGGCGGGGTTTCTGGAGGATGTTCCGGTGGGAGCGCGCCTCAAGTGATGGTTCCTTGCGGTCGAGCGGTGCAAAAAGGCGGACTGACGTGCTGATCGACTCCCATGCTCATCTCGACAGCTCGCGCTACACCGATGACCTGGAGCCGGTGCTGCGGCGTGCTGCCGAAGCAGGCGTCACCGGCGTGCTGGCCATCGGAATCGGCGAAGGGCCGTCGGAGATGCATCAGGCGCGCGATATCGTTCGCCGCTTTCAGGGCGTCTCCGGCATTCCGGCGCTTTGGGCGAGCGCTGGAATTTATCCGCATGCGACGCATCTTGCGGACGCCGACGCGCTCGTCGCTCTGGAGGCTCTGCTGGCCGAGCCGGAGGTGATTGCCTGCGGCGAAATCGGTCTGGACTATTATCACGACGGCACGCCGCATGACGTGCAGTCGCGCGTATTTATCCAGCAGATGGAGATTGCGGCACAGCGCAAGCGTCCGATTCTGATTCACTGCCGACCCTCAGAAGACGACGATGCCTGCTGGCGCGATCTGCTGGATTTGCTGGGTAAACACTGGGCGGGAACGAATCTCGGCGGCATTCTGCACTGCTTCTCCAGCACGCTCGATCACGCTCGCCAGGCGATGGAGATGGGCTTCCGGATCAGTTTTGCCGGGCAGATCACCTATCCCAAACTCCAGCCGTTGCGCGAGGTTGCGGCAAAGCTTCCTCTGGAAGCGCTGCTGGTGGAAACGGACGCGCCATATCTTGCTCCCGTGCCGCTGCGCGGGCAGCGGAATGAGCCTGCGCATGTTGCGTACACGGCCGCTGAACTGGGCCGGATTCATGGCTGCACAGCGGAAGAAATCGGGCAGATCACCGCGAAAAACTTTGCCCGATTATTCGATTGGCCGCTTGCCGTGGGAGACTAGGAAAGACAGCAGAATCGCCATCCAGGCGACTGTACGGGGGACCGCAACGCGATGGCACAGGATAATTCATTTGATATTGTGAGCAAGGTGGAGATTCAGGAGGTCCGGAACGCGATCGACCAGGCGCTGAAGGAGATCAAGGCGCGGTTTGACCTCAAGGACTCACGTTCGGAGGTTACGCTGGAAGGCAATGATTCGATTCAGCTTGCCTCAGCGGACGAGTACAAGCTGGACGCTGTGAAAGAAATCCTGGGCCAGAAGCTGGTCAAGCGCGGCGTCTCGCTGAAAAATCTGACTTACGGCAAGCTGGAAGAGGCGATGGGCAAAAGCGTACGGCAGAAAATTACGCTCCAGCAAGGCATTCCTTCGGACAAGGCCAAAGAGATTGTGCGCGTCGTCAAGGACTCCAAAGTGAAGGTTCAGGCGGCGATTCAGGGCGATGTGGTGCGCGTCAGCGGCAAGGATCGCGATGCTCTCCAGTCCGCCATTGCGCTTTTGCGTGGTAAAGATTTTGGGCTGGATTTGCAGTTCACGAACTATCGTACAAATTAAACCGGTTCACTTTGGTACGAGGCATTCTTGCTCGTCGCATACTAAAGCTGGATGGTACGGTTAAAGTACTCAAGAACAGGACCGGGAGCTTTGAGCACACTGGCGATTACAACAGCGCGTGAAGTCTTCGATCTGCTGCGAGAGGATCTCGAAGCCATCGAGCGCGAGCTTGGCCGCGATGCGATTTCCAGCGTATCGACGATCACCGAGATTGCGCAATATCTTCGCGAGGGTGGCGGAAAACGCATTCGCCCGACACTGCTGCTGCTGGCGGCGCGCTCGCTCGGCTACTCCGCGCGGGGCATGATTCGCCTGGGCGCGGTGGTTGAACTGGTGCACACCGCGACGCTGGTGCATGACGACATCATCGATGCTGCGGACATGCGGCGGGGACGGCCCTCGGCGAATACGACCTGGGGCAACGAAAAGTGCGTGCTGGCGGGCGATTGGCTCTACATGCAGGCTTTTCACATTGCTCTGGAAGAGCGTAATTTCAAGATTCTCGACCTGCTCATCAGCCTGACGCAGCAGATGGTGGAGGGCGAACTGCTCCAGATCGAGAAGCTGGGCCGATCCATCGACGAGTCCGAGTATTACGACCTGATCTATCGCAAAACCGCCTGTCTTTTCTCGGTTTCCATGCAGCTTGGCGCCTGCCTGGCGGACGCCGATCCCATGCAGGATGATGCTCTGGCGCAATATGGCCGCGCTGTTGGACTGGCCTTTCAGATCGTGGATGACGTGCTGGACCTGACGGCGACCGAGGAGGTGCTGGGCAAGCCAGTGGCCAGCGATCTGCGGGAAGGCAAGACAACTTTGCCGGTGATTCACGCGCTGGCCAACGGCACGGTCGATGAGCAGCTTGCCATTCAACGGGTGCTGGAAGACGGCGGCTTTGTGCACACGACGCCGGAACAGATTCAGCAGATTCTGCACCGTAATGGCTCCGTGGATTATGCCATCGCGGCGGCGCATCGTTTTGCGGAGCAGGCACGAAGCGCGCTGGCGGTTCTGGAAGACAGCGAATTCAAGCGCGCCTTGCTGACGCTGCCCGATCTGGTCATTGCGCGCGACCACTAAGTGTTTGGTCCCATGAGCGGAATGACGGACCGGTGCTGCTGTTCTTTTCTCTGGAGTGCTTCCGATTGCAGCAGCCTGCGGCGGCGCAAAGTGGCAATCACTGCCTCTACCTTGAAGTCGAGCGCATCGCTTCCATCGATGGTCAGGTCCATCAACTCTGCCAGTGGTCGGACAAACGCCAGCCCGCAGGGGCGAACGGTGCTGTCATACTGCTGGCGCACGGAGTCCGGGGTTCGACCGCGCTCCTCCACATCGCGCCGCAGTCGGCGGTCAAAACAGAGGCTGTCCGGCGCATCGACATAAACGCTGAAGTGAAAAAGCGGACGGACGGAAGCGTAGGACCAGGCAAACAATCCCTCGGCCAGGATGACCCCGCGCGGCTGGATCGTCTCCGTCTGTCCGAGGACGCGGCTGTGCGTGGCGAAGTCGTAGATGGGGCGCTCGATGGCCTGGCCACGCGCGAGAACCGACAAGTGCCGGGTTAGCAACTCCGCCTCCAGCATCGCCGGGTCGTCGAAATTTGTCGCCGCGCGTTGCTCCGGGGGCAGGTGGCTCAGGTCGCGGTAGTAGTGATCGAGCGGAAAATGGAGGCCATCCAGCGCGCGCGCCAGTTCCCGGCAAAGCGTCGTCTTCCCGGAGCCGGAAGCGCCAGTCAGCGCGATCATCAGAGGCTGCTGCAAGGTTCCGAGGGTTGCGAGAGCAGGCTGCGTCACTGCCGTCCCTCATGTGCAGCGTCCGTCGGCGCTTCGATTGCCGGAAGCAGAGCCGCAATCAATCGCGCCAGTTGATCCTCAACGCGCCTGCCTGCTTCAAAGACCTCTTCGTGGCTGAGCGGAGTTGCGCCCAGGCCGGCGGCCAGGTTGGTGACGCACGACAGCGCCAGGACGCGCATGCCCATGTGTCGCGCCACAATCGTCTCCGGCACGGTTGACATGCCGACCATATCCGCACCCAGCCGCTGGAAGGCGCGAATCTCGGCTGGCGTTTCAAAGCTGGGACCGCTGACGGCCAGATAGACGCCCTCGTCCAGGCGCAGAGCCTGCTCCCGCGCGATGTGCTGAGTCAGCGCGCGTAGTTGCGGATCGTAGGCTGCGGTCATATCGAAGAATCGCAATCCCGCGCCCGGCTTCGTTCCAAACCGCGGCTCGTTCGGGCCAACCAGCGGGTTGAACCCAAGCAGGTTGATGTGGTCGGCGATCAGCATCAGTTGTCCCACCGCAAGCCCAGGACGGATGCCACCGGCTGCATTGGTCAGGATCAGCGTTTCCACGCCCAACTGACCCAGCACGCGCACTGGAAACGTAACCTGCTGTGGCGTGTAGCCTTCATAGAAATGCACGCGTCCCTGCATGACTGCGACAGAAGTCTCGTTCACCTGCCCCAGCACCATCTCTCCGGAGTGCCCGGCAACGGTGGATTGCGGAAAATGCGGAATGGCGGAGTAGGGAATTCGCACCGCGTTCTGCACCATGTTGGCGGTGGCTCCCAGGCCGGACCCCAGCACGATGCCGATGCGCGGAGATAGGCCGGGATGGCTCTCGTGGAGAAACTTGGCGGCTTCGCAAGCCTGCTCAAAAACCGAGGTCTTCATTGCATGTACTTTACAGGATCGAGCCGTCCTGACCCAGCGTGTTCAGAGCACCCGCAGCACCAGAATGGTTTCATCGTCAAAGCGGTCTTTGCCACCCTGGAAGCGCGCCACGTCGGCAAAGATTGCGTCGGCAATTTCAATGGCCGGAAGATTACGGTGACTGCACAGAAAGCCCGTCAGGCGCTCGGTTCCATACATCTCGCCCTGTGCGTTTTCCGCATCGGTAATGCCGTCGGAGACAAAGACGAAAGCGTCGCCGGGCTGGGTTGCGACGGTGAATTCTTCATACGAAACATCGCCGAACATTCCCAGCGGAAATCCTTCCGCGCGCAGCGCCGTTACCTCGCCGCCGCGGCAGAAGATGGGAGGAATCGCGCCGGCGTTGGCCACCTGCAAGGTGCGGTTCTCATCGTTCCACAGGGCAAAGAGCATCGTGACGTACTGCGACTCCAGCTTCCGCTCCTGCAGCGCGTCGTTCAGGTGCGCCAGCATCTGTCCGGGCGAAAACTGCTGATTGGTCGCCGACCGCATGATGCCGCTGACGAGCGCGGCAAAGAGCGCTGCCGGTGCAGCTTTTCCGCTGACATCGCCCAGTACGATCGCCGAGTGATTGGCATCGTACTCCAGAAAATCGTAAAGATCGCCGCCGATCGAGCGCGCGGGCAGAAAACGCGCTGCAAGCTCTGCATTCCGATGCTGTGGACACTTCGCCGGCAACAGACGCAACTGCACTTCGCGCGCCATCTGCAGGTCGCGTTCCAGTTGCTGCTCATGACGCAACACCTGCTGATAGAGCCGCGCGTTTTCAATGGCGATGGCGATCTGCGCCGCCAGCGTGGTCAGGGTTCGCTCGTGTCGCTCCTGAAAAAAACCGGCACGCACGTGCTCCAGGTCCAGCACGCCGATGACGCGATTTTTGTAAAACAGCGGGATCACCATCTCCGAGCGTGTCTCGGGATTGATCAAGTGGTAGCGCGGATCTTTGTGGACGTCGGGTACGTTGATCGGTCGCCATTCACGAATGGCAGCGCCGACGAGTCCGGCGTCGAGCGGCAGCCACTGGCCCGGCAGCGCCGTCTGTCCAAATCGCCACCGATAGCGTGTGACCAACCTCTGTCTGCGCTCGTCGATCAGCATGATGGAAAACATCTGGTAGTCGATGAGCCTGCGCAGCAACAGGCCAATCCGTTCAAAGAGTTTGTCCAGATCGAGAATCGAAGTGAGTTCGACGGAGATTTCATTCAGAACTTCGAGCGTCTGCGTCTGTCGCGTGACCCGGGAATAGAGACGAGCATTCTGGATTGCCTGTGCGATGCGTGAAGCGGTCAGAGTGAGCAGTTGCAGGTGTTCGGTGCGAAAGAAATTCCGCTCCTCGCTTTCAATATCCAGCACGCCGATGACGCGATTCTTGTTGACCAGTGGGACGGTCAACTCCGAGCGCACGCATTCGTTTGCCGGAATATAGCCTTCCACCTGCGACACATCGTTGATGAGCATCGCCTGCCGACTCCTGGCCACCTGACCAACCACGCCTTCGCCGACGCGAATGCGCAGCCGTTCAATCTCCGGGGTGTGGCCGATCTGAAAGCGCATGCGCAGTTCCTGTGACGACTCATCGAGCAGCAGAATTGCGAAGATGCGAAAGGGAACGACGCGGCGGATCAACTCGGCTGCGCGATTGAGCAGCGTGCGCAGGTCGAGCGTGGTGTTCAGTGTCTCCGTCAACTCCAGCAGAAAGGCGATATCCCGCGCTTCCGTGGTGGCAAATTTTCCTCCGGATGGAAAAGCGCTCACCGCTGATGGCTGAGCGGAGGGGGATTCGATCCCTGCCTGTTCGTGCAGCATCTGCGGATTTTCGCCGGGGTCGGACATTCTGGATGATTGTAGAGCAGAGGACGCGCCGTTGTTTCGCTGACTCGAAACCGTCGCGATCTGGACAGCTACTCGGCTCCCAGTTCGCGCACGATGCTGACAGAGGCGGAGGCTCCAATGCGGCTTGCGCCTGCTTCCAGCATGAGGCGCGCGTCGGCCAGGCTGCGGATGCCGCCGGAGGCTTTGACGCCGCACTGCCCGCCGGCAACGCCGCGCAGCAGGCCGACGTCGGCAACGGTGGCGCCGCCGCTGGAAAATCCTGTGGAGGTCTTCAGAAAATCCGCACCGCTTTCCACGATGATCTCCGATGCACGCAGTTTTTCTTCTACCGTCAGCAGGCAAGTCTCCAGGATCACTTTGAGCACGGCCTGTCGCTCATGCACAACCTCGGCAACACCGCGGATGGTGCGGGCAACGGCTTTGAAGTCGCCGGACTTCAGTTGGCCGATGGCGAGCACCATGTCCACATCCCGCGCGCCCAGTCTGGTGAGCGCAAGCGCTTCCTGCCGCAGCGTGGAGGGCAGGGAAGCGCCCAGCGGAAATCCAATGACAACGCCCACGGAGATGCCCGTGCCCGCCAGCAACGATGCTGCGGTTGAAACCCAGACAGGATTCACCATCGCGCACGTAAAGCGGTAGCGAATGGCCTCGTCGCAGAGATTTTCCACCTGTGCGCGGGTTGCATCCGGCTTCAACAGCGTGTGGTCGATGACCTCCGCCAGACGCTGCCAACTGGAAAGATGTTGCGCGGCAAAGGCGGCTGCGTCATACGGCGGACGCTTCAACTCGTCGTCCGGCGTCTCGTACTCGTTGTCAGGGATCATTTTTGCCCGCTCCTTGGTGGCTGATTCTGCTGATTGCCTATGTCGCCGATGTTCTTATGACGCTTCCTCGGGCATCAGGCAGATGTCGGGCAGATTGCGATAGCGCTCGGCAAAATCCATGCCGAAGCCGATGACGAAAAGATTGGGAATGGAGAAGCCGACATAATCCGCTTCGATCGGCTCCAGTCGCCGCGACGGCTTGTCCAGCAGGGTGGCGATGCGCAGGCTTTTCGGATGGTGCTGGAGAAAGATCTTGCGCAGATAGGTCAGTGTGATCCCGGTGTCCAGAATATCCTCGACCACCAGAACGTGTTTGCCCTCGATCGGCTCGTCCAGGTCTTTGATGAGCTTGACGGCGCCCGAGGTGCGATTGCTTTTTCCGTAGCTGGAGACGGCGACAAAGTCGAAGGTCGCGTCCACATCGACCGCGCGCGCCAGATCGGCCAGAAAAGGAGCAGCGCCTTTCAGAACGCCGATCATGACGAGTTTTTCGCCTGCCAGATCGCGCGTGATCTGCGCGCCCAACTCCTGAATCCGCGCCGCAATCTGCTCACGCGTGAAGAGAATTTCCAGTCCGTGTTTGTCTGTTGCCATGCGAATCAGTATCGCCTTTCGCGGGCATCGCCGCCAAATCGTACGCGTGCCAATTTCGCCTCATCCACCTGCCGCCGTCTATACTTGCTGAGTATGCTGCCGTATCTGCACATCGGATTTCACTTTGCTTTCCACCTTGGCGGACATTTCTTCCGCGTGGGTCCGTGGGATATTCCCACCTTTGGGCTGATGCTGTGGGTGGCGACCGTGAGCGGTGCGATGGTGCTCCATCTCAGTTTTCGCCGCGCGCACATTCTGGATCGCCAGGGCGAGCCAGCCGATGCCGTGGGCATTGTGGCCATGGCCGTGGTCGCCGGCATCGTCGGAGCCAAGCTTTGGCACGTCCTCGATACGCCTGCCGATTTCCGCGCCGCGGGCTGGTCGGTGCTTTGGGCTACGGGTGGATTCGCCTGGTTTGGCGGACTGGTCGGAGGCATTCTTGCGCTGATCGTGCAGGGGCGCTCCGTTGGATTGTCCGCGCTGAAGACGCTCGATCTTGCCTCGCCGGCTGCGGCGGTCGGTTACGCCATCGGTCGCATCGGCTGCCTGACCAGCGGTGACGGCGATTACGGCATTGCCAGTCATCTTCCCTGGGCCATGGCCTTCCCCAATGGACTCGATCCCACGCCGCCTGGAGTGCGCGTCCACCCCACGCCACTCTATGAGTGCATTGTTGGACTGCTGATTGCCGCATGGCTGTGGAAGCGCTCCGCGCAGCAACTGCACCGCGTGGGCACGGGTGCGGTCGTGGGAGAGTATCTCGTCCTGACCGGCATCGCGCGTTTTCTGGTGGAGTTCATCCGCATCAATCCGCACATTTTGTGGGGACTGTCGAATGCGCAACTGGCCAGCATAGGCTCGACGATTGTCGGAGTATTGCTGATGTTGCGAGCGCGTCCGGTTCATTCCAGGCAGGCATCCGCCACAGCCTGAGCTGCGTTGCTTAAAGCGCTGTTGGCTCGTTCGTCCAGTCGCACTCCACCCAGCGTTGCGCGCGTGCGCTCTCTTCTGCCATCTCCAGAATGCGCGCCACGCGCCAGGCCTCCAGCGCCGTCACCGGCGGCGCGGCAATGCCCAGCAGCGCATCGCGCACTCCGGCGTAATAGAGCCGATAATCGCCTGCAACCGTGGCGATGGATTGCTTGCGGACTTCGCCGTTGCGCTCGACCGCGAGCACACCCCATGCGGACTCTGCTTCCACGCCCAGGTCGTTGGTCACCTTCGATCCATTGGCGCGCAGCCGTTCTTCCTGCGGGTCCAGCCCCCACTTCACAAAATCGCCTTTGTTTCCGCGTGCGCGATAACGCGGGCGCGGCTGAGCCGACAAGCAGTTGGCCGAGGCCGTGGCAACCAGTCCTGGGTAGTGCATGTGCACGGTGAAGCTGTCCACGGCGCGGGCGTTTGCGCGCTCGGCGAGCACCTCGGCGCTGACCGCCTCCGGCAGGCCAAAGAGCTGCACGATCTGATCCACCAGATGCGTGCCCAGATCAAGCAGAGTTCCCGTGCCCGCTCCGCCGGCATCGCGCCAGACTTCGGGCTTCGGCGTCGGACGCCAGCGGTCAAACGTCGATTCAAAATGAACCACGTTGCCCAGCGCCTGCTCCCGCAGCAATCCGCGCAGCGTCATGAAATCACCGTCAAAGCGACGGTTGTGATACGGAATCAGCTTGCGCCCGTTTGCACGCGCCGCGGCCATCATGGCTGCAATTTCTTCGCTGGAGTTGCCAACGGGCTTGTCCACCACCACATGGCGACCCGCAGCCAGCGCCTGTTTCGCCAGCGAAGCGTGAGCGTGATTCGGCGTTGCGATCACGATCAGCTCCAGCGACTTGTCTTCGAGCATGGCCTCCAGCGAAGAACAGGTGCGAATTCCCGGATAGCGCGTCTCGGCCTCACGCCTGCTGCGCTCCACAACCGCTGCCAGCTCCAGCCCATCGACGGCATCGATCATCGGCGCGTGAAACACCTGCCCCGCCAGTCCAAAACCCACCACTCCCGCTCGAATTGCCGCCATGCGTCCCGCCCCCCTTCTGCTTCCAATCGTTTCGCCTTGAGTGTACCAAGCGCGGCCTGAAGCGAGTGCGCGTATATTCCTGCTCGAAATTCATTTTGACGCATGAGTTATCCTGACCATGAACGACCAAGATCATCGCAGATGAAGGCTCGATCGTGGCTAAGTTTTTTCTTCGGTCAATATGTAATCCCGGAAATGTGCGCCTGTGACAGTGATCACACCTGATGTGACAGCGGTGTTTTTATACTCAATTCAATGGTGAAGTCGCTCTGCTCATTCCGGTGTTCGGGTCTGCGTTCAGGTCTGCGGTCGGTTTGAACGGTGTATTCTTCAACGTGCGAACGAGGTCAGGATTTGATTCCTTCAACGATAGAATTGCGTGGTTTTCCGCGCAGAGATGGAGAATGCAATGAGGTGGTCACTCAAAGAATGGATCGTACTGGCGGCACTGCTTTTCGCCTTGCCGTATGCACAGGCCGTCCCCAGCTTTGCCCGTCAGACGGGACTTTCCTGCAATGTCTGCCACACCAATCCACCGGAGCTGACTCCCTTCGGACGCAAGTTCAAGCTGCAGGGCTACGTCCTCACCGATATGACGGCAAAGGACAAGATTGGCAACACACGCGACCTGCTGCTTTCCAAATACATTCCGCTCTCCGCGATGATCGAGCTTTCCAATACCTCAATCCAGTCCACACAGCCCGGATCGCAGAATAACTCCGCTGGATTTCCGCAGCAGCTCAGCCTCTTTCTCGCAGGAGCCTTCGCCTCACACTTTGGCGGACTGGCGCAGATCACCTACACCCATGCGGACGATCACTTCGGCATGGACAATACCGACCTGCGCTATGCCAACCAGGGAAAACTCGCGGGCAAGGACTGGCAATACGGCATCACAGCCAATAACAATCCTGGCGTCGAAGATATCTGGAACAGCACGCCTACCTGGGGGTTTCCGTGGATATCCACCGGCGCCGGGGTCGGCTCGCTGGCTTCGCCCGTGATTCAGAATCTGGGTCAGGACGTTGCCGGGGTCGGCGGCTATGGCATGTGGGATGACCACCTTTACGGCGATCTTTCCATCTATCGCTCTGAACATGCCGGCGCTCCTGTTCCGGTGACTGGAACGGGACAGGCGTACAACATCAGCGGCGTTGCTCCCTATTGGCGTATGGCCTGGCAGCAGAACTTCGGCAACAACTACCTGGAGGTCGGCAGCTATGGAATGTATATGAAGTCATTCCCCAATGCGATCTCCGGCCCGGAGGACGAGTATCTCGATCCATCGTTTGACTTCCAGTACGAGCGGCCTTTTGGCGCCAATCTGCTGGATGCGCACGGCACCTGGATTCACGAGAGTTCGACGCTGAATGCAACCTTCGCCTCCGGAGGTGCAAGCACCGCGGATAATCATCTGAATACGCTGAAGCTGGACAGCACCTTCCACTGGCGCAGCCGCTATGCTCTGACCGGCGCGCTCTTTCAGACGACGGGAAACTCCGATGCGCTGCTCTACGCGCCAGCCGCGGTCACGGGCAGCAACAATGGCAATCCCGACACGGCCGGTTACATTGCCCAGTTCAGTTACTGGCCGGTGCAGAATATCGACCTCACGGCGGCCTATACGGGCTATACCAAATTCAACGGCGCCAGCAGCAACTATGACGGAGCCAATCGCAATGCTTCCGATAACAACACAGTTTACGTTGCACTCTGGCTCAATTTCTAAGCTCAATTCTTCCTCAAGGAGGTCCCAATGCAGGAGAACGCAAACATCCCGGTTTCATCCTCGACAAGCGAGGTGATTGTCATCAACCGTCGTTCATTCATGGGCGCGCTGCTGGGCATCGGCACTGCGGCCATGGGAGCGTTGCTGGCCGTACCGGTACTGCGGTATGTGCTGTACCCGCTCTATGCTCGCGCCACAGGCTCGGGCTGGTCAGAGGTGGGCGCAGTCAGCGATTTTGCCACAGCGCAGGCCCCCATCCGCAAGACCATCACCTTCACGCAGCGCGATGGCTGGCGCGAGGTTGTCAGTTCACAATCGGTCTATGTGCATCGCGAAGAAAACGGTGATCTGCGCGTTCTCTCGGCCATTTGTCCGCACCTGGGATGCAGCGTCTCCTGGCAGCAGGGGCAGGATGAGTTTGTCTGCCCTTGCCACGGAGGCCGCTTCAAGCCCAACGGAACGCACGTCTATGGACCGCCGCCGCGCGGGATGGATGAGCTGCCCTCACGCGTGGATAATGGAAAACTTCAGGTGCACTTTGAGTACTTCCGCTCCAATGTGCCGAACAAGGAAAGACTGAGCTAGCGACTGAGCTTGAGCAGAAGGGGAAATCGTGGAAAACGAAAAAAAGACCAGTAATTCCTCCGAGTCTTCCGGTTCCGCACACGGAAAACTCTTCCGCTGGCTCGATCGTCGAGCCGACCTCGACAAGCTGATGAAGGAGTCCTTGAACGAACCGGTGCCGGGCGGCGCACGACTTGCCTATGTCTTCGGTTCCGGACTGCTTTTCATCTTCATCTCGCAGATCATCACCGGCATCTGCCTCGCGCTGTACTATGTGCCCTCGGCAGAGACCGCGCACACCAGCGTGGCCTATATCACCAAGCAGGTTGCCGCCGGTGCATTCCTGCGCAGCCTTCACTACTACGGCTCCAGCGCGATGATTATCGTGCTGGTCCTTCATTTTCTCCAGACATTTCTTTACGGTTCTTACAAGGGCCGTCGCGAGTTGCTCTGGCTCTCCGGAGCCACGCTCTCGCTTTTTGTTCTGGGCATGGGCTTCACCGGCTATCTGCTGCCGTGGGATCAGAAAGCCTACTTCGCCACCGCGGTGGGAACCAATATCGTCGGTGAAGTGCCGCTGATTGGCAACTGGCTCACCCGGCTGCTGCGCGGCGGAGACACCATCGGCACGCTGACGCTCTCCCGCTTTTACGTCGCACATGTTTTCCTGATTCCCGGCATGATTTTTCTCTTCATCGCCTCGCATATTTTTCTTTTCCGCAAGGCCGGTGCCGCTGGTCCCATGAACGAAGACCCGGTTGAGCCGAAGATGCCAGCCGAGTACTTTTATCCGAAACAGGTCATCATGGACATGGCCTTTTCGCTGCTGCTGATGGTTGGCCTCGGCTTCCTGGCTTACTTCCATCCAGTTGGACTGGGACCGATTGCAAATCCGGCGGATACGCACTTCCTGCCTCGTCCGGAGTGGTATTACCTGCCCATGTTCGAGTGGCTCAAGTTCTGGGAGGGGCCAAAGGTCGTCTTTGCCGTTGTGGTCGTCCCCGGTTTGCTTGCCGCCGGATTTTTCCTGTTGCCGTTTCTCGATCGCGGCTTTGAGCGCAGACCCTGGCGCAGGCCGATCCCGTTGCTTGCCGTCGCCATCGTGATGGTCGGCATTGTATATCTGGGCATGCGCAGCGAGATGGACGATCGCAGCGACCCCACCACTGCCGCGCAGCTCAAGCTGCAGGAGCAGCAGGAAAAGGCGTACTCCGCAGCCCCATTTCAGCCCTATATCGAGTCTCCCGGAGGCACAGGCCCATCCGCTTTGCCTAGTGGACCGGTCAGCCCGCTGGTTGCCCAGGGACGCGGCATCTTCCAGGAGCATGGCTGCTCCGGCTGTCACGGAGATGTGGGTCTGGGCGGTGTCGTCGGACCCAATTTGACCGGAATCACGACCAAATTTCCGGAAGCGCAACTGATCGATCTGCTGCATCATCCGAATGCGCAGATGCGCGCCGGCAACATGCCTTCCGTGGATATCGCTCCCGATCAGATGAAGGCGCTGCTGGCCTATCTGGCCGTTATCGGAACTCCGTCAGCCAATGTTCAGGCATCGTACATCACCAATGCTGCGCAAGCCCCATCCTCATCTGGACAGGGAACGAACGGCGGTTCGGCCGCCTCAATGGCTGGACCCGCGGCTGCGTCATCTGAGGCAGCTCCAGCCAGTCCGTCCACTGAAGCGGTAGCCGGTGCTCAGGTATATCTGGAGCATGGCTGCATCGGATGCCACGGTGCAAACGGCGTCGGCGGTCGCGCTCCTGCGTTGGCTCCGCTGGTTGCATCGCTCGGAGACGTGCAGTTGATCGCGCTCGTTCAGCACCCCAATGCCAAAATGACCAAAGGCGGCATGCCTCCGTTCTTTGGCAGCCCGGACCAGTTGCATCAGCTTGTGGCTTATCTCCGCTCGCTGAAGGCTCCTTCGCCTGGAGCAGCTCCGCAGCCTGCGCCGCAGCAGCAATCGATTGTGCGCTATCCGGACATGGGCACATCCTCTGGCGCTGCTTCGCCACAGACAAATGCTGAGGCAACTGCCCAGACGAAGCCGGCAGCGATGAGCAGCACAACGGGTGCGGCCATGCCCGGTCAGCAATACTTCCAGGATCTTGGTTGCGTGGCCTGTCATGGGCCAAGTGGTCAGGGAACGCGTTTTGCGCCCTCGCTGATTGGCGTTGGCGAGAAGTTTCCCGGCGATAAACTGCCATATCTGCTGCACCACATGACGCCGAAGATGCGCGCCGCCGGGATGCCGCAGATCATGTTGCCGGAGGCGCAATTCAACGAGCTGATCGCCTATGTACGCAGCCTGAAACCGGTCACGACTACGACGGCCATGGCAGCAGCAGGCTCATCCACGTCGGCTGCTCCTTCCGCTTCGTTGCAGCAAGGAAATCCAGGAACAGTGTCAGCCAACAATGCTCCTCCCGCGGCACCCAAATGGCAGGTGTCGCAACTGTCGCCGCTGGCGCTGCAAGGAAGAAAAATCTTCGAACGGAATCGTTGCGAAACCTGCCACGGCATCGATGGTTTGCATGGAACGGTTGCTGCGCCACCGCTTGCTGGAACGGCATCGCTGCTGCCTGCTGACAGTCTGGAGAGTCTGCTGCGGCACCACACCACGCGCATGCAGCAGGGAGGCATGCCGCTCACCAATATGAACCCGCCGGACATGCGTGCCCTGGTCACGTATATCCGCGCCTTGCCGGCAAGCGAGGCAGCGCAATAAACCGGACGCATTCTGAGCCGAGCGCTCGGATTGAACCCGCTGGCGGAAGAGTTTGCGCTCTTCCGCCAGTTTTTTGTCGCAGGATGTCAGGAGTTCGCAGGGACTGGAGCCGTCTTCGGTGCCACATTGCTGAAGGCTTCAAACTCCGCGACGATGCGTTGCATGGCGCGTTCGAATGCCTTGTCGCGATTCTTGTGGAAGAGAGCGAAATCGATCGGTTGAATCATCGACCAGATGGGAATGTCGCTGCGCCGGTCGATCACGGTCGCGCGCAGGCAGGGCTGGCTCATAGAGTTGTCGCCGCCGTTGTAGCCGAAGATGGAGCGGCTGGAGGTTTTGATCTCGACGACGAGATCGGCCTGGTCGGGTTGCGCGACAAGTCGATATGCCCCGCTTGCTTTGAGTGCGTTGTAGAACTCCGCGTATGCGCGCGAAGAGTCGCCGGTGAACGTGTAGGAAAAGCGCGCAATATCGGAGCTTCCGTTTGCGATGAAGATGGCGCCGGGATGCGCAAGCTCCGGCGGAATGGGGCCGTCTTTCTGTACATCGTAGTTCGATGTTGAGTGTTGAGCCTGAGCGGAGAGATTCGGCGTAAAAAGACTGAGCAGAGAAGCGGACAACAACAAGGCAAACCCAAGGGTGCGTTTCATCGGGATCGTTCCTTTCCTGAAGACGAACTTCTGCTGCATGCAGACCCTGGTGCGGCAGTGAAGTTGTGCGAGAACGGCAGAGAAACCCTGCGCGGATGCCTCCGGGTTGGTATTGTGTTCAAAGCGATGAAATCCATCTTCACACGTTTGCTGAGCGCTCTGCCTGTGGTGTGGCTGGTGGTCTCGCTTGTTTTTTTGCTCATTCATCTGGTCCCCGGCGATCCGGTGCAGCAGATGCTGGGCGACAGCGCGACCGCGGCGGATCTGGCGCGCCTGCGCCATCAGTATGGACTCGATCAGCCGCTCTGGGCGCAGTATCTTCACTACTGGCGCAATGTTCTGCATGGCAACTTCGGCCAGTCCATGCGCCTGCACGATTCGGTCCTGCACCTGATCCTCACGCGCTACCCATACACGCTTGCGCTTACCTTCTGCGCACTCGCGGTGGCCGTTCTGCTGGCCGTTCCCGCCGGAGTGCTGGCCGCGGTTCGTCGCGGCGGCTTCGTCGATCAGACCATTGGCCTGATCAGCCTCACCGGCCTCTCTGTGCCTGCCTTTGCGCTGGCTCCGCTGCTCATTCTTCTGTTTTCCATTCACCTTGGCTGGCTGCCTGTCTCCGGCGCCGGCGACGGCAGTTTGTGGCTTCCGCAGAACTGGCCATATCTCATTCTGCCGTCCTTTGGCATGGGCGCATCGCTGGCGGCGATTCTTACACGCGTCGTCCGTTCGTCGATGTTGGAGGAACTGAACCAGGACTACGTGCGCACGGCGCGCGCCAAGGGCTTGAGCGAGCGCAGAGTCGTCTATGGCCACGCGCTGCGCAATGCGCTGGTGCCGGTGGTCACCGTGCTTGGCCTGCAATTTGGCGCGCTGCTGGCCGGGGCGATTGTGACGGAAACCATCTTCAGTTGGCCGGGATTGGGTCGGCTGGTGGTCGCGGCGATCTCGGCGCGCGACTATGCGCTGGTGCAGGGTTCGCTGCTGTGCATCGGACTGAGTTATGTCGCCGTGAATCTGCTGACGGACATCGCCTATCGCTGGATGGATCCGCGCATGCGGAGCTGATGAGCCGTGCTGCGAGCGATGCCGCGCATGAGATTCCGCGTGGCGATTCAGACGGCGGATTCACCGGTCTGCTCCTGCATGGTCTGCTCCTGCATGGTCTGTTCTAGCATGGCCTGTTCCAGCATGGCCTGTTCCAGCACGGCCAGTGTCAGCAGCAGTACGCGCTTCAGACCCAGCGTGCGATTCACTCCGCTGTACCACTCGGCGCGTGTATGCGCCGCGCCGCCGTCGCCGCCTGCTCCCATCGACAGCGCGGGAACCCCCAGCGCCAGAGGCAAGTTCGCGTCGGTCGATCCGAGCCGAAGATCGGTGCGAAGATGCAGATGGCGATCGACGGCGCGCAATGTCTCCATCAGGACTGAGGTCTGCGGCAGGCTGCCGGTTGGTCGGTCGCCAATCTTCTGAATCAGCATACGCAAAGGCTCAAACGTGCATCCCCGACGCTGTGCGGCGAGTTTAGCAGCGGCGTTGGCCGTCTCCACAGCGTCCTCCACCGCACGATGCAGAGCCACCTCCAGCCGCACCAACTCCGCTGTTTCAGTCGAGCGAAAGTCAACGGAAGCTGTCGCCGACTCCGGGATGCTGTTCACGCTGGTTCCACCGCTGATGGTGCCCAGGTTGAAGGTTGTTCGCGTCTGTTCGTCGAGCGCTGCTGCCTGCTCCAGACGCCTCATCGCATCGCACAGAGCCAGAATCGGATTGACTGTGCCCGCGTCAGTAAAGCTGTGTCCACCGGGACCGGAGATGCGCACCTGAAATCGCCTGCTGCCCAGGGCATGTGTCACGGCTGACTCAGATCCGGCGCCATCCAGCACAATGTGGCTCACAATACGCTCACGAAAGGCGGCATATTGGTAGATATGACGGATGCCGCGCAGGTCGCCTTCCCCTTCTTCGCCCACATTGCCTGCAACCCAGAGCGCAGCCTTCGGTTCAATGCCGGCCACGCGCATGGCCTGAACAACGGCCAGCATTCCAATCACACCGGCTCCGTTGTCACACGCTCCAGGAGCCTCCAGCCGATCCTCGCGCATCACCGGTTCCAACTGCGTCTCGATAGGGAAGACCGTGTCCAGATGCGCAGATAGAAGGACGACTCCGCTCTCTGTCCGTTCTGGCGAAGGAAACCGCGCCAGCACATTGCCTGCCGCATCGATGGAAATTTCTTCCATCCCCATCGCGGCAAAGCGCTCGGCCGTCCACGCCGCGCGCGCAGCCTCACCGAAGGGCGGCGCTGGAATCGCGACCAGCTCTGCCTGCTGGTGCAGCAGTTGCTGGTTCTGCAGGTGCAGCCAGTGAAAGGCTTCATGGACGGCGCGCTGCTCGGCCAGCGCCGTCACGCGTGCGAAGGCAGAGCTGGTGCCGCGCCGCATCCGCGATGGACGAATCATTGTCCACGCTCCGTCCCGGTCTCGCTTGCCGGCTCGTCGTATTCCACAGAATGCAGAAACAGCCCGCAGGCCGGCGCCGTGGGACCGGCAGCCGCGCGCGACTGCGCAGCCACAATTCCCGCCATGGCATCGGCGGCAAACTGCCCGCGCCCAATCTCCAGCATCGTTCCCACCAGGTTGCGCACCATGTGATGCAGAAATCCACTTCCGCGCACGCGATAGACGAGCAGCTCTGAGGATTCGGCAGTCCACTCGCTGGAAAAGATGCGGCGTATCGTGCTTGCAGGTGCGCAGGCATCCTCCTGCTCGCGCAGCCGCAGGTCCGAGCGCAGTTCGGGATCATTAGCCGCAAAGGAGCGGAAATCCTGCTCGCCCACGACACTTTGCGCCGCAGACTGCATCGCGTCCAGCGCAAGCGGCCAGCGGCAGGCGTGCACATAGCGGGCAAGAAACGGCGAACAGAGTGTGCCGCGAAAGATGCGGTATTCGTAGGTCTTGGCGCGTGCCGAGTGGCGCGCATGAAAGGATGCGTCGGCGTGATGAGCAGCCAACACGCGAATCGATGAGGGCAAGATGCGATTCAAGGCACGCTTCAGATTGTCCTCTGGAATCGAGCTGGCAAGCGGGAAACTGGCCACCTGGCCCAGCGCATGCACTCCGGCATCGGTTCGCCCTGAGCCTTGCGGCAGCGGCGTCTCGCCGACGATCCGTCCCAGCGCCTGCTGCAGCTCACCCTGCACCGTCCGAAGTCCGGGCTGCACCTGCCAGCCGTAGTACTCCGTGCCGTCGTAGGTCAGTGTCAGTTTCCAGTTCTGCATCGTGTTCCTGAAGGCAGTCTTTTCGTTGCCTGGTTGCGCGTCTCCAATTCCGTTATCGAGGACAGGTTTCTCCGGCTGACTCTTTGATTCTATGATGAGGGTATCGGCGATCAAGGAAAGCGCTGAGCGCTGGATGTTTTCGCAAGGGAACGAATCGGCGCTCTGGCGCGTATAGCGTGGAAAGGGATTGCAAGAGATTCATCGCGGGCGCTTCAAGGCCGTCGACAGAATCAGAAATTGCGTCCATACAGGCAGTTGGCGCGTCTCATGGAAAGCGATCCGGCGTTGGCGCCACAAAGTGTCAGTACGAATTGCCCAACAAAATGGGGAGAAGTGCATGGATTGGTTGAAATTGAATCGAGTTTCCGCGCGAACCGGCCAGAGCGGCGCGTCACGTACATCGCAGATCTACACAAAGAAAAGTGGCTCTCGCCTGCGGGTCACAGCCGTGGCGCTGCTGAGCCTGACGACGGCGATGCCGCCGAGTCTCTTTGCGCAGAATACAAAGCCGACGTCGGGAGACAAAATCTATAGCGATCTGCCGACTGCGCCGGCGCCTGCGCCGACGATTCCGCTTTTTCTGCGCAGCACCGGGGTCAACTACGGCAAGGCGCGGACCTTCTGGAACGATCTGCCGGGGCTGTATGCGCCGGTGCACGCGCCGCGGGCGAGCTTTATGAACTCTGTCCGGCTGGGCGACCTGATCAAGAACGGCAAGATTTATCTGAGCTTGAGTGACGCGCTGTCGCTGGCGCTGGAAAACAACTACGATCTGGCGATTGCGCGCTACAACCTGGACATCGCTGACACGGATATCCTGCGTGCTCGCGCCGGTGCGGTGCTGCTGGGCGCGCCGTCGGCGCTGGTCACCAATACGCTGGGCGGCGCTTCGCAGACGCTGACGGCCACCGGCGGCGGGCCAGGCGGCAGCGCAGCCAGCGCGGCTACAGGCTTTGGCGGCATCTCGCAGTCGGCCGACGGCGCAGGTCCGCTGCCGGAGGCGAATATCGACCCGACCGTGACGACGACGGTGCAGCTTGAGCGCGCCAATCAGCCGCAGTCCAACATCCTGTTTTCCGATGGCAAAACCTCGCTGAATCAAAACACGGACCAGTACAACTTTGGATATAACCAGGGCTTCTTCTGGGGATCGCAGCTCCAGGTGACGGAGACCAACTCCCGCGTCACTTCGGATAACCCATTCTTCCCATACAGCCCGCTGCTTACCTCGGTTTTCAAAGCGCAGCTCACGCAACATCTGCTGCAGGGCGCAGGCTGGTGGGTCAACCGTCGCCTGATTCAGGAATCGGTCTATGACCGTCGCCTCTCGGACTCCGGCTTTCGGCAGCAGGTGCTTTACACCGTCAATCAGGTGGAGAATATTTACTGGGCTGTGGTCGGCGCGTATCAGGATCTCCAGTCGAAGGAGCGCGCACTGCAGCAGAGTACGCAGGTTGCCTCCGACGACCGCAAGCAGCTTGCGATTGGCACGATGGCGCCGCTGGATGTGATCACCGCCGACTCCGCCGTAGCCACCGACAAGCAGGCGCTCATCACAGCGCAAAGCAATCTCGAATACCAGCAGTTGATTCTCAAGCAGGCGGTTGCCCGCAATCTCAATGATCCTGCCCTGACCAATGCGCAGATCATTCCGACGGATCGCGTGGACCTCACTCCGCTTCCGGAGGAGGCGCAGAGCGTGGATGATCTGGTGCAGACGGCATTCAGGCGTCGTCCTGAGCTGGAGCAGGCAACGCTTTCGCTGAAGAAGGATCAGATCACCCTGCGTGGCGCGCGCAATGGACTCCTTCCGCTGGTCGATGCGTATGCGTTTTACGGTTCAAGCGCACTCGGCGGTTCGCAAAGCCCGAATTGCAGTCTGGGATTTGGTCCAGGCGCGGCAACTTGTCCTCCCGGCACGTTTCCAACGATCCATACCACAACGACGCTCAATAACCTCTTCAACAGTTCCGCATCGGATAAAGGCGTCGGCTTCAACGTAACGATTCCGCTGGGCAACCGCGTGGCGCAGGCGCAGCAGTCGCGCGCGCAACTCGAATATCGCCAGGCGCAGCTTCGTCTGGAGCAGCTCTACACCCAGATTCGGATGCAGATCGTCAACCAGAAGTTTGCACTGGTCAACGATCGCGCAGCGGTCCAGGCGGCCGAAGCGACGCAGGTTCTCGACTCAGAGAGTCTGGACGACGAGCAGAAGAAGCTGAAACTGGGAGCTTCGACAACTGCGCTGGTCCTGCAACAGGTACGCAACCTGGCCACGGCGGAGGATAACCTGACCGATGCGCGAGTGGTTTACGCCCGCGACCGGGCGGAGCTTTTCCAGTTGCTTGCCACAACGCTGGAGCACTACGGCATCAACATGCAGGATGCAACGACCGGCAACGTGGGCGCGCAGCCGCTGGTTCCGGGCCTGCGTCCGGCAAAGCCAAGCAAAGAGCCGACGCTGCCCTCGCCGGGTGGAATGCAGTAACCGTCTGACTTCGCTGCAAGAACAGATGCCCGCGCCGATCATCGGTGCGGGCATTTTGCTGCGGAAGGATTGCGATCTGGCGATTCAGTGCTCGCAGATTCAGTGCTCGCAGAATCAGCGCTCGGCGACGAAGTTCAGCATCTCAAAGAACTCCGGGAAGCTGATCGCCGCCGACTCCGAGCCGCGAATCAGCGTCTCTCCGCTGGCGCGCAGCGCGGCCACGCTGAAGGCCATGGCGATGCGATGGTCGCCGCCGGCGTCGATGATCGCTCCGTGCAGCGACTGCCCGCCGGGAACATCCAGTCCGTCTTCATGCTCGGTGACCTCGGCTCCCATGGCGCGCAGATTGGCGACCGTGAGCGCAATGCGGTCCGACTCCTTGACGCGCAACTCCTTCGCGTCGCGGATGCGGATGCCGCCGCGAGAGTAGGGCGCGATGGCGGCCAGCACCGGCAGCTCGTCGATCAACTGCGCGGCGAGCGAGCCGCTGATCTCGGTTGTGCCGATGCCCTCGACTGGCGCTGTAATCTGCACCGTCCCAACAAGCTCGGCGTTCTGCTCCTCCAGATGGAGGACGGCAATCTGCGCGCCAAAGGCAGTCAACGCGTCGAGCAGAGTGGCGCGCGTCGGGTTGAGACCGAGGCCGTCGATGAGCAACTGCGAGCCAGGAAACAACGCCGCTGCGCAGAGGAAAAACGCTGCGGAAGAGATGTCTCCGGGAACGGTGGCTTCCATGGCGGAGAGCGACTGCGGGCCGGTAACGGAGACGGCGTTCAAGCCGTTTTCCATGCTGCGCTCGATGCGTGCGCCGAAGGCGCGCAGTGCCAGTTCGCTGTGGTCGCGCGTGCGGATGGCTTCGCGGACGATGGTTGTGCCCGCTGTTTGCAGACCGGCAAGCAGGATCGAGGTCTTCACCTGTGCGCTGGGTACGGGCGTGGTGAAGTCGATGGGTCGCAAGGCTCCGCCGCGCAGGGTGAGCGGGGCGTGGCCGTCGGTGAGCGTGAGCGCGGCACCCATCTCGGTGAGCGGCTTGCGGATGCGCTCCATCGGGCGGCGCGAGAGTGACTCGTCGCCGATGAGCGTGAACTCGCCGGGCTGCGCGGCCAGCAGGCCGGAGAGCATACGCATGGTGGAGCCGGAGTTGCCGCAATCGAGCGGCGCGGCGGGCTGGCGCACCTGACCGCCGACGCCAGTGATCTCGACCGTGCCGTCTTCGAGACGGCTGACGCTGGCTCCAAGCTGCGTCATGCAGGCCAGCGTCGAGGCGCAGTCGGCTCCGGTGGAAAAGTTCTGAAAGCGCGAGACGCCGCGGGCAAAGGCGGCAAGCATGCCGTAGCGATGGCTGATGGATTTGTCGCCGGGCAGGCGGATGGAGCCAAAGATGTTCTGGGCGGGGCGAATCAGGCGTTCTGCGGTAGCAGTGTTCACGAAAACTCCACGAGCATAGATTCCACGAGCATAGATATGGTCCAGTGTACCGAATGCCATTGCATGGAGCAGCCGCGCGCTTAGCGCGCCCCGGACGTTGGCTGCGCTCCCGACGGTCGAGGAGGCGCGGTGGTGGAGGACGCTGGTGAAGAGCAAAAGGCAGATTCCCGCAGGAAGGCGAACAAGAGAGCCGTTGCATGCAGCGTGCGCGCGGCCCTACATGGTGAAAGCCATCGTCACGGAAAACCGGGAAATTCCTTGACGCTGAAAGGCAGCCTGCGCTATCGTGCGGTTACTGACGCCGGTCGTGGTCAGCCTCTCGTTCGCCTGCTGATGCACGAGGATTGCAAGGTATCCATTTCTCCAGGTCATGTGCGGGGTCACGCTCACCGTGCCAATGTAAGTCATTTTGCCCTGGAAAATCTCGTCGAAAGGATACCCCTCTCCCATGCAAGTGCGATTGATCCCCCCCCAGCAAGTTTGTAGCCATTCTTTGCCTGGCTGGCCTTTGCCTGCGTTGCCCGCGCGCAGCAAACGCAATCTGCGCCGCAGGACGATGCATCTGCCAGAGTTGCCTGGCATAAAACCATGAAGAAAACCCCACTCCCAAAGCACGGATGCTTCACCGTGAAGTACCCCAGCACGCAATGGCAGGAGCGCCATGCACCACTGCGCCGATCGCGCGCGGCGCAGCAATCCCGTACACAACCCGCGGCAACGCGACAAGTACCACGCGCCCGATCATCCGGGGCGAGATAAGCGTTCTCTATGACGCAACACTGGAGGACGGCACAATCGGAGCCTCAATGACAGATGACTCGCTGGAAGGTTGTTGGAGTCGCAAAACATTGGAGGAAGCGAGATGAAAATCCCATTGCTTCGGTGCTTACTTCTGGGGTTTGCTTTTGCAACGATGAACTTCGCAGTTGCACAGACGGATGTTGGCCTCAGTGTGTACGGAGCCTTCAATGGCATTGCCAGAACCACAGTCGACTCCTACGGGGATGAATATTTACGCCCTGCCAACGCTGCGGGAGGAATGCTGGAATTCCGTCACATTCACAGTCCATGGGTTGGCTTCGAAGCGACCTATTCACTCAATCGCGCCAACCAGCGCTATGTGTACGCAATTTTCGGACCCACATCAACTTCAGGATATGGGACCGGCTTTTATTCCTTATCTGCGTATGCTCATGAATTCACCGGCGACTGGATCGTCTCCAACCACCTCACAAAGTCGGTGCTTCTCTTTGCTCTTGCCGGCGCCGGTGTCCAGATCACAGCGCCCTCCAGCAGCCCGAGCGGTTCGCAGACCGCGACATCGTCAACTCCGAGTTACATCTACGGCTTCGGAGCCGACTGGCAGATGCTCCGACACATCGGCCTGCGTGCCCAGTATCGCGGAGATATCCATAAGGCGCCGCAGATCGACACGCAACTGAATTCTCCTAACTCATTCATCCATACCGCCGAGCCGATGGTGGGAGTCTATTACCGATTTTGAAGGCGATGTGCAGGGAGGGAACGATGCAGAGAAAGAGATGGGTTGCGTTGGGGTTGATTGCGCTGGTCGGGCTGGGCGGGGCAGTTGTAATGGCGCAGACGGGCAGGCAGACCCGGACGGAGACGCCGACCGGACGTGAGACCGACATCGGCCTGAGCGGTTTCGGGGCGTTTACTGGAGCAACCGCAAGCCTCAACAACGGCGATGAATCGCAGCGCGCAACCAGCTCCGGCGGCGGCATGCTGGAGTTTCGCCACATCCGCAATGCGTTCGTCGGTTTTGAAGGCACGTATTCCCTCCAGCGGGCCAACCAGGTCTACACTTTCACTGGAGCGTTTCCGGTCATCCCCGTCGGCACAGGGCCAGCATCGCCCGGCGCTCCAGTTCAGACCTCCGTCTCGGCCATGACCCACGAACTTACCGGCGACTGGGTTGTCTCCAGCCGCCTCACAAAGTCCCTCCGTTTCTTCGCCCTTGCCGGAGTCGGCGTTCGGATCACGGTGCCGACGAACAGTCCGAGCGGTTCGCAGACCACAACATCGTCAACTCCGAGTTACATCTACGGCTTTGGAGCCGACTGGGAGTTCCTGCGCCACATCGGACTGCGTGCCCAATATCGCGGCGACATTCACAGGATGCCTGCGGTTGCCAGCGCGCTGGTTCTGCCGTACTCGACAAGTCCGGTACTACCTGGTGCTCCCACCCCGCTCAGTTCCCCCAGCTCTTTTGAGCACGATGCCGAGCCGATGATCGGGTTGTATTACCGATTCTGACACCCTGGCATGGAACACCCTGGCATGTAGAAGCTGGGCATGGTGCAGGCGCGCGCTTTGCGCGTCATGGACGTTGGCTGCGCTCTCGACGGTCGCGGGGGCATAGTCGTGGAGGTCGCTGGCGAGACGCATGGGCAGATTCCCGGCGGGAAGGCCAAACAAGAGGAACAAGGGCAACGGTTTAAGCCAGATTTCCTGGCGATTGGGGATCGCTGTTGGGGATCGGATCGCGGTCGGGCAGGAGGGTGTCCAGGAAGAGCAGGCAGGCTCCGACGACGATGGCCGAGTCGGCCAGATTGAAGTCGGGCCAGTGGTAGCGGAAGATGTGAATCTCGATGAAGTCGATGACCGAGGCGTAGCGGAGGCGATCCCAGGCGTTGCCGAGCGCGCCGCCGAGGATCATGGCCAGCGAGAGCGTCGTGAGCGTGAAGCGGCGGCTGAGCCGAACGAGGACGACGAGGATGGCCAGCGAAGCAACCAGCGAAAAGCCAACCAGCGCCCAGCGGACGCGCTGCGGAGTGGCCGTGTCGGCAAAGAGCGAAAAGGCTGCGCCCTCGTTGAAGACGTGTGTGATGCGGAAGAAGCGCGGGATGAGCACGATGGCGTGGCCAACGGCGATGTGGGCGCGGACCCATTCCTTGGAAGCGCGGTCGAGGACGAGGACGGCAAGCGAGGTGAGCAAGAGCCAGGGCAGGCGGGATTTTGAGGCGTTCACTGTGCGGACTCCTGAGGGATGGCGGGCTGGATGTTCGGCTGAATGTTCATGGCGCGGAGCGCGTCCTGGCAACGGTCACAGACACCTTCCCAGGCTCCATAAGCGCTGACAGAAGGCATGAAGTTCCAGCAGCGGTTACAGCGGGAACCGGTTGCAGGCAATACGGTTACGCGAAATTCTTGGCCAGAAGCGACCGTGACACGGGAGACGTTGAGGATCTCCTTGAGGTCGGCGGCGTATTTCTGGAGCAGGGCGAGCGCATGGTCGCTGGCAAAAATTTCCAATTCTGCTTCAAGAGATTTACCGATCTCTTTGTTTTTACGTGAGTTTTCGAGCGCGATCAAGGCCGCGTCGCGGAGTTCGAGCAGAGTTTTCCACTCGGCGAGGACGGGAGTCGGATCGTCGGGAAAGATGCTGGTTGGAGAGGGGAAACGTGCGAGGTGAACGCTGGCTTCGCGGCTGGGGACGGCGGGAAGGTAGCTCCAGACCTCTTCGGTGGTGAAGCTGAGGATGGGCGCGAGCAGGTGGACGAGCGTTTCTGTAATCTGCCAGAGAGCGGTCTGTGCGGAGCGGCGCGCGGGTGAGGTCGGCGCGAAGGTGTACATGCGGTCCTTGAGCGCGTCGAGGTAGAAGGCGGAGAGATCGGCGATGGCGAACTCGTTGACTGCGTGATAGATGCGGTGAAACTCGAAAGTACTGTACCAACTAAGGACGCGCTCGGTCAGGTCTCGTGTGCGAGCCAGCATGTAGCGGTCGAGCGGGAGCATTTCAGCGACGGGAACGCAGTGAATGGCAGGATCGAAGCCGTGGAGATTGCCGAGCAGGAAGCGGAAGGTGTTGCGCAGCTTGCGGTAGATCTCCGAGCAGCGCTGCATGAGGTTGTCACTCGCGGCCATGTCTTCGCGGAAATCGACGGAGGCGATCCAGAGGCGGACGATCTCGGCACCCATTTTCTCAGCGACCGCGACGGGATCGACGCCGTTGCCGAGGGATTTGGACATCGCGCGGCCCTGTTCGTCAAGGGTCCAGCCGGCGGTGGCGACGTGGGAGTACGGCGCGCGGTTGCGCAGGGCGACCGAGGCCAGCAGCGAGGAGTGGAACCAGCCACGATGCTGGTCGCCGCCTTCCAGATACAGCACCGTGCGGTCTGTCCGGTTGTAAAGGTCGCGCAGGTCGGGGTCGGATTCGGCAACGGCATGCCAGCTCGATCCGGAGTCGAACCAGACGTCGAGGATGTCGGTTTCCTTGCGAAATTCGGTGTGTCCGCAGTGGGCGCAACGGGTTTCCGCGGGGATGAGGTCGCTGACGGCGACGGCGTGCCAGGCTTCGGCCCCCTGCTGCTCAAAGAGGCCGATGATGCTGCGGTTGAGCGGGCTGCCCTGGATGCGCTGGCCTTCGAGTGGCTGATTGCAGGCAGTGCAGAGCAGAACGGCGATGGGCACGCCCCAGATGCGCTGGCGGGAGATGCACCAGTCGGGCCGGGTGGCGATCATGTTGGTGATGCGTTCTTTGCCCCAGGCCGGATCCCAGATGACGCGATCGATCTCTTCGATGGTGCGCTGGCGGAAGGTGGGGGTGCTGCCGTCGGCACGGGTGACCGGGGTTTCGAGGCCGATGAACCACTGCTCGGTGGCGCGGAAGATGACGGGTTTGTGGCAGCGCCAGCAGTGGGGATAGGAGTGGTGGATATCCTGCTGGGCGAGGAGCGCGCCGCGCTGGCGGAGCAGGTCGATGATGAGCGGGTTGGCGGCGAAGACTTTTTTGCCGTCGAAGGCGGGTAGCTCGGCTTCGGGCCAGAGGGCGCGATCGAAGTGGAGGACGCCGGCGTTGTCCACGCGGCAGGTGGGATCGAGGCCATAGCGGACGCCGGTGTAGAAGTCGTCGGCACCGTGGGAGGGCGCGGTGTGGACGGCTCCGGTGCCCTGATCGGCGGTGACGTAGTCGGCGAGAACGCCGAGGACGGAGCGATTCAGGAACGGATGCTGGAATGTCGCGTGTTCAAGTGATGATCCAATAAATCGAGAAATCTCATTGAATTCTTGAAGCTTGCACGATTCTTTGACCTGCTCGGCGAGCGCGACGGCGACGATGTAGACGGGGCCGTCCGGCTCAGGTGCGGCGAGGGCGACATATTCAAAGGTGGGCTGGAAGGCGACGGCAAGCGAGGCGGGCAGCGTCCAGGGGGTGGTGGTCCAGATGATGGTGAAGACCTGGCGGCCGGCGAGCGCGGGGCTGAGGGATTCAGGCGCGGAGGTGAGCGCGTAGCGGACGTAGACCGAGGGGCTGGTGTGCATCTCGTACTCGATCTCGGCATCGGCGAGAGCAGTGCGGTCGTGGATGCACCAGTAGACGGGCTTGAGGCCGCGGTAGACGAATCCGCCTTCAAGGAAGCCATAGAAGGTTTCGAGCGTGCGGGCCTCGTAGTCGCGGGACATGGTGGTGTAGGGAGATTTCCAGCGTCCGAAGCAGCCGAGGCGAACGAACTGGGAGGTCTGAAGATCGACGTAGCGCTGGGCGTAGGCGCGGCAGGCAGCGAGGACGTCGGCAGGGGGCATTTCGAGCTTTTTGCGGCCAAGCTGCTCATCGACCTTGATCTCGATGGGCAGGCCGTGGCAATCGAAGCCGGGGACGTAGGGGGCGTTGAAGCCGGCCATGGTTTTGGATTTGACGACGAAGTCCTTGAGTCCCTTGTTGAGAGCGTGGCCGAGGTGAAGCGGTCCGTTGGCGTAGGGAGGGCCGTCGTGGAGCAGATAGGTGGGCCGGGGATTGCCGTTGACCGGCTGAGCGGCGGCTTCTCGGAGCTTTCCGTAGAGGTCGATCTCGTCCCACAGGGCGAGCTGCAGCGGCTCGCGCTGAGGCAGGTTGGCCTTCATGGGAAAGTCGGTCCTGGGGAGGGTGAGCGTAGACTTGAGTTCACGCGCTGCGGAGTCGGGCTGGAGATCGGGCTGGAGATTGGATGATTGCATAATGTCGAAATTCCAGTGTAAATCGGCAGTCGTGGAAAAATCAGATGACTTGAGGGTCTTCGTTTCGTCTATTGTGAAGAGAGATGAATGGCGGGGGACGATTTTAGCCTGGATCCGGAGTCGCCAGCGGGCCTTGGATTGAGGATAATAAAGAAATGGGCTGTGCGGCGGCGCAGTGGAAATCTGAACAGGTGTTCGCGCGCTTTCCCCAGACCGCGGACAAGATGGAAACGATGACGAACGACGTGATGAATCCACCGGAAGAAGAGCTGGCAGAGCCTGTGATTGAGGCTGCGCCAGTCGGCGCGGAGAGCGATGGCCTGGAAGCGCTGACGGGGAAAGCGTTCCAGCAAAAGAGTCTTTTTGCCGAGTTGTACGAGAACATCTACGACGCGCTGTTTCCGCCGAAGTTGCCGCCGCTGGAGCTGACCAGCAAGCCTGTGCCGGTGAAAGACCCGATGGCGACGGAACGGAATCCTGTTTCGTATGCGATCTCGGTCGCGATCAACGTTGGCATCATTCTGTTTTTTCTGTTTGCGTTTCGACACCAGATCGTGAAGGCGCTTCCGCCGAAGCTGGTGAACCTGGGAAATATCGATATTCCCGCCTGGAAGCCGGTGACGCCTAAAGGCAGTGCGATTGGCGGCGGTGGCGGTGGCGGAGACCACGATCTGGTGAATCCGATCAAGGGACGACTGCCGAAGATTGAGAAGAATCCGATTGTGACACCACAGGTGATTCGCAACGATCATCCGAAGCTGGCCATCGAGCCAGCGGTGAATGTGCAGCAGAATATCAAGCTGCCGGATAATCCAATGCTGCCGAATGTGGGCCTGCTGAACTCGACGAACAATGTAGTGCTCTCGAATGGGCAGGGCGCGCACGGGGGAATGGGTTCGGGATCGGGCGGGGGACTCGGCAGCGGCAGCGGCAATGGAGTGGGGCCTGGCGCGGGCGGAAATGTTGGCGGCGGAGTGTATCAGGTGGGCAACGGAGTGACGGCTCCGGTGGCGACATATCAGCCGGAGGCGGAGTTCTCAGAGGAAGCGCGGCGCGCCAAGTATGAGGGCACAGTGTTGATCGGGCTGATTGTGGACGCGCAAGGCAAGCCGCAGAATGTGCATGTGGTGCGTTCGCTGGGCATGGGCCTGGATGAAAAGGCGCTGGAAGCGGTGCGTCAGTATCGTTTCAAGCCGGCCTTCAACAGGGCGCTGGGCAAGCCGGTGCCGGTGATGGTCAATATCGAGGTCAACTTCCGCCTCTTCTGACCATTGCATGGAGCAGCCGCGCGCTTTGCGCGCCTCGTGGAGGTTGTTGCCGCTTCCGTTGGTCGCGGGGTGCTTCTGCTGAGGGTGCTGACGAAAGCAGAAGCAGATTCCCTTCGGGAAGGTCAACAAGAAAAGCAACGGCAAGAGCAAGGGCAAAAGCAACAGCAGATTCCCGTCGGGAAGGCAGACAGGTGAGCTGGGATGGTGCGTCACGCGCTCAGTTGCGCCTGGCAGCGTCTTCAGCCGAGGACGACGATCGGCTGGAAGAGCGTTCCGGCGATGCGGCGGGCGATAGCGACGAGTTCGTGGGGTCCGTTGAAGACCTTGACCAGTGAAGCAAGCGAAAACTCAGGCAGATTGATCTGAGCGCCGTTACGCAGGCGTCCAAGTGTGACCTCGTCGGCGGTGACGGCGGGAAACTCAGGCAGAATGTCGCGCGGGTGAAGGCTGATGCGAGCGAGGGCGGCTGGACCGTCGGATGCGGCGGCGAGGGCTTCGAGCGAGGCGAGCGTGTGCGCGTGGTCGAGCGTGAAGGCTCCGGCCTGGGTGCGGCGTAAAGCAGCCAGATGAGCGCCTGTGCCGAGGCGTTGGCCGAGATCGTGCGCGATGGAGCGGATGTAGCCGCCGGCGCTGACGGTGATGGTGAAGCTGGCGCAGCCGTCGGCGAAGGAATCGAGTTCGAAACGGGAGACGTGGATGGGAACGGGTTGGAGATCGACGGATTTTCCCTGGCGCGCAAGCTGGTGAGCGGGGGTGCCGGCGATTTTCTTGGCCGAGTAAGCGGGCGGCATCTGGAGGATATCGCCGCAAAAATGCGTGGCGGCGGCAAGAAGTTCTGCGCGCGTGAAGGTGACAGGCAGCACTGGTGTGGTGGCTGCTCCATCGGCGTCGAAGGTGTCGGTGGCGAAGCCGAAGCGGATGGAGCCGGTGTAGGTTTTTTCCGCGGTAGAGAAGAACTGAGCCAGGCGCGTGAATCGCCCGAGGAGCACGGGCAGGACGCCGGTGGCCATGGGATCAAGCGTGCCGAGGTGGCCGATGGAGCGCTCGCCGGTGAGGCGGCGCAGGCGGTGGATCGCGTCATGCGAGGTGATGCCGGATGGTTTGTCGAGGATGAGAAGACCGTTCACTTTACTACTTTATCGTTGAGGGCAAGGGGGTGGCGGCCGGTGTTGGGAAGCTGGGCTGGTTTGGGCGTAAAATTCAAAGCGCTGCGGGAAGCGTGTGTGGAGAGCGGCGGAAATGAGGGTGAGTGATGAAGTGGAATCGTGTGGCGGTGTTGGCGGTGGCGACGGTTGGAATGGTGAGCGGGATGGGTTTGGCGCCACGGCTGGAGGCGCAGACCCAGATGACAGCGTCGATGAGCGTGCAGTCGGTGGAGGCAGCCGACGCAGGCAGGCTGGGGCAGAAATTTGTGGCGCTGGCGGGCGCGATGACAGGCAAATATGACTGGCGACCGGGGCCGGGCGTGCGTTCGGTGGCCGATGTCTTCAACTTGATGTTGCGCGAGAACGGGATGCTGACGCGCGTGCTGACGGGCGAGCCGATGCAACCCGATGCGAAGCAGGGCGCGAAGATGATGCCGATCAGCGATCCGGCGAAGATGCAGGATGCGCTGCGCGCCAGCTATGACGCGCTGCAGAAGACAATCGGCGGGATGACGGACAGCCAGATGCAGGAGCAGGTGAAGATGTTTGGCAGGGAGATGACCAAGCAGAATGCGCTGCTGATGCTGCTCTCCGACCAGCATGAGCATCTGGGCCAGTCGATTGCGTATGCACGGACCAATGGCGTGGTGCCGCCGTGGTCGAAGCCGCGAAGCTGAGCTGGAGGACGGAAAAGCGAGCCGGGCCTGGGTCGTGCGATGAAAACGGTCGCGCGACGGTCCCGTCTGGAATCCGATGGATGGAGATGCAAGTCAGCGGACGGAGTCGAGAGAGATTCTCTTTCTGAAAGCCGATTTGCATTTCATCGGAATGCGTGGAACTGGCAGTGTGCGCAGGCGGGTCTGTGCCTTTATGATGAAAAGAGAACTCGCGTTTTCGACGACCTGAAATCCGCAGAGAAAAACTTTGGCTGGCGAACGGAAAAACACACGCATGAAGATGTTGTCGAACCGGAAATCATTCGTATTTGTTGTTGTGTTTGCAATGGTTGCATGGGGCAGCGCGTGGGGACAGACGACGCAGCAGGGTCCGGCGCTTTTAAACTCTGATTTTGCCAATGCGACGGGAATTGCCGTGGATGCGCGTGGCGATTTGTTCATTGCTGATGCAGGGTCCGGGCAGGTGGACGAGATTGAAGCTGGAACGGGCGGTGCGGCTGCGGGAGCGGTGAGCGCAAGCTCGACGATGGTGACGGTGGGGTCTGGATTTACCAAGCCAACGGGTGTGGCAGCGGACGCATCTGGCGATGTTTTTGTGGCGGACGCGGGCGCGGCCAAGGTGTTTGAGATTGAAGCTGGGACGGGCGGTGCTGCGGCGGGAACGGTGAACTCCGGCTCGATGGTGGTCGCGGTCGGATCGGGGCTGAAACAGCCGAATGCCGTGGCCGTGGATGGACATGGCGATGTCTTTGTCGCGGACCTGGGAAGCGATGCTGTTTTTGAGATTGAAGCCGGGACGGGCGGAGCGGCTGCTGGAATGGTGAACTCCGGCTCGACGACGGTCGCGGTGGGGTCGGGATTTTCTCAGCCGGCGGGCGTGGCTGTCGATGTCAGCGGGAATGTCTATGTGGGCGACACGGGCAACAAAAAAGTCTTTGAGATTGAAGCTGGGACAGGCGGCGCGTCAACCGGAATGGTGACGAGCGGGTCCACGGTGACGGCGATCAGCACGGGGTTCACGACACCGACAGGTGTAGCTGTGGATGTGAGCGGGGATGTTTTTTTTGTGACGCCGGTGCCGGGGAATGTGTATGAGATTCTGGCGGGGACCGGTGGCGCAGCAGCCGGGACGGTGACGGCAAGTTCAAGCGAAGTGACGCTGGGCAACTGGTCCGCGGAGCCGTTTGCGGTAGCGGTGAATACGACAGGGGATGTATTCGTGGTGGCGTCGGATGCGGTGTGGCATGAGCGCGCCAACTCCACCAGCGGCTCGACGCCGGTGGGCAACTTTACGCTGACGGTGAATCAAGGGACCAGTACAGTGAGCGTGGCGCAGGGTGCGAGCGTGACGGTTCCGTTCAGCGTGACCTCGACGAGCGGCTTTACGGGCATGGTGGCGATGAGCTGTACGTCGCCAGCGGGATATACCTGCGCGTTCACTCCGACAGCGGTTTCGCTGACGACGGGCGCGACACAGACAGGATCGATTACGGTGACGCCGTCGGCATCCTCCACGGCAACGATGGCCGGGACGATGGCGGGCAAGTCCGGTGGATTGGGCGCACTGCAACTGGCTTCGTTGCTGTGGATGCCGGGATTGCTGTTGGGTGGATTGGCGTTCCGCCGGAAGCTGTCGACGACGATGCGCGCGACCATGCGCATGGTGGGAGTTGGCTTGTTGCTTCTGAGCGGCGCGGGGGCTATCTCTGGATGCAGTTACCCGAACATCAACATTCCCACAAAGACGACGAGCTTCCAGGCGACGGTGATGGTGACGGCAACCGGAGGCACGGTGCAGCAGAACTTCCCGCTGTATCTTCAGGTGCAACTGGCGACGCCAATCATTGGCAATCGCACGGGTACAGGCAACTGAGGCGGAGAGCAAAGAAAAGGGATGGGGCAAAAATGAATCGCGCGACAGAAGCTGTCGCGCGATTTTGCGTTGCTGCCCGCAGGCGGGATGGAATTACAGCGTAGCGCCGCCGGACTGGCGGATGAGCGAGAGAAATTCAGCGCGCGTCTGCTGCTCGCGATAACAGCCGACCATGGTGGAGGTGACGGTGGTGGACTGCTGCTTTTCGACGCCGCGCATCATCATGCACATGTGACGCGCCTCAATGACGACACCGACGCCGCGCGGTTCGATGGCCTCCTGAATGGCGTCGGCGATCTGGCGGGTGAGCCGCTCCTGCACCTGAAGACGCCGTGCGAAGACTTCGACGAGGCGGGGAATTTTGCTGAGTCCGATGACCTTGCCGTTGGGGATGTATGCGACGTGGACACGACCGAAAAACGGCAGCATGTGGTGCTCGCACAGTGAAAACATCTCGACATCCTTCACGATGACCATCTCGTCGTAATCGACATCGAAGAGTGCGCCGCGCAGAATCTGTGTAGGGTTCTGCGTGTAGCCCTTGGTGAGAAAGCTCATGGATTTTTCCACGCGCTGGGGAGTGGCGAGCAGACCATCGCGATTCGGGTCTTCGTGCATGCGCGCGATCAGTTCGCGATAGAGTTCCTGCGTGGAGACGCCTGCAAGCGAAATCTGCTCCGGCTCCAGTGTGGAGATGGAGCGCGGCGATTTGGGAACGACGACTGCGTGAGCCATGATTGCTCTCCTGAGCCAGTGGCGAAAAATCGCAAGCCAACGACTGCGTGGTTAAAGCCTGGGCCTAAGCTGCGTGCAAGGCGGAGGCTGGGCTGATTTCAGAGTACTCGAAGAAGTTATTTTCTGTTTCTTCGACACGGACAGAGTGAAGCAAAACGGGTGCCAGTGCAGGCTTGAGCAGGTGAAAGATTTCACAGCATAGATTCTCTGTGGTGGAGGTCTGCGCTGCGAAGATCGGGTCGTAATTGAGGTTCTGGTGATCGAAGCGGTCAAGGATCGACGCATGCACGGCGGCATCGAGCGTAGCCATGTTGAGGACCATGCCGGTGGCCGGATCGACGGGGCCGCAGACGGTGACCTGAAGGATGTAGTTGTGGCCGTGGCCATGAGGATTGTTGCATTTGCCGAAGGCGGCGCGATTCTGCTCCGCGGAGAGATGGTCCACGTGGAGGCGATGGCTGGCGCTGAAGGTGTAGCGCCGGGAAAAGTGAGCAATCAAGCCAGGCCTCCTCTGAATTCGGCAAAGATCTCCGGGGTTTCGTAAACACGCACGGAGGTGAGACGCGCGGAAGATGCGGATGGGATGGCTGGTGCGAGTCGATTCCAGATGGCGATGGCGATGTTTTCCGTAGTGGGAATGGTGTGAGCGAATTCGGGAACTTCCAGGTTGAGGTGGCGATGGTCGTAGACATCGAGAACTTCGTGTTCGATGAGGTCTTTCAGCCATTTGAGATCGACGATGAAACCGGTGACGGCATCGACGGAGCCGGAGACGGTGACTTCCAGGGTGTAATTGTGGCCGTGTCCGGCGCGGTTGGCGCATTTGCCGAAGACAGCAAGATTCTGCTCCGGGGACCAGTCGGGGTTCCAGTAATAGTGCGAAGCGGAGAAGGTGGCGCGCCGTGTGATTTGCATATCTGATTCCTAAGCTCGAATTCTAGGATGCTGGAGTGGGGTTGAGGTTTCGTGATTTGAAGAAAAGAATCGACGAGATCAACAATCGGGAAACGTTTTGTGCTTTTGGGAGAAGTGTCAGGTGGGATAGGTGCGGCCTTTCCAGGAGACGCTGTGGCGGACGCGGTGCAGAAACCAGCTTCGTGTGAGGATGGAGGCAAAGAGCGGCAGAGCGAGCGGAGAGAGTGCGCAGTCGAAGACAGAGAAATGAGATTTGGCGACGCGAGCGTAAAAGCGCCAGAGAGTGCGCAGATCGAGCAGCGCGATGAGGAAGCCGGCCGTGAACCAGGGAACGCCGCGGATGGCAGAGTGCCAGTAAAGCGCGGCGAGAATGGGCAGCAGGAGAAGCAGGACGAGATCGAGGACGCGCCAGGCGGCGAGCGTGAGGCAGTTGCCGAAGAGCAGTGCCAGATTCTTGGTCCAGCCCTCGATCATCGCAGCGTTGGTGCGGTACATGCGCGTGGCGAGGGCGTCGGGCGCAGTACGGAAGCGCAGGCCGAGTTTTCGGCGTTTGATGATCGACGCTAGTTCGACGTCTTCCAGGATGGAGCTGCGCACGGCTGCGTGACCGCCGATTTCACGATAGGCAGTGGCGCGAAAGAGCATGAACTGTCCGTTGGCGGCGGCCAGACGCAGGGCGGGATCGGAGACTTTGGCGGGCGGATAGGCCAGCGCAAGTTCCGCGAAGACCAGCGGCATGAGCGCGCGCTGGGCAAGGCCGGAGACGAGCTGGTGTGGGGAATAGGAGAGCAGGCCGACGGAGTGCTTTTCGGCTTCATGGAGTGCGCGGCGCAGGCTGCCCGGCTGGTGCACGGTGTCAGCGTCGGTGAAAAGCAGCCATTCTCCGCGTGCGCGCTGGGCTGCGGAGTGGCAGGCGTTGGCTTTACCAGTCCAGCCGGTGGGCAGCGGGTCAACATCAAGCAGAGTGACGCCGGGGATGGATTGGGCGATCGAGCGCGTCGCATCGGTGGAGCCGTCATCGACGAGGAGCAGCTCCCAATCGACGCCGAGAGCGAAGATGGATTCGGACTGGCCGACGAGCGAGTGGAGACAGGCGGCGATGCAGTCGGCTTCATTGCGCGCGGGAACGATGACGGAGAGCAGACAGGGGGATGTCAGGGTCTCAGTCGGTGTGAGGATGCGCTCCGTGCTCATGGATTCGTATTATAGGGAGGTGAAGCTGAGATGGAGTGAGCCTATGTGGTTGTTGGCCCGGAGATGGAGCGTTGTCCGGATGTCCTGTGCGGTCTGGATGCTGTGCGTGGCCGGGATGTTGGCGGGCTGCGATCGTGGGAACCATCCTTCGCAGCCGGGAACCGCAGCGCCGGATTTTACGGTGGCGGACGGGACGACGCGCGTGCATCTGGCGGACGATCGCGGCCAAGTGGTGCTGCTGAATTTCTGGGCGAGTTGGTGCGCGCCGTGCGTGGCAGAGATTCCGTCGCTGGAGCAGTTGCACCATCGTGATCCGAAGCTGGTGATTCTGGCCGTGAGCGTGGATGACGACGAGAACGCGTATCGGCAATTTGTGAAGGATCATCAGATGGACCTGCAGACGGTATGGGATCCGAAGGAGATTGCAGCGTCGAAGTACCACTCGGAGATGTGGCCGGAGACGTATGCAATTGACAGACAGGGGCGGATTCGGCGGAAGTTTGTGGGGGCGACGGACTGGACGAGTCCTGAGGTTGTGGATTACCTGAAGATGCTGGAACACTGAGCCGAAAGCGGAACCACAAAGTGGAATGGGCAGAGCGGTGGGAAGTTGCTATGATCGAGCTATGACGACGGTCGATGTGGAGTACCGCTTTGAGGGCGAGCCGGGCGCGGCGGTGGCGATGGCGCTGGCCAGCGCAAAGGAGGTCTACGGAATTCGTAGGCTGAATGTGAATCGCGCGGAGCGGACAGTGCGCGTGGAGTATGACGCGACGCGGCTGAATGCTGCGACCGTGGCCGGACTGCTGAAAGGTGCGGGATTGCAGATTGTGGAAGAAGTAGCGCTGATTCCCGAGCAGCCCGAAGCAACCGCAGCCGCGCAGTAAGCCAGGTCGCAGACAAGATCGCGTGCGGTTGATCGAGCGCTGGAATCCTGTTATTCTGCAAAAGTTACATTCGTTTTGTGCGCCCATAGCTCAGCTGGATAGAGCGATTGACTACGAATCAATAGGTCGGGAGTTCGAATCTCTCTGGGCGCACCATAGAAAGCTGAAAAACGGAACGAGCCGCCTGGGATGGGCGGTTTTTGATTTTGTGGCAGAAACAGCGTGAAAAGCGCCCATTATTTGTATTCGATCAGAGTGCGGCGGCGCGCAAGCAAGCGGTCGCTGAACCAGGTGAGCTGGCCGAGCAGAAGCGGAATCTGCTGGAACTGCGAGTGGATGCCGTAGAAAAACAGCGTGAGGCGCGATGCGCTGCGATGGCGATAGCGCCAGGCGGAGCGCATGCAGACGGCTGCGAAGAGCGCAAGCCAAAGAGCCGAGATCGTCGCAGCCCGGATGGGATGGTGCTGGAAGGCAGACCATGTCGCGCCAGCAAAGGCGATGGCCAGCGTGAGCAGCCAGAAGGAGCCGCGCAGAAGGTTGCGGCGGGAGTCGCCGAACCAGAATCGCTCGGGCGTGTGTCGGAAGCGCTCAGCGACATCGGCATAGGCGTAGCCGGAGCGGCGCATACGCGCCCAGTACTGCGAGAAATAGAGAATGCCAAGGTCGTGGGTGGTCATCAGGCGGTTGAGCTGAAGGTGACGCCAGCCGAGTGACTGCATGCGATGAGACAACTCAGGATCTTCGCCGGCAATGAGGGTGTCGTCGTAGCCACCTGAGGCTTGAAGCGCGGTGACGCGAATGAGTGCGTCGCCGCCAAAATGAGCGTTCTGGTGCGGGTCCTGGAGCCAGTCGAGGGCCAGGAGAGCGGTATAAATCGACTGCTGCGGGTTGGATTCGATGCGCAGGCCGAAGACGGTGGCAATGGCAGGATCCGGGACGGCTTGAGCGAAGGCGGCGGATAGGAAATCGGGATCGAGCGCGGTGTCGCCATCGAGGAACATGATCCAGTCGACGGGGTGAAGTTCGAGTGCGGCATGCCAGCCGATGTTGCGTCCGCGTGCTGCGGTCCATGGGCCGGTGGGCAGAGCGATGACATGAGCACCGAGCGAGCGGGCGAGTTCCAGACTGTTGTCGGAGGAGTTGGAATCGACGTAGATGGTGACCACAGGATGGATATTCGGAGGCAGCGCGAGGGATTGGACCGAATGCAGACAAGTGCGCAGGCGCTCACCTTCGTTGCGTCCGATGATGACGACGGCGAGACGCTGCGGGGGTGAGGGATTGCCGGTGGCCTCATACATGGACGATATGTTGGACTCCGAAACAATGGCGATGGGTATAGCTGACGTGAGTATAAATTTCCGTTCAGTTGCGCAAGGCTATGTTTACCAGGGATGGGGTGGACTGATGCGTCCGCCGTGGGTATCGCGCCAGGCCTGACGCATGAGCGCGATGAGTTGGAGTGCGTGATGGGCGCGGGTGCGCCGCTGGGGGCTGCTGCTCCAGCGGTTGCGCAGCCAGCGAAGGCCGTAGATGGCCAACTCCAATGCCGCGGCTCCCCAGACCTGAAAACTGTGCCACTTGCGGTAGTAGAGCAGAGTGCTGCGCATGCGCCAGAGAACAACCTGATGGCTGGGGGGCGCGTCCTGTCTGGAGTTGATGGAAGTCGCGCTTTCGCCACCGATGTGGACGACGGAGTATTCGGGCGAGTAAACGACATGCCAGCCGTGACGTATGGCGCGTTTGCAGAGATCGACCTCTTCGACGTAGAGAAAGAAACGCTCATCGAAGAGACCGATCTCTTCCAGCAAAAGTCGGCGGATGAGCATGAAGGCGCCGGGAATCCAGTCCACGCGAACTGGGCGACAAGCGCCTTCCCACTTGCGATCGAGGCCGCCGAATCTGCGTCCCCAGGAGCGGTTGTGCGGGAAAAGATGAGGCAAGCCGAGCATGACGCAGGCGTCGCGCCAGAGGGTGTGAAAACGACGCGCCGAGGGCTGGCGGGAGCCGTCGCGGCTGACCTGTGCGATGCCCAGAATGCCGATGTATGGATTGGCTTCCATGTCCTGGAGCAGGTTGGAGAGGACAGGGTTTTCAAGAAAAGCGTCGGAGTTGAGCAGCAGAAGATATTGCCCGCGCGAGGTGAGCAGCGCGAGATTGTTGGCTCCGCCAAAGCCAAGATTGACCGGGCTGCGAAGCAGATGGACGTTGGGGAAAAAACGTTCGACCATCTCCGCGGAGCCGTCGGAGGAGTTGTTGTCGATGACGAGAATTTCAGAGGTGAATCCGAAGTTGGCGATGCGTTGCAACTCGGCCTGCGTACGCTCCAGACAGTAGCGCAGCGTCTCGCGTGTGTTGAAGGAGACAATGACGACTGAGACGGTGAGTGGCGGCTGCTGAAGCGGAGAAAGCGCGGGCGCGGAATTACGCATGGGACGCAAACTCCGGTGAGGCAGCGGCACAGAGCGCATGGAGATGCTCGGCGAGCAGATCGAGGTTGCGTTCGAGATTGTATTGTTCGGCGATGGTCTGGTGAGCGGATTCGGCCAGGCGGCGATGGAGCGCTTGGTCGTGGAGCAGTTGCTGCATGGCGGCGGTGAGCGCGGAGACGTTGCCAGCGGGGACAAGCAGGCCGTTTTCGCCGGAGTGGATCAGCTCCGGAATGCCGGCGATGAAGGTGGAGATGCACGGAACGCCGAGCGCCATCGCTTCCATGAGCGCGACGGGAAGTCCTTCGGCAAAACTGGCGAGGACGAAGAGGTGTGCGCGGGCGACGCGGTCCAGCGTGGAGGCGTGATTGAGCGCGCCGGTCCACTCCACTTGAGCGGCGATGCCGAGCGATGAGGCGAGCGCGTGAAGCGCTTCGCGGTCAGGGCCGTCGCCGATAAAGACCAGGCGCAGTCGCTCGCTCTGCGGCGGAAGCGCGGCAAAGGCTTGAAGCAGAATACGCTGGCCTTTGGCGGAGACGAGTCGGCCGGTGCAGAGGATTTCCAACGGACGTGATGGCAGGCTGCGCGGCTGGGCAAGTAGTTCAGGCTGGACGCCGAGGCGGATGACGAAGGTTTTGGTTTCGGCTTCGGGCGCAATGCGCAGAATCTGGCTGCGTGTGAAGTCGCTGATGGCAAAGATGCGGTCCACGGCGAGAATTTTTTCGCGCAGCCAGGCCGATGCTTGATCGTGGAATTCTCCTGGCCCGTGAAGCGTGAGCGACCAGGGAAAACGCCATGCGCTCGCGGCCAGCAACGCCACGCTGGAGACCGGTCCGCCGAAGTGGACGTGCAGGTGCGTGAGGCTGTTGCGGCGCATCCATCGACCCAGCAGAAGCGCCTCTGCCAGATAAGCCAGCCGCAGAGACCATGCAATCGAGGAACGCGGCATGGTGGCGGCGGCGCGGAGACCGCGGAAAACGACAATGGGATGGGTGAGCAGCGCGGCGAATACGGAAGCGATTCTGCTGAGCCATGCAGCGGAGGTGCGCGGCGGCTGGAGATAAAAGGTGGCGGAGGATTCCTGCTGCTCTTCGTCAGGAAGCTGTGCAAAGGGGCGATCTGGAGGGTTGATGGAAGCGGTGTGAATCTGGAATCCACGCGCGCGGAGAGCGACGATTTCGCGCAGGAAAAAAGTGTGGGAGATGGCGGGATAAACGCTGAGCAGATAAGCCAGACGCGGAGAAGAAGCAGAAGACGTGCGTGAATCCGAAAGCAGCGAAGAGCGGTCGATCAAAGTGTGGTCAGTATAATATGCCTTCGAGTGCGTGGGGCGGCAAAGCAGAGATGAGGCAGAATGCAGGGTGAGAACAGGAAGCGCGGTGTGAAGACGATAGGGACGATGCTGGCGGCTTGCGCGGCGATTCTGGCTGCGATGGCCTGTGGGAGCAGCAGTGGAACAAAAGCGGCAGGTGGCGTGACGCGCGTACAGATGACCGAGGATGTAATTGAGCCGCATGTAACGCGGCCGGGAATCAACCTGGGCGAGCAGAATTTTTACGATTCGGGGCAGATGCTGCGCAATCTGGTGGGTCGGAATCCGGGGTTTGAAGGGATGGAATTTCGCTCGGTGGTGCACTGTGATCGCGAGCAGGATGTCTGTACGGAGACGATCGGCGGCGTACAGTGGCCGACGGGATTCTGGGACGGCGGCATCTATGAAGCGATGGTGCGAAGGCAGCCGGGCGCGACAGATGTCTTTGTACCTGCGGCAGCGAACGGACGGATCGGGCAGAGTATGCCGACTGCGGATGGCTTTCGCGTGGAGCCGACCAGCGGCAGTGCGGCGATGGAGCCGGGCGAGTGGGTCAGGTTGAGCAAGGATTTTCCCGGTGATCCGGCAGCGGGATGGTGGACGAGCCTCCATGGTGGAGCGCGGCTGAGCGCGGAGCGCGGGGATCTTTCGCCGGAGACCGAGGGACGGCAGGCGCTGCGCGTGGAAGCGGCGATGGCGGGACAAAGTGCGGAGGTTTCGTCGTACTTCGACTCAACGGACGGTCGCCGATTTTTGCAATTTCACGGGGAGTATCTGTTGCGTTTTCGTGCGAAGCCGCTGGCGGGCGCGGCAAGCCTGCATGTCGAGGTGGGACGCATGGGGCAGCCGGATTTTTTTGCGCAGGAGATCGCGCTGCGCAGCGGATGGCAGGACTACGAGTACCGGTTTGCAGCAAAGGACGCGGGCCAGGCGGGAACGGCGAAGCTGAGTTTCACAATTGCTGGAGCGAGCGTGCTGCTGGACGATGTTTCGTTGGAAGCGGTGCAGAATCCTGCTGTGCAGAACCCGACGGCGTTTCGCGATGAGGTGGTGGAGACGCTGCGCGCGCTGCATCCGGGCGTGCTGCGGCTGATGGCGGGCGAGCAACTGGGCGCATCGATGCAGACGCTGCTGGAGCCGCGCATGGCCCGAGAGCGTGTGGGATATTCGGTGTGGAAGGTAAGCGAAGAAGACGTGGCTGTGGGCGTGCCGGAGTTTCTGGAGTTGTGCCGTGCCGTGGGAGCCGAACCGTGGATTGTGATTCCGCTGAGCACCGACGAGCAGGAGGTAAAACTGCTCGCTGAGTATCTGGCAGGCGACAACGCGAGCAAGGGTGGGAAGCTGCGCGTTGCCGAGGGCCAGGCGGTTCCGTGGACAAACGTCTTTCCGCGCATTCATCTGGAACTGGGCAATGAGGCGTGGAACAGCATCTTTCATGGGGAGTCGATGGAAGATGCCGGCGCGTATGGAGCGCAGGCGGAGCGGGTGTTTGCGGCGTTTCGGCGTCAGGCGAGCGCATACTCCGGTGCGGATCGATTTGACCTGGTGGTGAATGGGCAGGCTGGCGTGCAGTCGCTGCCGGAGGCGCAGGACGCACTGGCGCTGAACGCGAGCGGCGTGGCGGATACGCTGGCGATTGCGCCCTACATGATGCATACGGTGGACAAGGGCGCGACCGATGCGGAATTGTTTGACCCGCTGCTGGCCGAGCCGGAGTACTTTTCGACGAATGGCATGCTGGCTGCGGCGCGACGCGCAGCGGGCGGAAAACGCCTGGCAGTCTATGAGGTGAATCTGCACGCGACCGAAGGCGCGGCAAGCCAGGCGGCGCTGGATCGGCTGACGCCGTCTGCGGCCGGAGGCATCGCGGTGACGGACCTGATGCTGCGCATGAAGCGGGATCAGGGTGTGCGCGATGCGATGGTCTTCGGCCTGCCGCAGTACGAATTTCGCCGCAACGATGGCAAGCAGGTGCGGCTGTGGGGCGCTGTGGTAGATATGGGGCCGACGATGCGACGCAGACCATTGTTTCTGGCCGAGGAGATGCTGAATGAGGCAATCGCGGGCGATATGGTGCGCGTGACAACGAGCGGAGCTGATCCGCGACACGCTGTGGCACCGGGCAACGACGGCGTGATGATGGCGTCGGCGCACGATCTGGATTTTTTCGGCTTCAGGAGCCGGGATGGGCAGCACCTTCATCGCATTCTGGTGGCATATAACCTTTCACGGACGGTACCTCATGTCGTGCAACTGGAAGGCGTTGCGCGAGGAGCGATGATCCGGTGGAGTCGGCTTGGCGGCGATCCGGCGGCTTCCAATGAAGATTCTGAGCAGGTGAAGGCAGAGCATGGCGAGAATTCCGTGGAAAGCTTCAGCCTGCCACCCTGCTCAATGACAGTGTTGAAGTGGGAGGAGTAACTCCACCTCCTTGCTGGACGAGTTACCTGAACACCCAAAAGTAACTTATAAAAAGTTACCAAAGTGGCATGCCGAACAAACGACAAATGAATTTTGCCTCTGCGGCAAAAGAAAAATTGCACTATTTTCCAATAAATCGAGAAAATACAGAGGTTGCATCGTTTATCGAAGCGAGTGCAGCGTGCGCTCCGAGCCGAACTCAGGGCGATAAATTTCAAAAAAGTAACCTTTGAAAAGAAACTAAAGTGGCCGTCCGGAGAACCTAAAGAGTGATTCGCTTCGCACTTAACTGTCATTGTTTTCAATTAGATTCAAAGCTAGGCTAGCAACATCGAAGAACGTCCTGGTGACTGACCTGCTCGGGGAAGCATGGAAACAGGCAGAAAAATCCAGAATACGACGTTCGGATTCCAGCCGTGGCTTGTTGACTCCGCGAGGCTGAGAACAAAAGAGGCAGGATGAAGCATTCAGTTTCCGTGATGGGATTGCCACTGGCACCGGTAACGCTTGGGGAAGCGGTGAACCGGATCGACGCGATGATTGAAAGCGGCGAAACGCATCAGGTGGCGACGGCGAATCTGGATTTCTGGCTGAACAGCACGCGCGACGAGCATCTGCATCGGATTCTGGCGGGTTGCGAGATGGTGCTGGCTGACGGGATGCCGCTCGTGTGGGCTTCGCGCATGCTGGGGGATGCGCTGCCGGAGCGCGTGACGGGCGTGGACCTGGTGCCGCAGTTGATGGCAATGAGCGCGCGCAAGGGTTATCGCGTTTTTCTGCTGGGTGGTCGCGAAGGAGTGGCGGAGCGTGCCGCAGAGATGTTTGAGCGCCAGTTCCCGGGCGTGCATATCTGCGGAATTTTTGCTTCTCCGGTGGCGTCTCTGGATGAGATGGACAACAGCGAGATGGTGGAGCGCGTGAAGGCTGCCAAGCCGGATCTGTTGCTGGTGAGCTTTGGAAATCCAAAGCAGGAGAAGTGGATATGGATGAACAAAAAGCGTATGGGGGTGCCGGTTTCCATTGGTATTGGCGGGAGTCTGGACATGCTGCTGGGCGATTTGAATCGTGCGCCACGGTGGATGCAGAAGACGGGTCTGGAGTGGGCGATGCGCCTGGCGCAGGAGCCGAAGCGTCTGGGGCCTCGCTACGCGCGGGACTTTGTGGGATTGGTGACGAAGCTGCCACTGGCGTTGCTGGGTCGGCTGACCCAGGGCAAGGCGACCGAATCCGTGACGTGCCGACTGCAGGAGTCCGAAGAGGCCTTGCACTTGCATATTCAAGGGGATTTTGACGCTTCGCTGGCACAGGCGGTGGACGCGACCGTGGATCGCGCAGTCGAAGAAGGCAAGATGGTTTGCCTGCACATGGGCGAGGTGAACCGGATGACGGCTGCGGGAGCGGGCCTGATGCTGGATTGCCGCAGGCGGCTGTATGATGCGGGTCTGGTCGTGAATGTGGTTGAGATGACGCTTCGGCTGCGGACGCTGATGTATCAATGGGGTCTCAGCTCACTGTTTGGCACGCACGTTATGGTAAGCCGCATGCCTGCGCGGACACAGCCGGTTTGGGGCACAATGAAATAAACCGCTCTGGGGCTGGTTTGTCGGGCAGCCCGGCTTGCGGGAGGGACGAGGCAGGCCGTGCACCTGAGCGAGACGATTCTGTTTGTGCCGGCGATCATCGCCGCAGCGGTGGTGTTGGTTGGCGGGGCGCGGCGCGGGTTTCTCTGGGTTTATCTGCCGACGCTGCTGCTGCTTCCCATGTACTTCCAACTGCGTTTTCCTCATCTGCCGCCAATTTCATTTGTGGACATGGCCCTGCTGCCGGTGGCGGCGGCATTGATGATCGAGGGGTTGCCGGGATGGCGACTGCGCGCCATGGACGCACTCGTGATCGCGTTCGTGCTCTCCTGTGGATACTCCGAAGCCAGCGGCGGAACCATCCTGGATGGCGGTTTGCAGGTATATACCAACCTGATTGCGGTTGCGATTCCATACATGATGGGGCGGCAACTGATGGAGCCGCGCAAAGGTGCCAGGGAATCGGTTGCATGGCGGGCGCAGTTTGTGCGGATGTTTCTGGGATTGCTGACACTGGACGCAGCGATCGGGGTCTACGATTTCCTGAGTGGCAAGTCGAGCAGTCAGCGGATGTGGAAGGTGTTTTTCCCGGATCAGGTGGTGGAGTGGCCGGAGCAGATGCGATGGGGGTTCGGACGCATTCAGGGACCGTTTTCACAGGCGATTCTGGCGGGCATGATCTTCACCATCGGGATTGCGTATTGCATGTGGATGCAACGCGCGGATCGAAGCTGGGGCAGGCGGCCGCTGACGACGACGTTGCGTCTGCGATGGCGCCATGTGGCGTTGGCGATGATGATTGCCGGACTGCTGATGACGCAGTCGCGTGGGCCGTGGATCGGAGCTTTGATCCTGTTTGCGATTCTTTGGCTGCCGCTGGCGAGTTCGTTTCGTCAGGCACTGGTGCTGGTGCTGCTGTTGTCGGCAGTGGGCGGCGTGGGAGCCTATCTCTATGGAAAGAAATATACGGCGGGAAGCCGCGAACATGCGCAGACTGTGGAGCAGGAAGACGCGATCTATCGGCGTGAGCTGATTGGGAATTACATGCCGTTGGTGCTGGAAAAACCACTGACGGGGTGGGGCGTTTCGTTTTATCCGTCCGTACGCGGACAGAAATCGATCGACAATGAATATCTGTTTCTGGCCGTAATTCAGGGAGTGCCAGGGCTGCTTTTGTTTGTGCTGATGAGCCTGGGAAGCTGCGTGCGGGTCATCCGCCTGTTGCCGTATGCCGAGCGCGCCGATGACCGCTTTCTGTTGTATGCGCACCTGGCCGTGGTGGTGAGCCTTCTGGTGACGATGACGACGGTGTATCTGGGGCAGCAGGTGGAGCCGTTGTACTTTCTGGTGCTGGGATGGATGCAGGCGATGGACAGAGATCGGCTTGCGGTGAATTCAGAGTGGAGCAGGAAGCAGTTGCAGCGCAGGCAGTGGCTTGCGAGCGTGATGAGCTGAAAAACGATGCTGACGACACTGTGGAAACTGGCGGCAGGACTGGTGTGCGGGCTGAGCCTGCCGCTCTTTGCCGATCTGGCGATTGTCTTGCTGGGCAATGCGGTAGCCACGCTGCGCAGGCCGCCGCGAGGAGTTGCCAATCGGCAGTGGAATGGTCTGCTGGGCGTCGTGATTCCGGCGCACAACGAGGCGAAGATGATTGCGCGGACGGTGAAGTCGGTGGAGACCTCCGCCGATGCTGCGGTGCAGGGCTGCGATGGAAGCAGGCGCGCTGTGATGACAGTGGTGGCGCACAACTGCACCGATGGCACGGTGGAGTCGGCTCGTGAAGCAGGCGCAGAAGTGGTCGAGTTGCGAGACGACGGACGGGATGGAAAATCTGCGGCTCTGCGCGCGGGATTTGCTCATGCGCGCGGCTTCGGTTGTGATGCGATTGCTGTGATCGACGCGGATTCGATGGTGAACCTGAATTTTGTGGCAGCGATGGAATCGGCTTTGGCGTCTGGAAGCGAGGTGTTGCAATGTCGGTATGAACAGACGGCATGCGATGGCGTGCCGGTCAGCGATGGGCAGCGGATGCGCATGCTGGCGTTTCGCGGGATGAATGTGGTGCGCGGGCGAGGACGCGCTGCGCTGGGATGGTCGAGTGGCATCTTTGGCAATGGATTTGTGTTGCGCCTTGCGCTGTTGGAGCGTGTGCCATACGAAGCACGGAGCATTGCCGAAGATTTGGAATATCACGCGGAACTGGTGGCGCAGGGCGGTGTGGTGCGCTGGGTGGATGCGGCGCGTGTGACGGCTGCGCTGGCTGATACGAAGGCGGCGCAGGACAGCCAGGAAACGCGTTGGGAGGGTGGCAGGCTGCGCGTGGCGCGGACGGCTGGACCTCGGCTTCTGGGTGCTGCGTTGCGTGGAAATCTGCGAGCTGGCGAAGCGCTGCTGGCGGTGCTGAGCCTGCCATTTTCACTTGGCGTGGCGATGGCGCTGGTGAGCGTTGCGCTGCCCGTGGTGTGGAGTCGGGAATATGGGCTGGTGTGTATAGGAATCAGTGCGCTCTATGTGGCCGCAGCGGCGCAGATGGGTGAAGAACCAGCGAGAGAATGGCGTGCGTTGCGCGCGGCTCCGGCTTTGGCGCTGCGCAAACTGATGCTGGTGCCGAGGATTGTGGCGCAGGCAGGCAGACGCGCGGTGTGGGTGAGAACGGGACGGGAAAGCGCGGATGAAGGCAAGAAGGAATGATGGACGCTGAGCAGCAGACGAAGACAGAAAGCGCGCAGCCGGAAATAGAACGGCGCGAGCCTCCGCGGCTGCGAAAAAATGTGGTGACAACGATCGGCGCGCGTGCGCTCTATATGATCACGCGCGTGGGCATTCCTCCATTTGTGCTGGCGCGGATCGGGCTGGAAGCGTACGGGCTGTGGACGACGATCTTCCTGCTGGTCTCCTATCTGGGGCTTTCGACTCTGGGAATCTCCAACGTCTACATCAAGTACGTGGCGGAGTATCACGCGCGGCGCGAGTACGACAAAGCGAATACGCTGCTTTCGACGGGGTTGTCGATCACCGTGCCGTTGTGTTCGGCGCTGTATGCGGCGATCTGGCTGGGATGGGGATGGGTGGCGAAGCTGCTGCATCTGCCGGCGTCGCACGCTGCGGACGGCAAGGAAGCTGTGCTGATTGTGGTGGGAATTTTCCTGGCATCGATCTCGCTGAATGTCTTTTCCGACACGCTGAACGGCATGCAGCAGATTGCGGCGAATCAGTACTTCTGGACGGCGGGATTTCTGGCCGAGTTTGTGCTGATTGTTGTGCTGGTGGGCGGTGGTCGCGGGATTCGTGGACTGGCGGAGGCCTATCTGGCGCGGACCGTGATCGAGGATGGGCTGAAGATGTGGTGGGCGTGGCGAAAGCTGCCGTGGCTGCATCTGTCTCCGCGGCTGGCGCGGCGCGCGGCGCTGAAGACGGTGATCCATTTTGGCGGCCTGGTGCAGTTCCAGAGCCTGCTGACGACGATGATCAACTCGATTGAGCGCATGCTGGCGTTGCTGCTGGTGAATGTGAGCGCGGCGGGGTTGATGGATTTTGCCAAGAAGTGGCCGCAGTCGTTTTCCAGCATTCCGATGGCGTTTTTTGCGGCATTTCTGCCTGCTGCGTCGCACCTGGAGGCGTCTTCGGATGCGGGGACGAAGCAGAAGAACCTGAGCGATTTCTATCTGCGCGGTGCGCGTTATTCCAACCTGTGCACGGCCTATTTCTGCTCGATGATGGCGCTGTGGACGTATCCGATCCTGCACGTGTGGCTGGGGGCGAAGATGCCGATGCCCGGCGTGCTGACGATGTTGTTTTTTGCTTTCAGCGTTTCGATGCAATTCCACATGCTCACGGGTCCGGGAACGTCGATCCTGCGCGGGATGGGGATGGTGTGGGAAGAATTTTACTACTCAGTTCCCAACCTCATTTTTCTTGCCGTCACGGTGCCTCTTTCCTATCTATACTTTGAAGCATGGACGACACTAGGAATCGGTGTGGCAGTTGCAGCGGCCACAATTTGTTCGGCGTGCGTCCTGATGGTGCGCGTGATCTTTGTGCTGCGTGTGAGTGCTGGCGCGTATGTGAAGCAGGTGCTGCTGCCAGGGTGCGTGCCGTATGCGTCGGCAGCGCTGCTGGCGTGGCCGGTGTGGTGGACGACGGTGCGGCTGGGTCGTTGGACGGGCGCTGGAGTGGTGTTGGCGGCGGGCGCGCTGCATGGCGCAATCATGATGGCGCTGCTGTATGGAAGCGCGCTGAACGCTCAGGAAAAGCAGCAGGTGAGCCGGATTCCGACGCTTGTCGGCAGATGGCTGCAAAGCGCGCGGACGGCGGCGCAGTGATCGCTCAACTCGTCCTGGAGTTTCATCAAACATTGAGAAGAGTGCTGCTGCTGTGTGTGGCGATCACGGGAATAGCGGCAGGCGCGCAGCAGACAAGCGTAAAAATGCTGCCAGCGGACTCCGGCAAGTTGACCGTGAGCGAAGAGCCGACGGTGGATGCGCTGCTGAGTGCGTTTGAAGCGGGGCCGGAAGACGAATATCGGCTGGGTGCAGGCGATGATCTGGAGATCGACGTGGCGGGCAGGCCGGAGCTGGCGCGCAAGGAGACGGTAGGTCCGGATGGCCGGATCACGTTGTCGTTGCCCGGTGAGATCAAGGTGGAGGGACTGACCAGGCGCGAGGCCGAGGCGGCAATTGAATCGGCGTTGCGGCGCTATTATGTGGAGCCGTCGGTCTCGATTACGGTGGCGCGCTATGCGTCGAACCGAGTGCTGCTGCTGGGCGCTGTGCAGCATCCAGGCGAGGTGACGTTTGTTGGACAGCCGACGCTGCTGGCAGCGCTGGCCGGTGGTGGAACGCTGACGGCTGGCAGCAATAACGCAATCAACAAGACGCAGGATTTGCCGGAGCGCTGCGAGGTTTTTCGCGGCGGCGACCGGATGGTGTGGGTGAATGTGAAGAAGCTGGTGGAGACGGGCAACAGCCTCGCAGATCTGCGTCTGAAGCGCGGAGATGTGGTCTTCGTGCCGAGTCCCGATCAGCGCTACGTAACAGTGCTGGGGCAGGTCGCGCATCCCGGCGCGATTCCCGTGACGGACGAGTCAACGATTGCTGAAGTGGTTGCGCTTGCGGGCGGACTGACGCCGGCGGCGGGCGGAAATCCGAAGCTGCACCTCTTCGATCCGGTGACGAAGACGCAGCAGGCGGTCGCATTCAAAGACCTGAAGCGTGCTACAAAGCGGCAGTTGCCGACGCTGCACGAAGGCAGCATTCTGTTTGTGCCGGAGAGCGGTGTGGCCAAGATCGGCTATGTGCTGCAGCAGTTCGGTGGAATCACGGACCTGGGAACACTGGTATTTCTGACCTATCATCCATGACGGAAACGCGCGCGAAATCGACGGAGCCAGACTCAGCACGAGGAGTTGGCGGCGTCATCTCTGGCGTGGAACTGAATCGTATGCCTGAGGGTGAGCAGCCACTGATTCGGTTGCATCTGCGGCGTGCATTGCGCATGCGCGGGCGCTGGGTAACGGGGTTTGCGATTGCCGGATCTCTGCTGGCAGTGGCGTTTGTGCTGCATCGCAGGCCGATCTATTCAGCCACGGCGATGGTGTACGTTCCGCCTTCGCCGCAGCGGATTCTGCCCAATGGAATTCCCAACTGGCCGTATGATTCTCCAACGTATGAGATGCATATTCAACAGCAGATCAACACATTTACGCGTGAGGATGTGCTGGCTGGAGCGCTGGCACGACTACGCGGAACGGGATGGCAGCGCGCCGGGGAAAACGATCAGTTGGCCGAGCGGCGGCTGGTCCATTCCTTTGTGGCGACCCGGGACGGAAACAGCTATCAGATTGCCGTGAAGGCACAGGCATCGACGGCGGAACTGGCTGCGAGGATGGCCAATGCCGTGGCTGCGAGCTATCTGGAGAATCAACGGCGGCAGGAAGAGTTTGGAGCGACGACGCGCATCAAACTGCTGCAGGACGAGCAGAAACGCGTGCAGACACTGTTGGCCAGCGACCGGCAGGAACTGGAAGGAGTGAATCGACAGCTTGGAGTCGGCGCTATTACTCCGAGCACGCCGGACCCTTATGACCAGGAGGTTTCCGACCTGAGGACGGAGCTGGCCAAGGCGCGCAGCGCGCACGACCTGGCGGCGGCGCAGTTGCTCTCCTCAGAGAGCGGCGCGTATATCGGCGACACGGAGAATCAGGCGCAAAACGATCCGGGACTGATCAGTCTGAAGACGGGGTTGTATCAGAGACGCAGCGCGCTGATCGCGCAGATGGCCGGGTTGACTCTGCATCATCCGCTCTATAAACAGGACACGATCGAGCTGCAGCAACTGGACAAAGCTATCGACGATGTGACGCAGAAGCTGGAGGCGGCAGCGCGCGAGCGAATTGGGAAGAAGCTGGACGGAGAGGTGAAGACGACCGAAGACGAGGTGGAAAAACTGAGCGCAGAACTGGCGCGGGCGACGGTTGCGGCTGGCGATTCGACGCAGTATCTGCAACAGGCAAATGGGTTGAGCGCGGAGATTGACCGACTGCAGAAACGTTACGGAATGATTGACGAGCAGATGCACGACCAGATGCTGCAACATGAGGCACCCAACGGCATTCACATTGCTGCGGAGGCAATCGTGCCGATCAAGCCCGATGCCTCGAAGACGCTGCTGGAGGCAGTGGCGGGCATTGTTCTCTTTGGGATGATGGGCTTGTGCGTGGCCATCGTGAGGAATCGGCTGGACCCGCTGATTTATGTGGCTGGCGATGTGGAAGAGGTCACTGGAGCAAAAGCGCTTGCAGTCGTGCCGGATGCAGCAGAGGTTTCCGCGCGGTACCGTGAGCAGACGCTGCTGCGTGTGGTGGCGGCTCTGGAAGATGCGCGCAGGAAACACGGCGCTCAGCGCTATCTGTTGCTGGGCGTTGCGCAGGAGACGATGGTTCAGGAAGTTTTCGAGCTTCTGAAACAGTGCCA
>JAJZHE010000205.1 GCA_021804655.1 Acidobacteriota bacterium
CATTCCCGAAGGGAATCTGCTTCTGCCGTTGTCTTTGCTTTTCTCCTCGTCCTCAGTCCATCCCCATCCGCGACCATCGGGAGCGGCCAGAATCGTTCGTGGCGAGCGAAGCTCGCAGTGGCTGCATGCAATGCCCCGCAGGGAATCTGCTTCTGCCGTTGTCTTTGCTTTTCTCCTCGTCCTCAGTCCATCCCCATCCGTGACCATCGGGAGCGGCCAGAATCGTTCGTGGCGAGCGAAGCTCGCAGTGGCTGCATGCAATGCCCCGCAAGGAATCTGCTTCTCGCTCTTCCGCCGACGAGTCCGGCACAACCAACGACTAGCTCCGCGCGCCAGACAAATTGTCCAGCCCGCCCAGCAGCAACAGCAGCAGCGCCTTCTGCGCATGCATCCGGTTCTCCGCCTGGTCAAAGACGATCGACTGCGGCCCATCCAGCACCGCGTCCGTCACCTCCGCTCCGCGCCGCGCCGGCAGGCAGTGCATGAACACCGCGCTGCTCTTCGCACGCGCCATCATCGCCTCGTTCACCTGGAACGGTCGAAAGATCGGCGCGCGCTTCGTCGATTCATGTTCAAATCCCATGCTCACGCACACATCCGTATACACCGCATCGGCATCCTCGGCTCCCGCCAGCGGATCCTGTGTCAGGCGAATCTCGCATCCATTCTCCGCCGCAATCTCCCGCGCCCGCGTCACAATCTCGATATCCGGCGAATACCCGCGCGGCGTCGCCACCGTCACGTTCGCGCCCAGTTGCGCGCCCACCAGCATCAGCGAATGGCACACATTGTTTCCATCGCCCACATACGTGAAGTTCAGCTTCTGCACCGAGCCAAAATGTTCTTCCAGCGTCAGGAAGTCCGCCAGCGCCTGGCACGGATGCTCAAAGTCCGACAACGCATTCACCACCGGCACCCGCGCATGCGCCGCCATCTCCGTAATCGTGTCGTGCGCATACGTCCGCAGCACAATCACGTCCACCCATCGCTCCACATTGCGCGCCACGTCGGCAATCGACTCCCGCTCGCCCAGCGGCGAATTCGTCTGGTCGAAGAACACCGCATTCCCGCCCAGCGTATTCATTCCCGCTTCAAAGCTCAGCCGTGTGCGCAGGCTGGCTTTTTCAAACATCAGCACCATCTGCTTCGCGTCCAGCGCATGCCGATACGCGCGCGGATTCCGCTTCACTTCGTGGCCCAGCTTCAGAATCGCCCGCGTCTCCCCGCTTGTCAGGTCGCTGATCGAGCACACGTCTTTTCCCGCCAGCCGCTTCATCGCCTCGGCAATATCCACATCTCCGCTCATGTCCACCTCCGGCGCCAGATCGCGCACCAACATTCCGCTAGCCATTCTTCGTTCCTCCCGCTGTCTGCGCTGCATCCTCAGCGACGGCCTCGCTCAAAATCCCATCCAGCGCTGCCACTGCTTCGTTCACATGCGCCTTCGTCAACACCAGCGGCGGCAGGAAGCGCAGCACCGTCTCGCTGGTGCAGTTGATCAGAATCCGACGCTCCAGCATCCTCTTCACCACCTGCTTGGCCAGTGCCGCCGACTCCAGCTCCGCAGCCACCATCAGCCCCATCCCGCGCACCTCCACAATTGCCGGATGCCGCTTCTGCAGCGCACGCAGACGATCCTGAAAATATCCACCCACCTCTGCCGCATGCGCCAGCAAACCTTCGCGTTCCATCGTGTCGATCACGGCAATCGCCACCGCGCAGGCCAGCGGACCGCCGCCAAAGGTCGTCCCGTGCATCCCCGGATGAATCGCTCGCGCCGCCTCGTTCGTGCACACAATCGCGCCCAGCGGAATCCCGCCCGCCAGCGGCTTGGCAATCGTCGTCACATCCGGCAGAATCCCCAGGTGCTGATAGCCAAACCACTTTCCCGTCCGTCCCAGGCCCGCCTGAATCTCATCCACCACCAGCAGCGCGCCCGACGTCCGTGTCAGCTCCCGCGCCGCCTGCGCAAACTCCGCAGACAGCGGGCGAATGCCGCCTTCCCCCTGAATCGACTCCACCAGCACCGCGCAAACGTCGCTGGAAAACTTCGCCCGCAGGTCCTCCACGTCGTTGAAGCGCACAAACTCCACGCCCGGCATCACCGGCTCAAACGGCTCGCGATACTTCTTCTTGTGCGTCGTCGCCACGGAGCCAAACGTGCGTCCGTGAAAGCTCTGCTCCATCGCGAGAAACTTCGTTCCAATCTCTTTGCCCTCGGATCGCAGCAGCCCGGCATGCGCACGCGCAAACTTCAGCGCGCCCTCCCACGCCTCCGTTCCGGTATTGGCAAAGAAGACGCGATCCAGTCCCGTGCGCTCCACCAGCCGCATCGCCAGCTCCGCTTGCCCGCGATGAAAATACAGATTCGATGTATGAATCAGCTTCCGGCTCTGCTCCACGATTGCCCGCTCAATCGCCGGATGCGCGTACCCAAGCGCATTCACGCCAATCCCGCTCAGCAGGTCCAGATACCGCTCGCCCTGCTCATCGATCAGATGCACGCCTTCGCCGCGCTCAAACAACACCGCGTTGCGCTCATACGTCGGCACCAGCAGCCTGGCCTCCGCCGCACTCAACTCTTCCAGCTTCGATTGTGTTTCCACGCTCATGCCACCATCACCTCGGTTCCTTCTTCAATCCGCGCCGAGCACAGCTCCGGCAACACCGCCGCCGCAGCCGCCGGCAAAATCCTCACCCGCTTCACCCCATGCAGCAGCGCCTCACGGCACGCCGCCAGCTTCGGCAACATGCCGCCTGAAATCACCTGCGTCCGCACCATCTCCGCAATCTGGTCGATGCTCAGCCAGCGCATCACCTCGCCGCCTGCGCCGCGCACCCCCGGCACATCCGTCAGGTACACCAGCGCATCCGCCTTCACACTCATCGCGCACGCCGCCGCCATCTCATCTGCATTCACGTTGTAATACTCTCCGTCGAACCCCAGCGCCACCGACGCAAAAACCGGCACGCCGCGCAATCCCCAGATCGCTTCCATCCACCGCGGATCGCTCGACGCAATCTCGCCCACAAATCCCAGGTCCGGTTCGGTGCGTTTCTTCCGTGCGCGAAACTGCATCCCATCGCCGCCGCTCATCCCCACCGCGGCCTGGCCCACACCGGCAAAGGCGGCCACCACGCGCTTGTTCACCGCTCCGGCAAAGACCATCAGCGCCACATCGCGCGTCGCCGCATCGGTCACGCGCAGCCCGTCGCGAAACTCGCTGCGCAGTCCCATCGCTTCCAGCGTCCGCGTCAGTTGCACTCCGCCGCCGTGCACCACGGCCACCTGGTGACCGCCGCGCACCATCTCCGCAATCGCCCTCACGCTGCCCATCAGCAGCGCGCGATCCTCCAGCCCGGCTCCGCCCAGCTTCACCACAAATCTCATTCCAGGCCCTCCCGTTCCGGCCAGCCCATCATCACGTTCAGGTTCTGCACCGCTTGTCCCGCCGCGCCTTTCAGCAGGTTGTCCAGGCAACTCACAATCACCGCGCGTCGCCCATCCGGAGCCACCCTCCATCCGATATCGCAATAGTTCGTCCGCGCCACGTGCTGAATCTCCGGCAAACTCCCGCCGCGCAGCCGCACCATCGGACTGCCTGCATAAAACGATGCGAAGATCGCGCTCATCTGCTCCTGCGTCATTCGCTCGCGCAGCCGCACATAGCTCGTCGCCAGAATCCCGCGCGCAATCGGCAGCAGGTGCGGCGTAAACGTCATCGCCTCGCGCGCCACGCTCAACTGCTCCAGCAGCTCGCCCACATGTCGATGCGTATACACCCCATACGCCGAAAAATTCTCACCCGCATGCATGAAATGCGTCGTCGCCGTCGCCGCCTTGCCCGCGCCGCTCACCCCGCTCTTCGCGTCGCAGATCACGCCGCTTTCTTCATCCACCACGC
>JAJZHE010000206.1 GCA_021804655.1 Acidobacteriota bacterium
TCCAAAGCCGATGCCGTCGTGCTCTCCGTCGGATTCGATCCCGACACCGAAAGCGAAGGCTACGACCGCACCTTCACCCTGCCCTGGGGACAGGACGCGCTCATCGCCGCCGTCGTCGCCGCCAACCCGAAGACCGCCGTCGTGCTCACCGCCGGCGGAGCCGTGGACACCACCGCCTGGCTCGACAAGGTGCCCGCATTCCTGCAAACCTATTATCCCGGCCAGGAGGGTGGAACCGCCATCGCCGAGGCTCTGCTCGGCAAGCTCAATCCGGAGGGCAAGCTGCCCGTCACCTTTGACCGCAGCTTCCAGGACGACCCCACCTACGCCAACTACTACTCCAAACAGGAAGCCGACGGCCTCCAGCACGTCCACTACAACGAGAAGCTCATGGTCGGCTATCGCTACTGGACCACCACCGGCAAACAGCCTCTTTATCCCTTCGGCTTTGGCCTCAGCTACACCACCTTCGCCTTCGCCAACCTCCAGGTCCAGCCCTCCGTCAAAGTCGGCCAGAACGTCGCCGTCACCTTTGACGTCACCAACACCGGCCACCTTGCCGGTGCCGACGTCGCTCAGCTTTACGTCTCGGAGCCGGATGCGCCCATTGCCCGTCCCGAGCGCGAACTGAAAGGCTTTGCCAAGGTCCGCCTTGCACCCGGAGCCACCCAGCACGTCACGCTCATGCTCGATCCGCGTTCGTTCTCCTACTGGGATGTCGCCACGCACAACTGGAAGATGGACACCGGCAAATTCATCCTCCACGTCGGAGACTCGTCCGTGTCCACGCCGCTTTCGGCCACTCTCACAGCCACTAATTAAAGCATTTTCCGGAAAGGTGTAGACCAAAACCATTCTGCGGATTGGATTTTTCCTCAAGAAAAATCCACCCTCATGAACTTCGGAAAGTTCACAGTATTCCGGAAAATGCCTTAGCTCACTCAAATGCCCGCTGCCTGCCTGTTTTTGGGGCTTGCAGCGGGCATTTTCGTCCCTCTTCCATCCGTCGCGCGTCTGCTCACCGGCGCATTCAGCTCTGCGCCGCCTGCTCCGCCTGATGCAGCAGCGCCGCCACCGCGCACGAGGTCAGCCGCGTCGCCGCGGAGTCCGCGCGGCTCGTCAGAATCACCGGCACGCGCGCTCCCAACACGATCCCCGCCAGCTGCGCCCCGCCCAGATACTCCAGTTGCTTGGCCAGCATATTCCCCGACTCCAGGTCCGGAACCACCAGAATGTCCGCCTTCCCTGTCACCGGCGAAACCAGCCCCTTGATCGCCGCCGCCTTTTCGCTCACCGCCGTATCAAACGCCAGCGGCCCATCCAGAATCCCGCCCGTAATCTGCTTCCGATCCGCCATCTTGCACAGCGCCGCCGCATCCAGCGTCGAGCCAATCTTCGGATTCACCGTCTCCACCGCCGACAGCAGCGCCACCTTCGGCTCCGGAATCCCCAGCGCATGCGCTAGGTTGATCGCGTTCTGCACAATATGCACCTTGTCTTCCAGGTCCGGCTCGATATTGATCGCCGCATCCGTAATCAGCAGCGTCCGGTCATACGCCGGCGTATCCATCACAAACACGTGGCTGATGCGCTTGCCGCTGCGCAACCCCGTATCCCGAGCCATCGCCACGCGCATCAGTTCATCGGTATGCAGGCTGCCCTTCATCATCGCCTGCGCCTTCCCGCTCCGACACAGGTCCACGCTCGCCTGCGCTGCTTCGCCCTCGGTCGCCGCCTCCACCACCGGATACCCCTCCACGCTCGCGCCCATGCGCTGCGCCAGCTTCCGGATCGCCGCCCCGTCGCCCACCAGCACCGGTTCAATCAGTCCTGCCGCGGCTGCTTCCAGCGCGCCGCCCAGCGCCACCTCCGACATCGGCCAGCACACCGCCGTCGTCAGCGCCGGCAGCTCGCGGCAGCGCTCCAGAAAACGGTGAAAAACATGATAGTCCTGCGGATGTCCCACCAACGGATCGATCGTCACAGACTCCACCAACGTTGCCAGATCACTCATCTCATCCCTCCATCGATTGCCCAGCCTCGCGACGCAAGCACCGTCGCCACTGCTTCCATCCTCTTACATTGCGCCGCTTCTCCGCTTGTGTCTTTCATCACATCCCAAGCTCCTCCACTGCATTTCCTGCCGTCCAGCACTGAGGTTTTCAGTCCATGAAGACTATTTTCAAAATTCCGGGTTCAATCCTTTGCCACCAGCGTCCTATTCGATAGACGCTGATGGAGAGTACGCGCATAATTGAATTCCGCGCCGAAACCAGGCGTCCGGTTATGCACCGCAGAAAGGAAGCAAGACCCATGAAAGCCCGATTTCTCTTCACTCTTTCGTTCGCGGCGGCCATCTTTGCCGGCGGACTTGCCGCACACGCTCAGGACACCAATCCCACACAGGGCCGCGCCGTCATCACCGTACTGGCCAAACGCGACAAAGACCCCGCTCCACCCATCACGCCCGCTGACATCAAGCTCGCCGTCGATGGCAAACCCGCCACCATCACCAGCCTCGTTCCCTCGCAAGGCCCCAAATCTCACATCGAGTTCGTCATCCTCATCGATGACACCGCCCGCGTCAGCCTCAGCATTCAGTTCTCTGACATTCGCAACTTCATTCAGGCTCTGCCCGCCAATACCCGCGTCTCCATCGGCTACATGGAGTACGGCGGCGTCCAGTTGGCCACCCCGCTCACGCACAACCGCGACGCTGTCCTCAAAAGTCTGCGCCTCACCGCCGGACCCTCCTACTCCAACGGCAGTCCCTATTTCTGCCTCTCTGACCTTGCCAAACGCTGGCCCTCCGCCGACACCACCGCCCAGCGCGAAGTCCTCATGATCACCGATGGCATCGACGACTACGAACGCCGCTTCGATCCCGAGGACCCCTACGTCCAGACCGCCATTCAGGACGCCGCCAAAGCCCATCTCGTCGTTTACACCCTCTACTGGCATGGCCGCGGCGACCCCGGCAGCAGCTCCTACGTCGGCAACGGCGGACAAAATCTCCTCGTCGAAGTCAGCAGCGCCACCGGCGGCATCTCCTACTGGGAAGGCTTCGGAAATCCCGTCTCCTTCCAGCCATTTCTCGCCGACCTCAACCGCCGCCTGCGCAATCAGTATGAGATGACCTTCACCTCGCCTTACAGCGGCAAAGACTCCATCGCCTCCGTCCACTTCAAACTCGACAAGGACAATGCCAAGTCCACCGCGCCCCAGCAGGTCTACCTCGTCCACCCCAACAGCGCGCCCACCGACTGATTCACTCTTCATTCCCCCGGTTCACCCCGCGGACAGTGCTCCCAGGCACTGTCCGCATTTTTTCCTCGCGCTCCTCGTCCCCATCTCCACTTTCCTGCCCGCGCCTCTGGCTGCTATCCTCACACTGCATCGGAATTTCCTCTCAGAAAACCGATTTATACCCTGATCTCGTGAGGTGAGCGTATGTGGTTTCTTGGCATGGATATCGGCACCGGCGGCACGCGGGCCGTCCTCGTGGATGAGCAAGGCTCCATCGTCAGCTCCGCCTCCGCCGAGCACGCGCCCTTTCGCACGCCGCATCCAGGCTGGGCCGAGCAGGACCCGGAAGACTGGTGGCGCGCTGCCGTCCAGGCCATCCGTGGTGCTCTGACCGCCGCGCCCCAGCCGCACCAGCCCATCGCCGCCATCGGACTCACCGGCCAGATGCACGGCGCCGTCCTGCTCGACGCCGCCGGCCAGGTCCTCCGACCGTCCCTCATCTGGTGCGACACCCGCACGCAGCCGCAGTGCGACTGGCTCCACACGCACATCGGCTACGATCGCCTCATCGAGCTGACCTGCAACCCCGCTTTGCCCAACTTC
>JAJZHE010000057.1 GCA_021804655.1 Acidobacteriota bacterium
TCGGGAGCGCAGCCATTCTCCGTGGCAAGTCCACAGACTCACAGTGGCTGCATGCAATGCCGACCAACGGGAGCGCCATCGCGCCACCGCGCGTCCGCTGCATGCAATGCCCTGCGTTAGTCGTAGCGCTCGAAGATGACCTGTTTTTTGTCCCATCCATGCTCGGCTAACAGGTTGCGCACCTCGGAGACCATGTTGTTCAGTCCGCAGATATAGGTATAAACCCCAAACTCCGGCGGTGCGCCTTCAGCCTGGGTTTGGCCCAGCGCAGTAGAACCCAGCCCAGCAGAACCCGACGCAACCTCGCGCGCCTTCACAATCTGCCCCACATACTGCTGCACATACCCGCGATTTCCCTTCCACTCCTGCGGCGCGCGGCTCAGCGTCGTCACGTAGTGGAAGTTCGCATGCTTGGCCGCCACCTGTTCAAAGTACTCGCGGTAATACAGTTCGCTTTCGTGCCGCGTGCCATAGACGCACCAGATCTCGCGACCGCCGCTCCTGTCCGCTCCGGCCTCTGCGCCCGTCTCCGGAAACAGCTCCTGCGTAAAGGCGCGCATCGGCGCAATCCCCGTCCCCGTCGCCACAAAGATCGCATCCACAGGCGGCTGGTGCAGCACAAAGTGTCCATGCGGGCCGTGAATCTGGATCACGGAATCCACCGCCAGGTCCGCCAGATAATTCGAAAAGAATCCGCCCTCCACCCGATTCACGCACAGGTTGAATCGGTTGCCCTGCGCCGCCGAAGCAATCGAATACGCGCGCGTCTGCGTCTTCCCATTGCCATCCACCGCCACCGCGGAGAGGAACTGCCCGGCCTTGTACTCAAAGCTCGCGCGGTCCACCATCTCAAATTCAAAGTGATAACACTGTGCCGACTCCGACAGGCACACCTTCTGCAATAGCCGTGCGGGAAAAGTTTCTCGGGCCAAGGCTTCACTCTCTTTTCGTTGAAAAGTTGCTTCCGGAGCCGTGCAAACGGCTCGCCAGCATGCGCAGCCAGTCTAATCGGTCCACCCGCGGGCAGGGAATCGCAGCGTCCCTTCTGGTGGCACACGCTGCGCCGACGCCGACGCCCGCGGCCATCCTCGGTTACCCGCGGTTACAATGATCTGGTGCCTTCACCCTCTGCAACCATCAAGACTGGCAACGATGCCCACAGCGAAGCCAGCACCCAGGCCCATGCTCAAGCCCAGGCCATGATCGAAGCCCGCAACCTCACCAAGGTCTACCGCGCCGGCCGCATCGAAGTCGCCGCCGTCCGCAACGTCAACTTCCAGATTCCGCGCGGCCAGTTCGTCGCCATCGTCGGCCCTTCCGGCTCCGGCAAATCCTCGCTTTTCTATCTCCTCGGCGGCATGACCTCGGCCACCTCAGGCTCCGTCTTCATCGATGGCGTTGACTTCGGCAGCCTCGCTGACGCCCAGCGCACGCGCCTGCGCAAGCAGCGCATCGGCTTCGTCTTCCAGCGTTTCAACCTGCTCCAGTCGCTCTCCGCCCTCGGCAACATCGAGGTCGCGCACCAGATCGGCGGCAGCCGCCAGCCGCTCGACCGCGCCTACCTCGACTCGCTCTCTTCGCTGCTTTCCATTCAAGGCCGGCTCGCTCATCGCCCCGCCGAACTCTCCGGCGGCGAACAGCAGCGCGTCGCCATCGCGCGCGCCCTCATCACGCGCCCCGCCATCCTGCTCGCCGACGAACCCACCGGCAACCTCGACACCAAAAACTCCGACGCCGTCCTCGCCATGCTCCGCCGCTCCAACCAGGAGCTTGGCCAGACTATTCTCATGATCACCCACAACCTCGAAGCCGCCGCCGTCGCCGACCGCATCCTCCAGATGCGCGACGGCCAGATCGTCTCCGACTCCGCCGCAGCACCCGCAGCCGATTCCGCCACACCGCAGCACTGAAAGCTACCCCGCCGCGCAGCCCTCGCGCCACCGCGACCACACCAGAAAATGCACCGTCTTCAGCAGCTCCACCGCCGGGGCCAGCTCCCGATAATACCCTGGCGTCTCCAGCTCCGGCGCCGCATGCACCCTCCAGCGCAGGTCGCTCGCGGCCAGCATCATCCTCACCCGCGCCAGGTGCGCAGGGCTGCTGATCACCTCCACCGACCGCCACCCATCGGCCCGCGCCATCGCCAGTGAGTTGCACAGGTTCTGCACCGTATCCTGCGCCGCGCGCTCGCGATACACCGCCCCCTGCGGCACGCCCTCGGCCATCGCCACGCGCGCCATCGCGTCCGCCTCCACCCAGCGGTTATGCGCCGCGCCGCCGGTGAACAGCATCCGCGCCGACGCCCCGCGCTCATACTCGGCCACCGCCTCGTTCACGCGATCCAGCATCGCCGGCGTCGGATTCCCATCCCCGTCCGTCGGCGTTCCCAGCACCACCAGCGCATCCACACGACCCGCGCCTGCACTCCCCTGCGGCGCAAACCGCCGCGCCATCGCCGCCCACCCCAGCAACGCCAACCCCACGAATCCTGCTCCTGCCAGCAGTCGCGCGCGCCAACTGAAAGCACGCCAGCCCCATCTGGCGCCTCTGGCTTTGCCCACGCGCCGTCTGTCGCCGCGGAATCTGCCCCGCAAACTCTGCCTGCCGGTTGTTTGTCCCCGCATCGCCACTGCCTGCCTCACCACTTCCACGCACCTTTGCCGATTTTGTCTCTCATGCGTCTGCTTCATCCTACAGACCCTTTGCTCAAGTGCAGCTTTTCCAGCTATTTTCCTGCTGCATGCGCGGACTTGCTGCATGCACTCGATGGCCTGAATGAACTGGACATGTTGTCACCCAACGACGATACGTTTCCGGGACCAAAAGCCGACACGACTTTTTCTGGCCCTTGCCGTTGCCCTTCCCGCAATGTATTGCATGTAGCCACCGGCCGTAGCGCCGCGTAAGCCGCTCGTCCACTCCATGCAATGCCATGCAGGCAATTCTTCGCTTTTTTGCTATTGTCTTTCGTGGAGGAACCATCATGAGCGCATGTCCGGAGATCGTCATCGACAACCTTGACCCTGAGAAATACGCTTCCCTGCTGACCGCGGCGCAGGCCCAGGGCATTCAACTCAGCGGCGACGCAGGCACAACACACTATCAGGGAATGAACTTCACCTGGAGCTACGACACAGCCACTAACACCCTGCGCATGCAGTGTACGGAAAAACCCATCTTCGTTCCCTGTCACATGATTGAGCAGAAGATCCGCCAGCTCATAGCCTGAGGCAAGCAGGCCCGAGGCAAACGGCGCCTGTGGCTATCGGCGCAGCGACGAGGCGCGCGCAATCAAAGTCGGTTGCAGGATCACCTGCGTGGGCGCCGGGACCACCTTCGATTCGATGCATTCCAGCACAATCGCCGCGGTCCGGCGCCCGATCTCCGCGCTGTTCTGGTCGATCGAGGAAAGCGGCACGTGAAGCAGGTCGTCGAAGTACAAATTGCCGCTGCCGATCACGGCCAGGTCCTGCGGAATCCGCAGACCGGCTTCAAGCGCGGCCTGCATCGCCCCAATCGCCAGCGGATCGTTGAAGCAAAACAGCCCATCCGGACGCTCCTCGGGCCGTCGCGTGGCGTCGAGCAGCCTGCGCATCGCCTCGGCTCCGTGCCGTGTCGCATCGCTGTCCACGCGTTCGCTCTCCGCCAATCGCTCCGGGCGGAATTCCAGCCCATGGGCCTCCAGCGCGTCGCGATATCCGCGCAGCCGCTCCTCGGCCGTTCTCACGCGCGATCCGCGGATGTGCGCAATTCTGCGGCAGCCCTGCGCAATCAGGTGTTCGGTCGCCATGCGCCCGATCGCATAATCATCCGTTCCCACAAAGTTCCCAACCGCGCCATCGACCGAGCGATCGATCAGCACATAGGCCGCTTTGCTGCGCTCCAGCCGATCCAGGCCGCGCGCCTCTCCGGCGCAGGTGGCGATCACCAGTGCATCCAGGTGCCGCGCCAGCATCTGCCGGATCTCCATCTGCTCCACCTCCGGCTGCTCGTCCGAGGCGGCCAGAAGCAGCGAATAGCCGCGCTTTTCCACCTCCGCGGAAAGCGCGACGGCAACCTCGGCAAAGAACGAATGGAGCAGCGACGGCACGACCAGTCCGATCAGGTAGCTGCGCCCTGTCACCAGGCTGCGGGCCATCAGATTCGGCTGATAATCCAGCTCTTTCACGCGCTGCAACACACGTTCCCGCGTCTCCCCGGCGATATCCGGGTGGTTCCGCAGCACCTTGGAGATGGTCACGACCGACAGCCCCAGGTCCTTCGCGATGTCTTTCATGCGAACTGTCATCACGCACAACTATACAGACCGCAGATCACCCTTTGCGCGGAGATGAGCAAAGGGTGAATGCAACGGCAAAAGCAGACTCCCCGCGGAAAGGACAACAGGAAGAACAAGCCGGTGTAACGACAGGAACATCCGCAAATGCAAATGCGTGATAAGCTGGAACCACGCTTAGTTGTTTGGTCACGAGCCGAAGTGGCATGCATCCGTGAGACCGACCTCTCGTTTAAGAATCCAAGCCCCTCAGCGTGATGGACGCGAAGATGTACGCGGTCCAGGTGGAGCATCTTGACTGCGCCACCGAACGCAATGTGTGAGGCGAAGTTCTGCAAGGCGTGAAACCGGCGCCGCCGGTTCAACCGGCAATCAGATTTTTTCCCGCATCAACATTTCATCACCGCGCAGCCGTCAATACGGGTGCGTAGGAAAGCAGACCGACCCGGTCGTGCGCGACGCCCTGCAGGATGGCTGAAGACTCTTCAGCGCAGGGGCGCGCGGCTGGCGCGGCATAAGGACAACTGTGAAGAGTTTTACTGAGATGAATCTTTCGGCTGGATTGCAGAAGCAACTGGCCGATGCAAAGTTTGAAATCCCGACAGCAGTGCAGGCGGGCGCGATTCCGCCGGCGCTCGAGGGCCGGGATGTGCTGGCCACGGCGCAGACGGGAACGGGCAAGACGCTGAGTTTTCTGATTCCGCTGATCGAGCGGATGGACCGGCAGGGCAAGGGTCCGCAGGCTCTGGTGCTGTTGCCCACGCGCGAACTGGCGATGCAGGTGCAGGAGCAGTGGAAGCGGTTGACGGGCGGAGCCGGCGGCAGCGCTCTGGTCTGCGGCGGTCTGCCGGAGCGTCCGCAACTGGAGTCGATTCGGCGCGGTGCGCGGCTGATTGTGGCCACTCCCGGGCGCCTGGACGACTATCTGGAACGGCGGCTGGTGAAGCTGGACGGAATCCGGATGCTGGTGCTCGATGAAGTGGATCGCATGCTGGATATGGGCTTCCAGCCGGCCATTCGTCGGATTGCCGGACTGCTGCCGACGGATCGCCAGACGCTCTGCTATTCGGCGACGCTGAGCGGGGAGATTGGCCGTGTAGCGCAGGCCTATCTGAAGAATCCTGTGCGTGTGGAGATTGGCTCCGTGCTCAAGCCGTCGGCCAATGTGGAGCTGCGCAGCTTCGAGGTGCCCTCGGAGAAGAAGCAGGAGCTGCTCGAACATCTGCTGAACGAAAGCGAAGGCAGCTTTCTGGTTTTTGTGCGGACCAAGCGCAGCGCGGACCGCGTGGCGCAGCGGCTGATGCGCTCCGGCCATGCGGCGACGCAGATTCACGGCGACCGCACGCAGGGGCAACGCAACGCGGCGCTGTCGAGCTTTGCGCGTGGACGGCATCGCGTGCTGGTGGCGACCGACGTGGCGGCGCGCGGCATCGATGTGGCCGACGTGGCGCATGTGGTCAACTTCGACATGCCCAAAGAGGCGGAGGATTTTGTTCATCGCGTGGGCCGTACCGGCCGCGCGTCGGCACGCGGCATCGCTTCCACCTTTGCCGCTCCCGAGGAGACACGCGCGCTGCGCCGGATGGAGCGCACGCTGTCGATCACGACCAAGACCTTTCGCGTGCGGTCGCGCGAACAGGGCGAGCGCATCGCGTAAGCCTTGTGGCAATGCAGCAGAGCCTGGCAAAGCCCCGCGAAGATTGCGGGGCTTTGCTGCGTTTGCAAAGCGCCTGCCGGATGTGTGGGTCGTCAGGAGAAGAGTGCGACAAAGGTGGGTACGTGCGGTTGCAGCCGACGAAGGATATCGTCGCGCTGCTGGTGGATGGCGCTTGCCTGCATGTCGAGGATTTGCCGCAGGCGCTGCGGGCTGAGGTGATACTGATGGACGAGAAAGTCGTCCGGCGACTGCGCAAGAATGTTGTGCGGGGCAAGGATATCAGCGGGAAAATGCTTGAGATTCTGCGTTACGATGACCTGCGCGTGTTCATGAATGGCTGCGGCGACAACGTGCGCGTCGGCTGCATCCGGAAGCGCTTCCAGCGCCCGCAGCAGCGTCGCTGGATGGGTGACCGTGGCTTCAGGAAAGGCATGCTGCATCTGGCAAACCCGCCGGTCGGCCTGCTCGGCGGAGTAGCCGAAGCGGAGGAGTGTGCGACGCAGTTCTTCAAGCGTCTCCGTGCTCCACAGGATGCGGAAGAGCGCAGGTTCCTCGGCGCAGCGCATGAGCGTGTCGCAAAGCGGCATCGGCGCGAGGACGCAGGTGTCGAGTACTGCCAGATACTCATTGTCGCGGGTGAGGATCACTTTGCGCTCGTGCCAGATGGACCGGGTGCGGATTGCGGGTTGGCGCCCAGGTCATAGAGGCCGTCGGCCAGCTCCGCGTAAGCCAGCTCATCGAGCGTGGTGCGGCGCGCAGAGTCACGCCGGGACTTGAAGGCGAGAACCTCGCGCGCGTAGATGCGGCGATGTGTGCCGACCATGTGAAAGGGCATCTGCCCCTGCTCCAGCAACTGAATCAGAAACTGCCGGGAGACAGAGAGCAGCCGCGCCGCTTCCACGGTGGTCAGCTCGGCGTTGCTTTGCAGGATGGTGACGGACTTTCCGGCGCTCAGCGCTGCCAGCAGATGATAGAGAAAGGAGTGGAGATTGGGCGGCGGAAGCTGTGCCTGTCCGTCAGAACCGACGACGCGCGCGTCCGAGGACTGGATTTTGCTGTAGAGGTCGAGGATCTCGCGCTGATCCGCGGGTGAGATGGGCACATCGGCAGATGGGTGCGAAGCGGGCATCGGTATTTCCTCCTTGCGGATATTTGTCCGCTGACATCGTGGCCATATATGATTTAGACGCTATAAATGCTATATATGTCAACAAGCGTGTGGGCGAGATGACGAGGCGGGAACCGAAACGGGAACGATGGACGGCGGGAAGTGGGTTGCAGGGTGGGTGCGATACACTGCCGGGGATAGTGCGCAAAAAATGCGACGGAATGGATACGGGGGTATGGGAATGCGGAGAAACCGGATGCGGTGCCCGATGGCGCGAGTGTGCGCAGGAATCGCCGTGGGAATGGCGCTGGCTTGGGGTGGCGCGCAGGCGCAGACGCAGAGCGGCAAGGCACTGACCGTGGAAGATATCTTTGCGCACGGGCCGATCATCGGCCACGTGCCGAAGGACCTGACCTGGTCGCCGGATGGCGCGCACCTGACGTATATGGATGCCGACGGACTGATGGAGATCAACCCCGCCACCGGCAAGGCGCGCGTGATGCTGAGCGCGAAGGAACTGGCATCTTTGTCTGGCGGCAAGGCAAATGAGCAGGCAGCGGATCATCGCAGCCGATATGGTCAGGCGGCCTACCTGTGGACGCCGGATGGAAAGCGCTTGCTGCTTGACGAGGACGGCATCTTCTGGCTCGATGACCTCGGGGCGAAGCGTGCGGTGAAGGTGGCTTCGGCCGGTGAGGCTTCGGAGGATTCGCCGACCCTTGCGCCGGACGGGCAGAGCCTGGCCTTTATTCGCGAGCATGGGCTGGCGGTGGTGGCTTTGCCGGGTGCCGACGGGCAGGCGGGTGCCGTCCGCTCACTCACACCCGGCTCCAGTGCCACGCTGCTCGACGGTCAGGTCGACTGGGTCTACGAAGAAGAGCTGGGCGTGCGCAGCAACCTCTTCTGGTCGCCGGACTCACAGCGCATTGCCTACCTGGAGATGGACGAGTCCAAAGTTCCCGAGTATCCCATCGAGGACTGGCTGCCCACCCACGCCCGCGTCGCCATGCAACGTTATCCGCAGCCCGGCGACCCGAACCCCGCCGTCCGCCTCGGCATCGTCTCCGCCAACGGCGGCCCCACCACCTGGGTCCAGCTTCCCATCCGTCCCAACGAGGACTACATCCCGCGCTTCGGCTGGGTCGATGCCCATACCGTCTGGGCCGAAACCCTGACCCGCGACCACCAGCACAAATCCATCTGGTTCGCCGACGCCGCCACCGGCCAGGCCCACGCCGTACTGACGGAGACGGATGCGAAGTTCTTTGACGAGAAGTATGACGTGTGGGTGGGAGCGGGACACGTGGTGCTGACAAGCTGGCGCGACGGACACACGCACATCTATCTCTACAGCTATGACACAGCGCAGCCGCTGGCCGCTGAAGCCAGCCTGGAGCGCCAGCTCACCCAGGGCGACTTCGAGGTCACAAAAGTTCTCAGCGTGGACTCCGTCCGACAGCTTGTCTACTTTCAATCCAACGAAGGCGACTGGACCCAGCGCCAGCTCTGGCAGGTGAGCTTCGCTGGGGAAAAACGGGCACTCACCACGGAACCAGGTGTACACGACGGCCACTTCGCACCCCACAGTGGAGCCTTCAGCGATGAATTCTCCACGCGCGCCCAGACGCCACAGGTTCGCGTCTGCCGCGCCGCAGGCTCATGCAGCGTCGTCTGGAAGACGACGGCTCTGGCCGACTACGCGCTGCCCGCGCCGCAGCCGTTCACGGCCAAGGCCGGCGACGGCACCACGCTCTACGCGACCATCCTGCTGCCGCCGGGCAAAACCGCGCCGGCCAGCGTGCCGCTCATCATGAACCCCTACGGCGGACCCGGCGTCATGTCCGTCACCAACCACTGGGGCGGCGACGGCTACCTTTTTGACATCGTTCTCGCCGAGCATGGCTTCGCCGTCATCCACGCCGACAACCGCGGCATGGACGACCGTGGGCGCGACTTCCAGCAGGCCGCGTATCGCCACTTCGGTCCGACGCAGCTCAAAGACCAGCTTGCGGTTGCAGACGCCGCGCTGGCCCAGTTCCCTCAGCTTGATCCCCAGCGCCAGGGATGGTGGGGCTGGAGCTGGGGCGGCAGCTTCACCCTCTGGACCCTCACTCACTCCACCCGCTTCCGCGCCGGTGTCTCCGTCGCCCCCGTCACCGACTGGCGCGACTATGACTCGATTTACACCGAGCGCTACCTGGGCGATCCGCGCACCGGCCCCGAGGTCTACCACAACTTCTCTGACGTCAACTTCGCCGGAAGCCTCCACGGTCATCTTCTGCTTGTCCACGGCACCGGCGACGACAACGTCCACATCGAAAACTCCATGCAGTTCATCCAGCAGATGACGGTCCACAACATCCCCTACTCGTTCAACGTCTATCCGCGCAAAACCCACTCAATCGCCGGCGCCGAGGTGCGTCCGCACCTCTACAACAGCATCCTCGACCACTTCGAGCAGTACCTCATGCCGCCTGTAACCACCGGAGCCGCCGCGCAATGACCGGCGAGCGTCCTGTAACCGACCTGCGCAGCGAGATCGGCCTCGGCAGCCACGCACCGGCTCAGCCCGCAGCCGAACGTCATCCCGCTGAGCGGCATCCAGCCGAGCGGCCGGATACCAGCAACCTCATGCGCGGTCGCACCCGCGTCGGAGCCTGGGACGTGACGGTGCTGACGGATGGGTTCTTCTTTCTCGACGGCGGAGCCATGTTCGGCGTCATTCCCAAACCGCTGTGGGAAAAACGCTCGGCTGCCGACGCCAAAAACCGCATCCTGCTCGGCACCAACACCGTTGTCCTCCGCGACGGCAAACAGACCATCGTCATCGAAACCGGCATCGGCGACAAGCTCACCGAAAAACAGCGGGATATCTATGGCGCCAAGGCGCTGCTGCCGCAGGCCTTTGCCGAGGCGGGCATCGCGCTTGACTCGGTCGACATCGTCCTCAACTCCCACCTTCACTTCGACCACTCCGGCTGGAATACGCGCCGCGATGCAGGCGGGCGCGTGGTGGCGACGTTTCCGCGTGCGCGCTACTTTACCCAGCGCGGCGAAGTGGAGGATGGCCGCAAACAGCGTGAGCGCGACGGCGTCAGCTACATGGCGGACAACTACGAGCCGCTGATTGCGACGGGCCAGATGACCCTCCTCGACGGCGCAGCCGAGATCGCGCCCGGCATCCGCGTCGAGCTTTTCCCCGGACACACGCCACAGGTGCAGGCCGTGCATATCGAAAGCGAAGGCGCGCACGCCTGCTACATCAGCGACCTGATCCCGACCAGCGCTCACCTGGACCTGACCTGGGGCATGGGTTACGATCTCGATCCGCTGCGCGTCATCGAGGAGCGCAAGCGGTTCTACGCACGCGCGATCCCGGAGAACTGGCTGGTGCTGTTTACGCACGACCACCACACACCCTTCGCGCGTCTGGCTCGGGACGATCGCGGTCGCCCGATTCTTCGCAAGCCGCAACCGCCCGACTGAGACGCCACACAGGTGCCTTTTCATTTGTCATTCCCGCAGGGAATCTGCTTTGGTTTTTCCTGTCGTCCTCAGCGCCAGCTCACCGGCGCTCCAGCGGGAGCGCGACAAAACCCCGTGGTGCGCGAAACGCGCGGAGACCGCATGCAATGCCGATGCCCAGCCAGAGCAGTGCTGCATACACCGCGTACCAGAGGCACTCCTGCTCTGCCGTCACGCGCGACGGGCTGAAGACCACCAGCGCGCCCGTCGAGCTGGCATGCAGCATCTGCGCCAGCAGTACGCTGCGCGTACCCGCGTACACAAACGCGATCAGTACGCGTATCGCCATCATCACCCCCGCAAACGCCAGCCAATAGGGCAGCAGCCACTTTCCATGCGGAGTCGCCGCGCCCAGATAATCCACCACGGGCAAATGCCAGACCGACCACAACCCGCCCACCAGCAGCGCCGGACGCAGCAAGCTGTCTTTTGTTGTCATCCGATCCAACGCAAATCCGGTCCACCCAATCTCCTCCACCCATCCGGCAACCAGCCCAAACCCGGCTCCGACAAGAAAGAGATTCGGCGCATACACCGCTCCCGAAAACAGGCGCATGCCGAGCAGCACAGCCAGGATGAAAACAGGTGGCACCAGAAGCGCCAGATACCAGCCCGCGCCCGCCCGCCATCGCCGCATCCGTGCGCCCAGATTCCTCACGCCAGCGACTCCGTCCAGCAACCACGTCAGCCCCACACTGGCCAGCAGCGGACCGAGCAGCATCACCGGAAACATCATCAGCCCGGTAAATTTTGGAATCGCCGCGCCGCGCAACAGCTTCGGCGTCACCAGCGCCAGCGCGCCGCTCCAGGAAACCACAAACGCCACAGCAAAGTACAGCAAGACCGGGCGCAATGGCGACACCGTTTTTTTTGGCCCGCCTCGTCGACAGGAGGGCTGCATCGTTATGGCCTCGCCAGAGCATTGCGGATCTGCGCATATCCTGCCTCTGTCACTGGCCCGGAGACAATTCCATTCACCTGCCCACTCGCATCCAGCACAAAGACCACCGCATGGCTCAGGTCCGCGCCCTGCGCCCGCGCTCGCCACGCCGGACCATCCTTCACAATCACCGCCGAATGCGCCTGTCGCACCGGCGCCATCCCGTGACGCACCGCCGCCGTAATCATTCCGCGCATCAACCCCGGCACAGCGTCCAGCACGATCAGATCATCGGCCTCCACGGCCGGAAAATCCTTCGCCAGCCGCGCGTTCCACGCCGCCGAATCATTCCCCGAAGCCTGCGTGAAGCCCACCATCACCACCGTAGCGTGCCCATCCGGCAGCCTCAGCATTCCGCCATTCAGCGCCTTCGCCGTCACAGCAGGAAACGTATCGCCCACATGCAGCGCCTGCGCTCCCGCCGCGCTCATCGTTATTCCCAGCGCTCCCGCTGCAATTCCATGCACCCATCGCTGCATTCTCCCTCGCTTCCCGCGCGGACTCACACCGCGCCGACGACGACTGCTCGCCTCTACGCACCGCAGCGTCGATTCGTTCCGTCCGGCTATTTTTTGCGCGGATTTGTCTCGCCGGCCGCCTCGCGCACGACGCGCGTCTCCACCTGCCGCGCAATCTCCTCGACCAGCGCCGTCAGTTCCCTGGCCTTGCGATGGCGCATCGCCGCGTGCTGCGCCACGCCCTTGCACTGGACCATGATCGCCAGCGCCACGGTCTCACAGTCCAGCTTCCTGCGAAAAACGCCTTCCGCTACCCCACGCTCCAAAATGCCCTCGATCCGCCGCTGCCAGAAGTTGTCGCGCTGCGCATCGATCTCGGCAATCTTCGCGTCCCGCTGCGCCCGCCCTGGCCGCAAAGGCCGAGACCAGATGCAGCGCCGTGGCTCTGTCTCCGGGGCAACCTCCGGGAAACAGAAGACCTGGTTCCCACTTCCTGCACGAGTCTCAACATCCATGACACCACTGCTCTGTGACCACTGCATTCATGCGATTGCCCTGACAGCCTATCCATTTCCCCTATCCAGCCGTACTCATAACGCCGTTTGACCACGTCCCACCCGCAACGTATCATCAGTATTGCAATGCCGTGCAGTGTACAGCCCCCCCTGCGGCAGCGCTCCAGGTCCATTCCGGCGGAGTAGCTCAGATGGTTAGAGCGACGGATTCATAACCCGTAGGTCGGCGGTTCGATCCCGCCCTCCGCCACCAGATTCACCACTCCAGCCTCCATCCTGCGGATACTTGCCGTTCCTTGTGTCGTTGCCAGTTGTCATTCCTAAGGGAATCTGCTGTTGCTTTTGTTTTGCATCCCCCGTCAGGCTCATCGCGGCAAACGGAGGCACAGCAAATCCCCATGGCGACCAAAGGCCGCCTCCGCTGCATGCAAGGCTGCGCTACACTTTTAAGCTGCAATGCTTTTTCCCGTCCTGTTGCGCCGAACGCTTCTTTTCTGCTTCATCCTCACGCCCGCTCTTGCGTTGCGCGCGCAGTCGGATGCCCTGCATCAGGCGGACGCCGCGTACCGTGCGGGCCTGGCCGCGCTCAACCGTGGCGATCTCCACGCAGCGCAAGCCAGCTTCGCCCAGGTCGTCCGACTCGATCCCGCCGCCGAGCAAGGCCACAGCGCGCTGGGAGCCGTGCTGGTGCGTCTGGGCCAGCTTCCCGCTGGCATTCATGAGTTGACCGTCGCCCTGCGCGCCAACCCCAACGACCACAGCGCGCAGGAGAATTTGGCGCTTGCCGATCAGCAGACCGGGGCAAACGCGCGCGCCGTTCCTCTCTTTCAGGCCGATCTGGCCGCGGCACGCGCCGCGCATCGCACTCTGCCCGCCGGCGTGCTGGAGTCCTACGCCCGCGCGCTTGCCAGTCTCGGTCGACTTCCCGAAGCGGCTTCCATGCTGGCTCCAGCCGCGCGCGCGCAGCCCGGCGACGCTCGCCTTCAGGACGAGCTTGGCACGCTCAACGCCCTCAGCCACAACTGGCCCGCAGCCGAAGCAGCCTTTCGCGCCGCCATCGCGGCTCAGGCAAATTTTGCCCTCGCTCATCTGCATCTTGGTTCCGTGCTCGCCGCCCGCCAGCAGCCCGGCGCCGTTACGGAGTGGATGGAAGCCGCGCGTCTTGCTCCAGACAACGGCCCCATCCAGCTTGAAGTCGGCACTTTACTCGCCGGCTCCGGCTCCGACGACCCGGCGCTGCCGATTCTCCAGCGGGCGCATACGCTTCTGCCGCAGTCTGCACCTGCCGCTTTGCAGCTTGCTCTTGTGCTCCAGCGCAGAGGACAGTTCGCCGCCGCCATCCCGCTCTTTCAGCAGTCGCTCGGCCAGCACCCCGACGACGCCGACACGCTCATCAACCTCGGCATGGCCTTCACCCAGCAGCAGCAGGCAACAGCAGGCATCCCCTATCTGCGCCGCGCCATCGCCCTCAATCCGAAGAACGCCATGGCACATCAGGATCTGGCCGCCGCCTTCATCCAGCTCAACCAGATCGACGATGCCGTCACCGAGATGAAAGCGGCTCTCGCGCTTGATCCCGGCTCGCCCCAGCTTCACTACAACCTTGGGCTTGCCTACAAGATGCAGGACAACGCGACCGCTGCCATCCCTGAGTTGCTGGCCGCAGAAAAACTCAATCCCAATGCGTGGGAGCCGGCCTACGTCCTGGGCCTGCTCGATCTGCAGGAGGGCCGTTACTCCGACGCCGAGCCGCAGCTTGAACGCGCCATGAAGGCGCATCCCGACAACGGCGAAGGCTGGTCGATGCTGGGCAGCGTCTACAGCAAGCTCGGTCAGCTTCCGCAGGCGCAGGCAGCGCTGGAGCGAGCCATTCAGCAGATACCCAACCAGTCTGACGCGCACCTGTTGCTGGCCACCGTCTATATGAACGAGAAAAAGCCTGACCTTGCCATCGCCCAGCGCAAACTCGCCGCCAGCCTCATGCGCGAGCACATGAACGAGCAGCGCGCCCTCGTCGCCACACACTCCGGAAACTCCCTGCTCGCCGCTGGCAAGCTGGACGCTGCTGCCGTCGAGTTCCACAACGCCCTCGGCTTCGATTCCAGTTATGCTGAAGCTCATCGCGGACTTGCCACGGTCTATCAGCGGCAGGGCAAGATGACCGAAGCCGCCATTGAAACCTCGCTTGCCGCCAAAGCGCAACTCAATCCTCCATCCAACTGAAAGCCGAGTCCATTCCGCAGGAGAAGCCATGCGCACCATTCAGGGACCAGCCATCTTCCTCGCGCAGTTCGTTCAGGATCAGGCGCCGTTCAACTCGCTCGATGGCCTTGCCCGCTGGGCCGCCAGCCTTGGCTACGTCGCCGTCCAGCTCCCCACCTGGCTGCCGCATCTCTTCGATCTGGAGCAGGCCGCCGCAAGCACGAGTTACTGCGACGATCTCCGCGGCCAGCTTGCCTTGCATGGCCTCGTCGTCAGCGAACTTTCCACCCATCTTCAGGGGCAGCTTGTCGCCGTCCACCCCGCCTACGACCTGCTCTTCGACAGCTTTGCTCCAGCCTCAATGCAGGGTCGCCCCGCCGAACGTCGGCAGTGGGCCGTCGCCCAGTTG
>JAJZHE010000207.1 GCA_021804655.1 Acidobacteriota bacterium
TTGTAGACATCGCCGCGCAGGCCGAGGTTCAGCAGCCAGTTGCCGACCGTGATCTGGTCCTCGGCGTAGACGCCGATCTCCTTGATGTCGGTGTGTCCGTTGAAGGTGTAGAGTCCGCCGCCGCGCGTCAGATCGTAAGGGCCAAGCACGGGAAGATATTGCGGGTTGGGAAAATCGCTGCCACACGCTGCTGGACTGTCATAGCCTGCGACGGGATTGCCGCTGGCATCGACGCAAGGCGCGTTGTAGAGCGCATTCACAATGCCCAGCGTATCGTTTTCCGTGAGAAAGGTCTGAGCGTAGTTTCCGCCGATCTTGATCAGGTTGATGCCGCGGGTATAGGTCAGATCGGAGTGTACGCCTGCATTGGTGAGCGAGCGCGATTGACCAATGGAAGAGGTTTGCAGATTCGGCGCGCCCTTGTCCGCCAGCGGATCGTTGCTGGGGTAGTAGTCATAGGCGTCGCGGCGGATGTAAGGGCCAATGTTGAAGACGGCCGAGTTGCTGAGAATGCGTGTGTAGCTTGGTGCAATGTCAAAAGTGTTGATCTGCGAACGTTGATCGGCGCTGCCCACTGCGCCGAAGGCGGGCGACGAGGTCGCGCCGTCGGCGATGACGTTGGTGACGTTGGTGCTGTCGTAGGAGTTCGGCGTCTGAAACCAGGAACGGCTGTAGTTGAAGTTCAGATGCACATTGTCTTTTGCATCGAGGGTGCGATCCACGCGATCGAAGAAGTTCTCTTCGTTGCCTTTGTTGTGGAAGACGGCGAACTCCGGCTGATCGAGGAAACGTCCGGTATTGAGGCCATCGAATTCGACGAAGTTGCCCCAGTTGGTGCCGCCGTAACTGAAGTCGATGCCGCTGCTGGCTGAGCCAAAGCTGCCGTAGGAGCTGGTGAGGCTGCCGGTGGGGGTGGTGACGCCCTGGCCGGAGCGCGTGGTGACCTGAATGACGAGGCTGGTCTTGCCTCCGTACTCGGCTGGCGGTGCGCCATCGATGACCTGCATCGACTGCACGGAGTTGGATGGAATCTGATTGGAGAAGACCTTGCTCTGCTGGTCTGTGATGGGCTGTCCGTCGATGGAAAACGAGTTTGAAGCGTGGTCGCCAAGGCCGTGAAAGAGGCCGTTGGAGTCAGCCGCTACTCCGGGTGAGGCAAGGGTGACGAGCGAGCTGAGGGAAGAGGATTGGCTCTCAAGAGGGAGCTTGTCGATGAGATTGCGGTCGACATCGGTGTGAAAGCTGGAGTCGGTTTCAAGCAGGTCGCCCGCATCCACCTCGACGGTGGTCGTTCCGGCGCCGATATTGAGCTTGTCCGTGAGTGTGGTGGCTACCGTGGAACGCACTTCAACGTCATGGCTGGCGGAGTCAAAGCCGGGAGCGGAGATCGTGAGGTGGTAGTGATTGAAGGGGATGTTGGGGAACTGGTATTTGCCGGCGCTATCGGTGGTGGCGGTGCGGGTGAGTCCGCTGACGGGGTTCTCGATGGAGACCTGTGCGCCGGCGATGACGGCGCCGCTGCTGTCCATCACGGTTCCGTTGATGGTTCCGGAGTTGTTCGCCGACTGGGCAAAAAGCGGAAGAGCGGCGTGGACACAGCCGAAGAAAAGACCAAGAAGCGCGAAACGAAAGAGGAAGCGATGGAAGATCATCAAGAACCCTCACAGGAACCGATCCTGCCTGTCTGAAAAGATCGTTCTCTTGCTATGGCGAAGGCGGGTCAGAGCACTGGGACACCGAGCGCGGATAGGAAGAACATCTGGACCACGAATCGACGAATGGCTTTGCCGCTCGATCAACAGCCGTCCGTGGAGTGGAACGAAGACGGGAACAAAAACAGCGTGGCTGCGCGGCAAGCCGGGATGCGGGCGTATTTTCAGGCGATGACTGGCGGGGGTCGGTTGTAGAGCGTGTAGTGCCAGCGGCGAGCCGCAGCGAAGAGAACCACCGGGAGAATCGGCGTGGAAGCATGTGCAAGGACGACCACAGCAGTGGGTGTGGCTGCCGGTGCTGCCGAGTGCATGGCGACGCAGATGGGGCACTGGTCAGGATTGCTGCCCACCGGATGAACGTGCACGGCCTGCACGAACATGAGCAATGCCAACAGAGCGATGCAGCAAAAGACAGCGCAGCGAACGGCCCGTTGACGGCCAGTGATCGCGCGTGTTGTTTGTCTGGAAGCTCTCTGCATGGAATGGTTTTCCTGCTCGTTCTATTCAGGATACACAGTGAATGACGTTTTTGGACATGGATTTGTTGCATCGCGGATAGCTCGGTTCTGGTTGCAGACGTTTTCCCTTGCATGCTGTTGAGGCATACACTACGACTGGATGCGATGTGCTGGTCCAGCGCGGGGTTTCTCTATGATGTTCAAGGCAGGTTTACGGCTGGTTCCGGGAGGGTTGTTTTTGTTGCTGTTGCTGGCAATGGGCACAGTCGGCGCGTTGGCGCAATCGGCTGCGCCAGCGTCGGCTGATCCCAATTCTCCCGTGGAGGTTCCGCCGGAAGAGCAGCCAGCCAAGGATCCGCGGATTCTGATTCAGACACAGATGCCTGCGACCAATCCCTCGATGGATTCCGACCGGACAGCGTTGCATGCGCGCCCGGCGGTCGCGCCGAAGCTCGTCAATCGACGGCTGATTCTGACCGATGGCACATTTCAGCTTGTGCGCAGTTACCAGGTCGTCGGGGATCGTGTGCGTTATTTTTCCGTGGACCGCGAGGACTGGGAAGAGCTGCCGAGCGCGTTCGTGGACTGGAAGGCGACACATGCCTGGGAGCAGAATGCGCAGCAGGGGAATGCCTCGGGCAGCGCAGACTCCGATGCGATGCGCGAGGCCGCGCAACTTGATCGCGAAGAGGCGGCTCAGCGAGCAGAGTTGAATCATGTGATGCCGGAGGTTGCGCCCGGGCTGCGCCTGCCGGACCGCGATGGCGTCTTTGCACTGGACCAGTATGGCGGACATCCGGAGCTGGTGGAGATTTCTTCCTTGCCTGGAACGGTGAACCGCTCGAAAGCCGCACGTCTGCGCGCGATGGTGCCGCTGTCTGGCGAGCGTGACCAGATTGAAATTGACGGCGCGGCGGCGCGCGTGCAGCTTCACACTCTGCAGCCGCAGTTCTATCTTTCACTGGACGACAAAGTCGCAGCGGAAGCGGCTCCGGCGACCGCAGTGACCGTGCCAACGCACGAGACTGCTGCGGTCCAGAACAATCCGCGCGGGGCGGCTTCAGCGAATGCAGGATTTGCGATTGTGCGCGTCGATCGACGGCGAGATGTGCGCATCATCGGCGAGATTCGCGTGAACGCTTCGGGGAAAGTTACACAGACAGAGAATGTGCAGCCGGTGACGTCCAAAGTGCTTCCGGGCAATCATTGGCTGCTCATCGCGCCCGCTGCGCCGTTGACGGAGGGCGAATACGCGCTGGTGCAGATGCTTTCGCCGAGCCAGCTCAGCAGCGAAGTGTGGGATTTCAGCATCCATCCCAGCGCGCCGGAGAATCCGTCGGTGATCGTGCCGGTTGCAAAGCGATAGCGCGCCAGGCTACTCGCGCGCAGAGATGCCAAGCGCCTTCATCTTGCGATAGAGGTGGCTGCGCTCCAGCCCAAGCAACTCGGCCGTGCGGCTGACATTGTTTTTGGCCTCTTCCAGTTTTTTCTGGATGTAGTCGCGCTCATAGGCATCGCGCGCTTCCTGGAGGGTGCTCCAGTCGCCACTGCGCATGCTTGCTGCCGCGGCACGTTGCGTAAGCGGCGGAAGATGTTTGCGCTCGATGCGCAGAATGCGCGGATT
>JAJZHE010000058.1 GCA_021804655.1 Acidobacteriota bacterium
CAGTACCACAGCCTGACGATCAACGTGAACAAGCCGGGCCTCACGGTGCGCACGCGCTCCGGTTTTTACAGCGGCCAGTAGAGCGTGTTTCATATACGCCAAAGTGACTCAGGCCGATTTTCTGGGACCCGCTTTGATTACGGGTCTCATCCGGGGGATTTCCTGCTTTTCCTGGTTTATGAAACACGCTGTAGTCGTTCAGGCTATTTTCCTCATCTCTTTTTCGCCACTGAACACACCCTGGAATCAACGTTCGTCGATCGGCTCAAAAATATCTGCGATCTTCTTCAAGTGCGCGCCGACGCGATCGTCCGGATCATGTGAGCGGCGCAGCCATCAAAGATGTCCTGCGGAGTCTGCCAGTGGGAGCGTGACGGAGAAGACGGAGCCTTCACCGGGTCTGGAGGTGAGGGAAAGTGCTCCGTGATGGGCTTCGAGGATGGCGCGGCAGATGGCCAGACCCATGCCGGTGCCTGAGGTTTTGTGGCTGGAGGATTGTGCGCGGTAAAAGCGTTCGAAGATGAGTTCCTGTTCGGAGGGATCGATGCCTTGCCCATGGTCGGCGACGGAGAGGATGACGGTGGGTCCGCGCCGTTCTGCCGAGAGGAAGATGGAAGATCCGGCAGCGGAGTATTTGGCGGCATTTTCCAGCAGATTGATGAGGACTTTTTCGATGTAGTCGGGGTCGGCGATGACGGGCGGAAGAGGTGGAATGTGCTGGTGGAGATCGTGGTCGGCAAGCACAACGGAGCAGGCGCGGAGGGCAGATTCGACGATGGAGTCGAGTTGCGTGGGGGCGAAGGTCATGTGGACCTCCTGCGCATCGAGTTGAGCCATTTCGACGGCCTCGGAGACGAGGCGGTTGAGTCGATCCGACTCCTCGTTGATGACGGTCAGCAGTTCGTAGCGCTCCGTGGGGCCGAGGGCCGGTGCAATCTTTTCCGGGTTGGCGGGGTCGTGCAGAAGGAGCGTGGTGGCGGAGGCTTTGATGGAGGTGAGCGGGGTCCGCAGCTCGTGTGTGATGGAGTCGATCATGAGGGAGCGGAGACGCTCGCTTGCCTTGGCGGCTTCGGCGCGCGTGACGTTGTCGAGCGCTTGAGCGCGGTCGAGCGCGATGCTGACGAGGCCGCCGATGGCCTCCAGCGTGTCGTTGGAGAGATGGACTCCTTTGACGATGAGCAGGCCGCGGGGGCGGACGCCGACGCGGATGGGGATGCGCGATTCCGTGGCGCCGAAGTGGGTGGTTGTGACCGTGTCCGTGACGGTGTGTGCGGCCGGGAGGGTGAGAGCGTGCTGGCGCATGCCGATCTCGTCCATGGGAATGGCGGAGGGATCGCCTGCCAGATAGCGGCGGTCGCCTTCGAGCAGGTAAAACAGGACGGCGTCGGCATGCGTTGCGAGCTTGACGGCGGGGGCGACGGCATTGAGCATGCCGGCGACATTTTCCGTCTGCAACAGCTCGCGTCCAAGGCCGTAGAGCACCTCGATCTCACGCTGGCGAAGCCGTGCGTCGAGAGCCTCCGTGCGCGCTCGCTCCGAAAGCCGCGCGCCGACGACGGCAGTGGTGAGAAAGGCAAAGAGCGCGAGCCAGTTTTGCGGGTCATTGATGATCAGCGTGCCGATGGGCGGCAGAAAGTAATAGTTGTAAAGCAGAGTGGCGGCGACGGACATGACGACGGCGTAACGCAGACCCCAGCGCGCGGCCAGAAAGAGCACGTAAAGCAGCAGGGTGAGAGCGACGGTGGTCTGGTTGACATGGAGCTTCAGGTGGCAAGCGGCTACAATTCCGGCAAGGACCACTGCCGCAGTTGACCACTTGACGGTGACGAGAATGCGCGGAGAGTTCACAAGGAGATACTACGACGTTGGGACAAGGTGAGGCACCAAGGAAACGCCCCGAGGACTGGTTGACGGCAGCCGAGCCGGAGAAGACGCGCGGACGGTTCAAGGTGTTTCTGGGCTATGCGCCGGGCGTTGGGAAGACCTTCAGCATGTTGAGCGAGGGGATTCGGCGACACGCTCGCGGCGAGGACGTGGTGATCGGCTATGTGGAGACGCATGGCCGTAAGGGAACGTCGGAGTTGGCCGAAAAGCTGGAGCAGGTGGCGCCGCGCGCGATCGACTACAAAGGGACGCTGTTTCACGAGATGGATCTGAGCGGGATTTTGGAGCGTCGGCCGCAGGTGGTGCTGGTGGACGAACTGGCGCATACGAACATCGAAGGCAGCCGTTTTGCCAAACGCTACGAAGATGTTCTGCTGCTGCTGGAAAACAAGATCGATGTGCTGAGCACGATCAATGTGCAGCATGTGGAGAGCCTGACGCCGCGCGTGCAGAGCCTGACGGGGATTGCGGTGCGGGAGACGGTGCCGGACTGGGTGCTGGATCGCGCGGATGAGATTGTGATCAGCGATCTGACGCCAGAGGCGCTGGCGACGCGGATGCGGCGCGGCGACATCTATCCGCTGGATCGCGCGGAGCGCGCGCTGGCGAATTTTTTCCGACGCGGAAATCTGATTGCGTTGCGGGAGATGGCTCTGCATCGGGTGACGCGCGCTGTGGATCGCGTATTGGACGACTATGTGAAGGCCAAGCATCTGGGAGCGCACTGGGCGGTGACGGAGAAGGTGGCCGTGTGCATCAGCGCCAGCGCGCAAGCGCGCGACCTGATTGCGCGCGGAGCGCGGCTGGCCGAGGGACTGAACGGCGAGTTCTATGTGGTGCATGTGAAGAGCGATCGCGATCGCGACCCGGAGCGCAGTCGAACCCTGGAGGCGAGTCTGTTGTTTGCAAAAAATCTGGGCGCGCAGATTGTGCAGCTTTCGGGGAAGAATATCCCGGCGACGACGGCAGCGTTTGTGAGTGAGAATCGGATCACGCAGGCGATCTTTGGCCGGTCGGCGCTGCACGGACTGAAAAAGTGGATGTACTATCTGGCTATCCAGCGGTTCATGTCGGCAGCGCCGCATGTGGACCTGCATATAGTGACCCAGGAGAACCGCGGATGAAGATTCTGATTGTGGACGATGAGCGGCAGATTACGCGGGTGCTGCGGACTTCGCTGCAGAGCAGTGGGTATGAGGTGTCTGTGGCGAACAACGGCATGGAGGCGTTCACGCTGTTCAAGAGCTTTGCGCCAGACATGGTGATTACCGATTTGTCGATGCCGGAGATGGACGGGTTGGAGCTGACGCGTGCGATTCGCGCAATCTCCGAGATTCCGATCATTGTGTTGTCGGTCCGCGAGCAGGAACCGATCAAGGTGGCTGCACTTGATGAAGGCGCGGACGATTATGTGACGAAGCCATTCAGCATGCAGGAGCTTTTGGCAAGGGTGCGCGCGAATCTGCGCAAGGGGCTGCGCAACGAACCACCGCCGGCGGTGATGACGGTGGGCGAGCTGCACATCGACGCGGCGACGCGGCGTGTGAGCGTGCGCGGTGTAGAGACGCACCTGACGCCGAAGGAGTTTGACCTGCTGCTCCAGTTGGCCAGCAATCCTGACCGCGTGCTGACGCATCGGCAGTTGCTGCGCAGCATCTGGGGACCGGCAGGCGAGGAGCAGCCGGAGTATCTGCGCGTGCTGGTGGCGCAGTTGCGCAAGAAACTGGACAGCACGGACAGCTCACGCTATATCGAGAGCGAGCCGTGGGTGGGCTATCGTCTGCGCGGCGCATCTACAACTTCTTAACGAATTCACTACGCACTCTCAACGCTCTCCCTACGGACTTCCAACAGGCAACGGGCGTTCACTGAAGGCATGGAGGTTTTCCTCATGTCCGACTCAGTGCAGTGCCCGGTGGTTGTTGTAGCGGATGCGGTCCAGCGTTGCCCATCCGGCGCAGGAGATTCCCGGCGCAAAAAACTTACGGATTTTTTACGCATTTCAAACAGACTCCAAACCCCGACAGGGCAGATGCTGAAGAAGCACTCGATGCAATGGAAGTACGTGATGATTGCAACAGCCTGGGTCTTTGCCACGTCGTTTGCAGTGGCGCAAAACGGAAGTGACGGAACGGCTGGGACGCAGCCCGAGACGCTAAATGTGTCGAAGAGCGCGATGAAGAGCGCCGCGATGAAGAAAGCAGAGAAGAAAGCAGAGGCGCAGGCGAAGACAGCGATTCCGCAATCGCCGCGCCCGGATTTTTTCCACCGCTGGGGCCGCGCTTATGTGGCGGACTGGGCGGGCAATGGTCCCGGCACCGCAGTGCCGCAGCAGCCGCGTCGTGGTGCGTTGGCACCCATCTTTTCTCCGCCCTATCCTGCGAGCGACTGGCCGATCGGGGGCACGGTCGTGATTGGAGCGCCGGACGGACAGACCTATCCGCTGATGCAGGCCATCGACCAGAACAAGGGCGTGAACAAGATCTACGGTTGGGTCGAGGTGGGAGCGAACGGCTCGACGAACAACAAGACGAATGCGGCCAAGGGGATTGCGGCGAACGCGCCGGCGGCCTATGATGTGTACTCGAACACGGTGCAACTGGACCAGTTTGCGCTCTACTTCGAGCGGCTGGAGGACACGACGCAGAACGATCACTTCGACTGGGGTTATCGTGCGACCGGGTTGTATGGAACCGACTATCGGTTTACAACTTCGCACGGCATTCTGAGCCAGCAGTTGCTGGTGAAGAATGCGCAGTATGGCTTCGATCCGGTGATGTTTTATCTCGACTTCTATCTGCCGCATGTGGGCGAAGGCACGGTGGTGCGCGTGGGCCGGTATATCTCGCTGCCGGATATCGAGGCGCAACTGGCGCCGAACAACTACACCTATTCGCACTCGATTCTTTATACCTATGACTGCTATACGCAGATGGGTGTCAATGTGACGACGAAGATCAACGGGCACTGGACGGTGCAGGGCGGCATCTCGCCCGGCTGCGACACGGCTCCATGGACGACCGACGCCAAGGTGACGGGCAATGTCTGCGCCATCTATACATGGCACAACGGCGGCGACGCTCTGAATACCTGCGACAACACGATCAACGACGGCAAGTATGCGTATAACAACCTGACTGCGTACTACGAGACGTGGTATCACCGCATCAATGCGAACTGGCACACGGACACGGAAGCCTGGTACCAGTACATGCGCGAGGTGCCGAATATGTACTGGTACAACGGCGGCTATGCGCGGACGCCTGCGCATCCGTGGCCGGAGACCAATGGAGCGGGTGTGAATCTGAACTTCGGCGCGGTGTGCCAAGATCCTCGGCTTGCCGTCTCGCAGCAGTCGTCGAATTGCTTCGCGCCGGAGTGGGCGATCACGAATTATCTGGAGCACAATTTCTGGCACAACACGGCTTCGCTGAACATCCGCAATGAGTATGTGGACGACATCAAGGGGCAACGCACGGGGACGCCTGCGGGCTATGAAGAGCACATGGTCGGTTTCGATTTCTGGGCAGGTTCGACGATCACGTTCCGCCCGGAGTTGAGTTATACGAAGTGCTATAGCACCTATCGGACTCTGGATGGAAGATCGGTGTCATGCACGGATATCAGCGCGGGCAGTTCGATCGCCAGCGACACGCAGGAGTGGATTGCCAACTCGCCAGGCGTGACACTGGCGGCGGGTCGGGGCAAGACCTCATCGCTGACGATTGCTGCCGATCTGATCTGGCACTTTTGAACCTGAACGGAGACAGGCGTTGCGCGCCTGTCTCCGCGGACGAATGTAAGGAGCATATGATGGCAGATTTGATCTCACTTCTGATGTTGGCGATCCTGTTCCCGGTTGCGCTGTTGTATGTCGAGGGATGTGACCGTCTGAAAGGGAGTTCACGATGATGGAGAACGTTGTTCCGCTGATTCTTGCGGCACTATTGCTGATTTACCTGGTGTATGCGCTTTTGAAACCGGAGAAATTCTGATGTCTCTCAATGGCTGGTTGCAGATTCTTCTGTTCATCGCGCTGGTGTTGCTGCTGGCGAAGCCGATGGGCAGTTACATGACGCGTGTCTTCGAGCGCCGACGGACGTGGCCGGATGGGGTTTTTGGCCCGGTGGAGCGGCTGCTTTATCGAGTGACCGGCATCGATGCCGAGCACGAGATGCGCTGGACCGAGTACGCCGTGGCGATGCTTGCCTTCAGTACGGCGACGCTGGGGTTGACGTATGCCGTGGAGCGGCTGCAGGGGCTGCTGCCGCTGAATGTGCAGCACCTGCCGGGTGTGGCTCCCGATGTGGCGCTGAATACGGCGATCTCGTTTACGACGAACACAAACTGGCAGAGCTATGTGCCGGAATCGACGATGAGCTACCTGACGCAGATGCTGGGGTTGGCGACGCACAACTTCTGGTCGGCGGCTGTTGGCCTGGCGCTGGCGATTGCGTTTGTGCGCGGGATTGCGCGCCGGGAAAGCAGTACGCTGGGCAACTTCTGGGTGGACCTGACACGCGGCACGCTGTGGGTGCTGCTGCCGATGTCGTTTGTCTTTGCGATTGCGCTGGTCTCGCAGGGCGTGGTGCAGAACTTCCGCCCGTATGACAAGGCGACGCTGGTGGAGCCGCAGACGGTGACGGGCGCGGACGGCAAGGGCACGACGGTGACGACGCAGGTGATTGCGCAGGGGCCGGTGGCTTCGCAGGAGGCGATCAAGATGCTGGGCACCAACGGCGGCGGCTTCTTCAACGCGAACAGTGCGCATCCGTTTGAGAACCCGACGCCGCTGACGAACTTTCTGCAACTGCTCTCGATCTTCATTCTTCCCGCGGGCCTGACGGTGACGCTGGGGCAGATGGTGGGTTCGCCGAAGCATGGACGTGCCGTGCTGGCGGCGATGACGATCCTGTTCGCCATCGGCGTGACGACGTGCTACTGGGCGGAGTCGCAGCCGAACCCGCTGATGCACAACGTGGCGCAGCAACGCACCGAGCAGCAGTCGGGCGGCAACATGGAGGGTAAAGAGGTGCGGTTCGGCGTGGCGAACTCGGCGCTCTTTGCCACGGTGACGACGGATGCAAGCTGCGGCGCGGTGAACGCGATGCACGATTCGTTTACGCCGCTGGGCGGCATGGTGCCGCTGGTGAACATTCTGCTGGGTGAGATCGTCTTCGGCGGCGTGGGCGCAGGGCTATATGGAATGCTGGTCTTCGTGGTGATCGCGGTGTTCATCGCGGGACTGATGGTGGGACGCACGCCGGAGTACCTGGGCAAGAAGATCGAGAGCTACGACGTGCAGATGTCGATGTTGTATCTGCTGATCTTTCCGCTGGTGATTCTGGGCTTTGCGGCGGTCACCGTGATGATGCCGACGACCGGACTGAGCGTGCTGGCGAACAAGGGGCCGCACGGGCTTACGGAGATTCTGTACGCGTATGCCTCGGCGACGGGCAACAACGGATCGGCTTTTGCCGGCTCCAACTGGAACACGCACTGGTACAACTACTCGATTGGCATTGCGATGTTTGTTGGGCGTTTTCTGATGATTGTGCCGATGTTGGCGATTGCCGGCAACCTGGCGCGGAAGAAGATCGTGCCGGCAAGCGCGGGCACTTTTCCCGTCACAACGCCGCTGTTCACGGTGCTGCTGGTTGCGGTGATCGTGATTGTGGGTGCGCTCACATTTTTTCCGGCAATCAGCCTGGGGCCAGTGCTGGAACATCTGCTGCTGCATGCGGGCCACGCGTACTAAAGAGATTTGGAGAGAGTATGTCGACCACAAGAGAGTTGAAGGGACGCCGCTCGTTGTTTGATGGCGCCATTGTGCGCCGTGCCAGCGTGGATGCGCTGCGCAAGCTGGCGCCGCAGTTGATGATGAAGAACCCGGTCATGTTTGTTGTGGAAGTGGGCAGCGTGTTGACGAGTGTGTTGCTGGTGAGGAACACCGTGCTGCATACGGGACACTTCCGTTTCGATCTGCAGATTACGCTGTGGCTGTGGTTCACGGTGCTGTTTGCGAACTTTGCCGAAGCGATGGCCGAGGGTCGCGGCAAAGCGCAGGCCGATGCGCTGCGCCTGGCGAAGTCGGAGACGACGGCGTATCGGATGAACAAGGCCGGCAACATGGAGGAGGTGCCAAGCTCGCAGTTGCGTGCGGGCGATCTGATCCGCGCAGTGGCCGGACAGATGATTCCCGGCGACGGTGAGATTGTGGAAGGCGTTGCGTCGGTGGATGAGTCGGCGATTACGGGCGAGTCTGCGCCGGTGATCCGCGAAGCAGGCGGCGACCGCTCTGCGGTGACGGGCGGGACGCGCGTGCTGAGCGATGCGATCACGGTGCGGATTACCTCGAATCCCGGCGAGACTTTTCTGGATCGCATGATTGCGCTGGTGGAAGGAGCCGAGCGACAGAAGACGCCGAATGAAATTGCGTTGAACATTCTGCTCGCCGGGTTGACGATCATCTTTCTGCTGGCAGTCGTGACGCTGCAACCGTTTGCGATGTACTCCGGCGCGCCGCAGACGATCTTTGTGCTGATCTCGCTGCTGGTGTGCCTGATTCCGACGACGATCGGCGGGCTGCTGTCGGCGATCGGAATTGCGGGCATGGACAGGCTGGTGCAGCATAATGTTCTGGCGACGTCTGGCCGCGCGGTGGAAGCGGCGGGGGACGTGAATACGCTGTTGCTGGACAAGACGGGCACGATCACCATCGGCAATCGACAGGCGTCTGAATTCATCGCCGCGCCGGGCGTGAGCGGGGAACAGCTTGCCGATGCTGCGCAGTTATCTTCGCTTGCGGATGAGACGCCGGAGGGTCGCTCCATCGTGGTGCTGGCGAAGGAGCAGTTCGGACTGCGCGGGCGCGAGCTGAGCAAGCTGAACGCGGAGTTTATCCCCTTTTCTGCGACGACGCGCATGAGCGGCATTGAAGTGGACCGGCGCAGCATCCGCAAAGGCGCAGTGGACGCGATTGCGCGGTATCTGGAAGAGCACGGGACGAAGCTGCCGTCGGAGGTGCGCGATGCGGTGGAAGGCGTGGCGCGCAGCGGCGGCACGCCGCTGGTGGTGGCGGAAAATGGGCGCGCGCTGGGAGTCATCCACCTGAAGGACATTGTGAAGGGCGGCATGAAGGAGCGCTTCGATCAACTGCGCGCCATGGGCATTCGCACGGTGATGATTACCGGCGACAATCCGTTGACGGCTGCGGCGATTGCGCGCGAAGCGGGTGTGGACGACTTTCTGGCCGAGGCCAAACCGAAGGACAAGATGGACCTGATCAAGCGCGAGCAGGCCGAGGGCAAACTGGTGGCCATGACCGGCGACGGCACCAACGACGCACCGGCGCTGGCGCAGGCCGATGTGGGCGTGGCGATGAACAGCGGCACGCAGGCGGCCAAAGAGGCCGGCAACATGGTCGATCTGGACAGCAACCCGACCAAGCTGATTGAGATTGTGGCCATCGGCAAGCAGTTGCTGATGACACGCGGCGCGTTGACCACGTTCTCGATCTCCAACGACATAGCCAAATACTTCGCGATTCTTCCGGCGATGTTTGCCGGCGTTTTTCCGGTGTTGAATGCGTTGAACATCATGCATCTGCACAATGCGGAGTCGGCGGTTCTGTCGGCGATCATCTTCAACGCGCTGGTGATTGTGGCGCTGATCCCGCTGGCGCTGCGCGGCGTGGCGTACAGGCCGATGTCGGCGGCGGCGCTGTTGCAGCGCAATCTGGTGGTGTATGGACTGGGCGGCGTGCTGGTTCCGTTTGTGGGCATCAAGCTGATCGACATGATCATCACCGCAGTTGGGCTTGCGTAACAGGAGAACGGGAGATATGAAGAAGCACATCACAATTGCGATTCTGTACACGCTGATGACGTCGGTTCTGCTGGGCCTGGCGTATCCGCTGGCGGTGACGGCCGTGGCGCGGCTGCTGTATCCAAAACAGGCCGACGGCGAGTTGATTACGCAGGACGGTCATCTGGTGGGGTCGGCGCTGATCGGGCAGCCGTTCACCGGGCCGGGATATTTCCATAGCCGCCCTTCGGCGGCAGGCATCGGCTACGATGCCAGTGCGTCGTCAGGGTCAAACCTGGCTCCGACGAGCAAGGCGCTGATCGACCGCACCGAGGCCAGCGTGGCCGCGGAGCAGAACGGCGCGCCTGTGCCGGTGGACCTGGTGACGGCGTCGGCTTCGGGACTGGACCCGGACATTACGCCCGCTGCGGCGCTCTATCAGGTGCCACGCGTGGCAGCGAAGCGGCATCTGCCGGTGAAGAGCGTGGAAGCGCTGGTACAGGAGCATATTACGCAGCGGCAACTGGGACTGCTGGGCGAACCACGGGTGAACGTGCTGGAGCTGAATCTGGCGCTGGATGCGATGGCAGCGAAGGGTTGACGCGCGGTGCCTGATGCGCGGTGCCTGATGCGCGGCTGCATGTGTGCGAGCGGACCGATGGCTTCGGTCCAGTCTGCGGTCTTCATCTCTGTGGCGGATGGGTTCTGTCTATCGGGAAGCACGCCTGCAACGAACGCCTGGAATCTTGCCTTTGAAGGCAGATGAATTGCATCTCCGTCGCGCGCGACCGCGAGTGTGCCATTTCCGCACACCCATACACCAGCGTCACGCCTTGCAGTAATCTGGCACGCAGACGCCGATCTCGCTATCATCGGCATCAGATGCAAAAACTTGAGAGGTTTTTGCAAAAAAATGCGAGGTGCGCCATGCCGACTTCTCTTCCCAACTGCGACTCCATGGAAATCAGTCCGCGCTTCCGCAAAACTGTCGAAGATCGTATCGCCGGTCTTGAACGGGATGCTGCCACCGATGAGCTGAATCTCGTCCATCTTCATCACGAAGACCACCTACGCCGCCATCGCAAACTCATCGCCATGCAGCGTGCTGAGGCTCTGCGCATGCGATTGTTTCTGGATCGCGCGCGGACTCGCCTGCCTCGTCCGCTGGTTGAGCTGTAGGTCGCTTCTGCCCCTCTTCGTGCCCTGTATATTTCGCTTGACAGCACTTTCTTCGGGGCAACCTTCCTGCTTTTCCGGCTCTTCTGCACACGCTTTCCTCAGCCCCCTCCTCGCCTAACTCGTTCCCGCTCTGCATTCTGGCCGAGTTTCCCGCAATTGCACCGTTTCCACCACCGCTGTTTCGCCCATTTTTCCCCCGTTGCGTTCCCGCGCTGCTCGCCGTACTCTCGGTAAACGTTGCTGCTTCACGTTGGTTGTTTTCGCTGCGGATGGGATCACCCCGCCACCTCTGCAATGCCTCGGGTGGCACGCTGGCGCACTCGCCGACGCTGACCCCAACAAACTGTTTGCATCGCTGGGTCGATGCCGCTCACAATCGCGTCCACGGCGCGCACGGGAGACCCCTGCGCTTTGCCCAAGATTTCTGAAAGGAACCAAACTCCGTCCATGCGTCCTCGAAAAATCATCCTCTGCATTGACTCCAGTGAACGCGCTCTCGCCGTCCGCAGCTTCCTGCTGGAAACCCGCGGCTTTCGCGCCCTCACCGCCTCGACGCCTCAGCAAGCGATTGAAATCATCACCACACAACACGTCGATCTGGTGCTTGCCGAGCTGCGCCTGCCCCAGCTTGACGGCAATACGTTGATCGGCCAGCTCAAGCAGCTCATGCCCGAGCTGCCCATGATTCTGACCAGCGAAATCGTACGCTCCGGGGAGCGTCCACACCAAGCCGACGCCTTTCTGGGCAAAGGCAACTCCTCGCCTGCTGATCTGATCGAGCGCATTCGCGTGATGAGCGCGCGCAAACGCGGCCCACGCAAGGCTTCGCAGCCAGTTCCCGTTCACGCTCAGATGCTTATTCCCGGCTTCCCGGTTGCGCATGCCTCGTGAACTGCATCCCGAGCTGTGCCCGAGCCTTCCAGCGATCGCCGGAGCCACTTCCATCTGCCGCGATTCATGGATGACCAACGAGAACGCAGCAGATATCCCTGTCGTGAGTCCGTCGCGGAAGTCAGCCCGCGGCTGACTCCATGGAGCGGCTGCCTGCAATGGCAGCCGCCGTCACGTTACCATCAGTGTGAGTGCGCGGAGATAAACTTCGTCGCCGTTACAAGAGTCTGGCCCCATGAACTTTGCCTCCATTCTCGATCTTGTCTCCCGCACGGCCGAGGCCACCATCCTCGTTCTTGCCACGCTCTTTCCTATCGTCAATCCCATTGGCAGCGCCGCCGTCTTCCTCTCCATGGTCGATTCGCTGGACTCCACGCTGCAAAAACATCTGGTCTCGCGCATCACCTTTTACAGCTTCTGCCTGCTGGTCGTCTCGATGATTGTGGGCGGCAAGATACTCTCCTTCTTTGGCATCTCGCTCTATGCCGTACAGATCGGAGGCGGCCTGGTTGTCGCCTCCAGCGGCTGGCAACTGCTGACCAAAGACGGGCAGAAGGATCGCCCCGCCACGCCGAATCCCGAAGAGGTTCTTGCACAGGCATTTTTCCCGTACACGCTGCCCATCACCGTTGGTCCCGGCTCCATCTCGGTCGCCATCGCGCTCGGCGCTCACCTGCCTTCGCAGTTGCGTGCACCCAGTTTTTTCTCGCCCATGGTGCTCATCGCCTCCATTCTCGGCTCGGCGCTGGTCTGCGCCATTGTTTACATCTGCTATCGCTGGGCGCGTAATGCAGCGCGCATGCTCGGCGGCACAGGCACGGTCGTCCTCATGCGCCTCTCGTCGTTCATCCTCTTCTGCATTGGCGTGCAGATTCTCGCCACGGGCCTGCGCAGCTTCATTCACACCATCCACCTGCACTGAAGCGCAAACGCGCCAGCAGTCCGCGACCTTGCTCCTGCCTTTGTGTTGCTCGCGGTCATCAACTCGCGGCTGCGTCTGGCTTTGTGACCTCTTCAAGTTTTTTGTGTACCCCATGCAATGGCTGCATGGAGTACACAACATCGGCTGCGCTGTAGCTGCTGCTGCCTGGAGGCAAAAATCGCGCAACCTCGTTGATGCCATCTCCGGCGGTCACCAGCGGCAGCTCCGTTCGTCCATCGCTGCGCTGCTGCGCCAGTCCGATATTGGCCAGCAACGCATTGCACAGGCACTTGCGTCCCAGAGTCTCATCAGCACTGCCGCCTTTGGCCACAAACGCCGCCACCGGCTCGGCTGAACAGCGATATCCGATCCGCCCCTTCTGATTTTCCAAGCCCGCGCAATTCGTCAGCGCTGCTTCTGCAGAAGCCGACGGGCCGCTCTCGTCAATCCAATACGGCTCGCGCAGGAACCCGAGATCGCAAACCCGCTCCCGAGCTGCATATATCTCCGGCTCGGAGAGCGTTCCGGCCAGTTGCACCACCTTGAACGGGAAGCCGGTCGGTGAGGCCAGCGGATCCGTGAAAACCTCTGCGCGGTCCGTTTGGATCTGCGCCAGCACGGCTGCCTTCAACCCCGGTTCCAGCCCTGATTCCTCGGCAAACTCGAATGCCGTGCCCACCTGCACGCCTGTCGCGCCCAGCTCCAGCGCCTCGCTCAGTCGATCGGGGCTTGCATAGCTGCCCGCCAGCCAGAACGGCACCCCGAGCGCGCGCAGCCCCGCGAAATCCACCTGGTCACGCTCCCCGTAGACCGGCTCGCCGGCCTCTGTGCGCAGCGCTTTTCCGCGTGGAGGGGCGTTGTGGCCACCGGCGCGATGCGTCTCCACCACCAGTCCATCCACACGTCCATTCGCGCGTCGCAGCATCGTGGTCGCCAGGGTGTTGGATGAGACAATCGCCAGAAACTTTGGACGTGTCAGCCTGGGCAGTTCGAATACTGCCCGCTCGCCCTCGGCAAACTCCCTGGGATTGAAGCGCATCACCGTCTCTGTGGGCGCGCCCGTCACGCTCAGCCGATACTCGGCTGGCTCATGCGCCGCCAGCCGGTCCAACACTCCGGGAATGTGCAGCGGAATTCCGGCTCCCATCAGCACATATCCCACGCCGGCAAGCATGGCCCCATAGAGCGACGCCAGGTGGACTGTCTGCACCTTTTCCAGCAGATTGATGCCCACCGCCTGCTTGTGCCCCATCCGCGCCAGCGCAACCTCGACAAAGTTGCTGAGCACGCATAGCTCCACCAGCTTCCGCGCGTCCTGGCGCGTGTGCATTGGCGTGGAGCGAAAGGCGGCAGGCTTGCCGCCGGGCACAAAATACTCCTGCCACACGCGTCGCGCCATCTGTTGAAAGGGAAACATCTCCACGCCACGCCGCATCATTCCATCGGGGTCGCCCATCCCCAGGCGACGGATAAATATCTGGTCGATGGCCGTGCTCGACACCACGCCAAGCTCTCCCAGGCGCGAAACTGCCTGCGCCAGCCGCCAGTTTGAGACGCCTGCGCCCATGCCGCCCTGAATGATGCGGGGAAGTTGCTCCATGCCGGTGATTTTCCCACCCGGACGGCACGTTCGACTGTGATCTGACGCACACGACTCTGTTCATCGGCGCACAACGGTTTTGTTGACGGTGTGCTGATTCCGCCGAGGACGCGCAAGACTACGGTCGGCATTTCGTCTGCGCGGAAGGCGGCATGCCATGTATGGTGTGCCGTGTTTAGTGGGTTCTCGCAATCTTTCTTCAACTACTCCAAGCGGGAGTTCCTCAGGCTCTGCAGGGGAAGCAGTAGAAGTTTGACACTTTCTGGAGTCCACCCAGAGACTCCGTGTCGTGAGCTGCCAAGCGCATGACAGGAGAAACTGGATGGACGAATTCGATAGCTTAAGCAACTCGAAGTTGGAGTGCAAGTACCGCATTGTATTTATACCGAAGTGCCGAAGGAAGGTACTGTACGGCAATCACTACAAGCATTTAGGAGAGGTGTTCCGGAAGTTGGCCGAGCAGAAGGAGTGCCGAGGCTGTCAGGGCAATCGCATGAGCGCAGGGTTCACAGCGCAGGGTTCACAGAGCAGTGGTGTCAAGGATATTGAGACTCGTGCAGGAAGTGGGAAGCCGGTCTTCTGTTTCCCGGAGGTTGCCCCGGAGACAGAGGGCAG
>JAJZHE010000208.1 GCA_021804655.1 Acidobacteriota bacterium
GTGGCGGTGTTCCAGGCGCCGACTTCGAGGGTGATTTGCCCAGCGGCGGGCAGGCCGAGGCGGATGAGCGAACGGATGCGCTGCCACTGGGGACCGGCCCAGTGATGAAAAAGCGGGTGGCCGCGGCGGCGTTCATAGCGCCAGGCCAAGGCCAGAAGCGAAAGCGCCATTCCGATGCGGGCGATGACGGTGGAGAGAGCCGAGCCACGCACGCCCAGCGCGGGAAAGCCCCAGTGACCGTAGATGAGCAGCCAGTTCCCTGCCCAGTTGAGCAGATTGGCGAGGATGTAGGTGAGGGTGATGACCTTGACCTGGCCGACGCCCTGGAGGTAACGACGCGCGGCGCCGTAGATGAGCAGTGGAGGCAGACTGAAGACGAGCACGCGCAGATAAGCCGCGGCGGGATGAGCAACCTCGGGCGCAATGCCAAAGCGCGCGTATCCAAAGCTGGCCAGAAAAACGAGCAGCATGAGAATGGGCGCGATGCCGAGAGCGAGATAGATGCCCTGCGCGAGCCAGCGATGACAGTCGTCGTGGTCGCCGCGACCAAAGGCCTGCGCGACAGCGGTATCGAGGCCGAGCAGCAGGCCGATGCCAAAGAGGGACGGCGTATAAAAGACGGCGTTGCCCAGAGCGACGGCGCCGATCGAGTCCGGGCCGAGACGACCCACCATGATCGTGTCTACGATGCCCTGCGCCATCCAGCCGAGTTCGCTGAGGACGACGGGCACGGCCAGACGGGTGAGCGCGGCAATCTCGCTCTTCCACTCGGATCTGGACGCTGTCGGCATTTTTCTACTGTAACCGAGCGGCGTGGCTGGGAATTTTCGTCACGCAGTGCGCGTGCCTGCGATACGAGTGCAGGCATCGCGATCCGCGGCGGGCAGATCGGCGAGGTGTTCGGCGATGGTGCGGCGCGTGATGGGATGGATGAGCGTGGGCGCGATCTCTGCCAGTGGCAGCAGGACGAAGGCGCGTTCGGTGAGGCGCGGGTGCGGCAGAGCGAGTTCAGCGGTGGCGAGGATGACGTCGTCGAAGAGGAGCAGGTCCAGATCGAGTGTGCGCGGACCGTTGGGCAGCGCAGCGGAGCGGTCGCGTCCGAAGATGGCTTCGATGCCGAGCAGGTTTTGCAGCATCGAAGCAGGCGGAAGCGCGGTGCGAAGCTGGACGACGGCGTTGTGAAACCAGGGCTGATGGGCAAAACCGACGGGCGGCGTGCGCCAGATGGAGGATTGCGCCAGGAGCAAGCCCAGTGTGCTCAGGCGCTCGATGGCGGCGGCGAGCGTGGCCGCGGGCGCGCCGACGGAGGAATCGATGTTGGCGCCGAGCGCGATGGTGGCCAGATGGCTTTGCGTCGTGTGCTTTTGCGGCGAGTTCTGGATCATGCCGGTTGGCCTTTGCCGGGATGAGCATCGGCTGCATGGGAAGACGCGACAGATGCAGGCGGCACGGGTTCGACGCGCATCTGCCGGATGCGGTAGCCATCCATCTCCGTGATGGTGAAGAGGCGGCCATCGAAGACAAAGGATTCGTTGGGCCGGGGGATGCGACCGAGTTGAGTGAGCGCAAAGCCGGCAAGCGTTTCCACATCGCCGTCGCGGGGCAAGGACCATTGCATCTGCGTCTCCAGATCACGGAGATTGAGACTGCCCTCCAGCAGAAGCGCGCCGGAGGCTGTGGTGAGGATGGGACGGACGGGATCGTCGAACTCGTCTTCGATCTCGCCGGTGAGCTGTTCGATGAGATCTTCGGCGGTGACAAGGCCGGAGGTGGTGCCGTATTCATCGACGACGATGGCGATCTGACGCCGGCGCCGCTGCAAGTCTTCCATGAGTCCGGCGACGGATTTGGTCTCTGGCACCATGAGGACGTCGCGCATGATCTGGCGCAGGCGAAGCTCGGCGATGGGCGCATTCGGGGAGCGCGTGGTGGCGGTGCGCAGGAAGTGCATGAGGCGGGCCACGTCCTTGGCATAGACGATGCCGACGATGTGCTCGGGCGCGTGCTCATAGACGGGAACGCGCGAGTGGAGATGATCGTTGATGCTGGCGCTGGCCTCTTCGATGAGCATTTCGGCGGGCAGCGAGACGATCTTCTGGCGCGGGGTCATGACTTGGCGGACAGTGATTTCGTCCAGTTCCAGAGCGCCGTGGATGAGCCGCTCCTGAAAGGGTGAGATGAGTTCCATGCGGCGCGTGGCGGAGGCGGTGAGCTTGAGTTCCTCCGGCGAATGAGCGGAAAGCTCGACGGTGAGCGGGACGCCGAAGACGGCAAGGACGGCGCGCGCCGAGCGCTGAAGGAAGCGCAAAGCTGGCCGCGTAATCGCCATGAAAAGCAGCATGGGTCCGGCGATGGCGATGGCCATCGGCTCCACGCGGCGCAGGGCGAGGGATTTGGGTGTGAGTTCGCCGAGCAGGACGTGGAGATAGGTGATGAGCGCGAAGCCGAGAGTGGCCGAAAGGATGCCGGCGACGGTTTGCGCGTGAGGCACGCCACGCAGCAGATCGAGAAAAAAACCGGCGGCAAGTGGTTCGCCGATCCAGCCGAGAGCGAGGCTGCACAGCGTGACGCCAAGCTGGACGGCGGAGAGAAAGCTGTCGAGGTCGAGAAGCAGACGGCGCACGGACGATGCGCCGTCGACTTTGGCCTCAATCATCTGATCGACCCGCGTGCGACGCAGCGAGACAAGCGCAAACTCGGCGGCCACAAAGAATCCGTTGGCCAGAATGAGTGCGGCGACGGCAACCGACTGGAAGAGCGCATGACCGTGCATTTGGACCTGAGTCTAACACTCGTGCGGCATGGAACGAATCTGCGAGCGGTTACGTATGGGCTAGTGATGCAGAGATGTCGCGATCCGGAGTTGCGGGTGACAATCTCTGCGGACGATGGCTGGGAATGTGTGGAGGAGTGGGTTGGCGACATCGAAGAAGAAATCGCGATTTTGGATATGGCTGGGTTGTGGCGCAGCCGTGGTGGTGGTGGGCGCAGGGCTTGGAGTGGCGCATCTGGCATCGGGCAATCACATCGATCCCAACAAACTGGCCAAGGTGTCGCGCGGCGACGTGATGCGCTCCGTGGTGGCAACGGGCAAGATCACGCCGATTACCCAGGTCGAGGTGAAGTCCAAGGCCTCCGGCATTGTGGAGAAGCTGTACGCGGACATCAATGACCGCGTGAAGAAAGGCCAGGCTCTGGCGCAGCTTGACCAGCAGGAGATTGAAGCGCAGGTGGCGGCGCAGCGCGCGCAGTTGAGCGCGGCCAAGGCGAACGTCGGCATTATCGAAGCCGACATCACGCAGGATCGCGTGAATGCGCAGGCACCGGACTTGCCGATGTACAAGACGACTCTGGACCGCAATGAAAAGATGTTCCAGCAGGGTCTGGTGCCGCAGCAGTCGCTGGACAATGCGCGGCGCGACTATGAGGCGGAGTTGAACAAGCGGAACAGCTCGCGCGCGTCGATTGCCGTGGACCAGGCGAAGCTGAAGCAGGCCGAGGCGCAGGTGACGCAGAATCAGGCGACGCTGGACCAACTGCTGGAGCAGCTCAGCTACACGACGATTACCGCGCCAATGGACGGCGTGGTGCTCTCACGCGACGTGCAGATCGGCGATGCGGTCAGCTCCATCCTGGTGCTCGGCTCGACGGCGACGCTGGTGATGACATTGGGCGATACGCACGAGGTGTATGTGAAGGGCAAGGTGGATGAGTCCGACATTGCGCATGTGTATCTGGGCCAGCCGGCGCGGATCAAGGTGGAGAGCTTTCGCAACCGCTACTT
>JAJZHE010000209.1 GCA_021804655.1 Acidobacteriota bacterium
GATCCGGCTTCACGATCTGATCGACAATTGAAGGACCTTTCGAACTGTAGGAAGCAGGCACATCGTCGGTGCGATCCGGCGTTCCCAGGGTGTTCATGGCTCCGACCGTAATCACATAGGGATCATTACCTGGCGCCGTGATCGTGCCATACCCATATGTCCCCGCATCGTTATCGCGGCCGTAGTTGCCAGCCGCGACCACAACCACGATGCCAGCCTTCCAGGCCTGTTCCACCGCCTGGCAAAGCGGGTCCACCGTATAGCTTTCCAGAACCGGCCTTCCCAGCGAAAGATTGATCACGCGAATGTTGTACGTGCTTTGCAGTTGAATCGCCGCCTGAATCGCCGCGATCACCTCGCTGTCCGTGCCTTCGCCATTCTGGTCCAGGACGCGAAGGTTGATGAGGTTCACGCCAGAAGCGATGCCCTTGAATGTGTATGTGTCATTGGTGCCGGTCGAATTGCTTCCGTTTCCTGCGATAATCCCGCTCACGTGCGTGCCGTGTCCATACTGGTCAAGCGGGCTTCCCGAGTTCGTAAAGTCCTCGCTGAAGACGACATTTGTCGCGTTGATATCGGAGACGTTCGCAATGCCGCTGTCGATCACCGCCACGCCAATCCCGGCACCGGTCAGGCCCTGCGACCAGGCGTTCGAGGAGTTGATCGTTTCATTGTGATAATCAAGCACCCAGCTTGTTGTGCCGGAACCGCGAAGCGGGCGATCCATCGAAATGTATTTGACCGCGGGATCCTTCGCCAGATCTTCCAGTTCAGAAACGGGCATCGTATACACTGCGCCTTTGAAGTTCCCAAGCTCACGTTTCAGCTTGCCGCCACGGTCCACAATCTTCTGATGGTACGTCGCTGTAGGAGCATGATCGAACTGGACAATCACATCCACCTGACTGGAAGGATCTTTTCCTCGCAGATCCTTCGATATCTTGTGCGAGCCGGCGAATGCCAGGTTCGAGCAGAGGATCAATGCCGACATGATCAGTAATGCCTTCCCCCACAACTTGGTTCCGATTGTTTGTAGTCTCATCTCTTGCTCTTTCCGCGCCGCCGTGAAGTGTTGGAAATTTTTAATGCAGGCGCTGCCAAGTAGTTCTTCGGTGGGAAAGGCGTTTCCATCACGCTAAATCGAAGAATCTACACACAACTAAGGTGGTATACGCCTGACTCATTCGCGGACACTTCCTCTTCGTCCAACGTCCCTCTTCTATCTAGCCGACTCCCTCAAGAGACGCGTTCCTGTGGATACGCAAGACTTGCTGTGCCACTGCGTTCCACGGCAACATTCCGCGATGCGGCATGGGCCAGCAACACCCGCGCTGGCACTGGCAGTGAACCAAACAGCGCCAGGGTTGCCGGATGTCGTGCCTGCTCAATCTGACCTACCGAAAGGCACTCCACGATGGTGCCTGCATGCAGCACGGCCAGACGATCGCACAACTGCAAAACCGACACGAGGTCGTGTGAGATGTAAAGCAGCGCAACTCCGTGGCGACGGGTCAAGCGCTGCAACAATCGCACGATTTCCATCTGCGTCACCGGATCGAGCGCGCTCGTTGGTTCATCCGCAATCAGGATCGAAGGCCGATGCAGAAGAGCCAGCGCAATCAGGACTCGCTGCGCCTGCCCCACGCTGATCTGTCCCGGTTTGCTGCGCAGAAATCCTTCGTCGCCTGAAGGCAACTGAACTTCTTCCATCACTTCTCGCAGACGACAGGCCAGCGCCTCCCGTCCCGAGCTTTCATGCGCCCGCCAAGCCGCATCAAAATGCGCTTGTAGGGTCACTGCCGGGTTCAACGCCGTCATCGGACTTTGCGGGATCAGGCTCATCCACTTTCCGCGTACACGCCGCGCCTCGCGCTCGTTGATGCGCAGCAGGTTTTTCCCCTGCACCAGAACTTCTCCGCTCGTCCTGCCCCCGCGCCAGCAAAGCAGACCAAGCAAAGCCATCACCAGCGTGGTCTTCCCGGCGCCGCTTGATCCCACCATCCCAAGCGCTTCTCCGGCGTGCAACTCAAAATCAACATCCCGAAGCACGCTTCGCCTGCCGTACTCCGCAGCCATGCGAACACGCATTACCACTGCGCTCATCGTCCACCTGCCGGAAAATGACCTTGCATGCGGCGAAGAAAATCCACCTTCCAGACCGGACCAGGCGAAAGAATCGCGCTGTCAACTCCGCTCAACTGCGCAGAAACAGCCTGTAAAACGTTCGGATAAACCAGATAGATAAACGGCTGCTGATCGGCCACAACCTGCTGCACCCGGTCGATAGCTATCTTCCGCTCACGCGGCGATGTGCTCGACGCCTGCACCAGCATCTCCCGGTCGATCTCCGCCTCCCATGGTGTTGCCGGTGCCTTTTGGGATGGATTCCATTGATGATTCGGTGACGAGCTGAGCCACATATTCATCATCGTGCTGGGATCCGGCTCGGCATTGGAGACGCCCAGCAGGCAGGCTTCATAGTCCTGCCTGCGCATCAGCCGCTCGATCAACGCCGGAAAGTCCAGCGCCACGATCGTCACCTCCATCCCGGTTGCTGCAAGATCTTGCTGGATCAGCGAAGCCATCTTCTGCCGCGCGCCGTTGCCCGCGTTTGTAAGGATGGAAAATCGCACGGGATGACCGGTCGCGTCATACAGTTGTTGGCCGCTGCGATGAAATCCTGATGCAGTCAACATCCGCTCGGCATCGGCAAGATTCTCGTGAGGATATTTCAGATCGTTGTCATGCCAGAGATGGTTCGCCGGAGAGATGAAATCGAACGCTGGCGTGGCGTGCCCGTCATAGGCGATGCGCGCCAGATCGGCACGATGAATCGCCTCTGAAATCGCTACTCGGAATCCGCGATTGCGAAACCATGCCTTCTCAAAGTCAGGCAACGGAGCAGCGGGGAACTGGTTGAACCAAAGCTGCTCGGTATTCAGCGAAGCGCCGAGATCATGAACTGCCTGCGGTTCCCTTCGCGCCAAAACCGCAAAGTACTCCGGGGAAAGTCCGTCGATCAAGTCATAATCTCCGCGCAGGAAATTCGCAGTCTCCTGCTCGCGATTGTTCAGAATATCCAGCCGGATACCCGTCGCGTATGGCAGTTGCACTCCCGTTGCGTCGTGACGCCAGTAGTACGGGTTACGGCGCAGTCGCACGTATTGTCCGCTTTTGTCTTCCGCCACGGTGAATGGTCCCGACGTCACGCGCCCCTGGCTCGGACGATTGGCTGGCTCAATCGCAATCTCATCGAAGATTCCCTCCAGCCCGGGGATCGGCCTGGGCAGATGCACACGCACGGTAAGCTTGTCCGGCGTATCCACCATTACCCCGGCTGGCGATAAAAACTCCTCGGCAACAACCGACTGCGTCTCCGGCGCCAACACGCGCCGCAGCGACCACGCAACATCGGCTGAGGTCAGGGCGCTGCCGTCGGAAAAGCGCAATCCGTTGCGCAGATGAAAGACCAGCAATCTTCCCTGCGTTGATATCTGATAGCTTGCCGCAAGCTGCGGCTCCGGCTTTCCGCTCAGGCGGTTCAAGCGGATCAGCACGCCGCCCGTCAGATAGCGCACAAGCTCCGATGCCTGATCGTCCACCTTCGCCGGATCGAAGGTTCTCGGGTCGTAGTGAATGGCCCACACCAGTTCGCCCGGCTGTCTCGGCGCCGTCTGACACGGCGCGCAGACCGCAGAGAACGCGATCGGCAACGCCAGTACGGATATCCACCCGCTACGGAGACGCTTTTTCCTCGCTG
>JAJZHE010000059.1 GCA_021804655.1 Acidobacteriota bacterium
GCCTCGGCTACCGTGCCGCCCCACGTCGAGTCGATGATGCCCACCGGCACATGCTCCCGTGCAGAGATCTCCCGCGCAAAGTACCACGCAACCGCGGAAAAATTGTGCGCCGTCTCCGGCGAAGAAGCCACCCAGCCCGTGCCTGCGAAGTCGGGCTGCGCATAGTCTGCAGCGACCTTGTTCACCGTCAGCAAGCGCACCTGGGGCAGGGAAGCAGCAGCCAGGTCGCTTTCGGCTGTGGCGGCTTTGAACATCTCGAACTCCATATTCGATTGCCCGCTGGCCAGCCACACATCCCCCACCAGAACGTCTGTCCAATGCAGCGGCGCTTCGCCCGCACCCTGAACAGTCAGATCAAACGGGCCGCCCGCCGCGCCCGGACGCAGATACAGGCTCCAGCGTCCCAGCTCATCCGCGACGGCGGAAGCCGTCTGCCCGCGAAAATCCGCACGCACCGTCTCGGCCGGAGCCGCCCAGCCCCAAAGATGCACTGGCATATCCCGCTGGATCACCATGTGATCACTGAAGACGCGCGGCAGGCGAACCTGAGCCTCTGCCGAGGTTGCGCCAACGAGTGCGGCAATCATCCAGGCAAACATCGGAAGAAGGCGATGCGTGCCGTGCAGTGATCGATCAAAACTAGACGGAGCAGGACCGGACGGAACAGGACCGGATGGAGCAGGGTGAAAAAGTCGCATACAAACCTCGCAGGGAAAAATTGCATCGAAAATTGCAGCAATGCAGACCGTGAATTGGCCTCGCCGATAACGGTATCATGACGACGCAATGAAGAAAATGGAGGCGAAAATAGCCACAACCACTGTGGTTTTTCTGCCATACTTGATGCAAGTACACAGACGAGGATTCGAACCTCGCACCGCGCAGTTTCTGCTTTGCCGGATCATCTTCCCTGCGAGAGCATCTTCGCTTCCTGTGTTTCCAGCCGTAAGGACTTCGACTGGATCGACGATGAACGGAAGTGCATAACCCCCATCCCGCACATTCTTGCGGGATACAGAAAGTGTGATGCCAAAACACACCAGCCAAACCCCAACTCTCATTCGTGCCTGTGCGCGATGGCTCTGTCGCGGCTGCTGGATGACTGTTCTGTCTTTGTTTGTCCATCCTGCACCGTTGCAGGCTCAGGCGGCTTTTCTGCTGGAGGAGCCATACGGTGTCTTCGGTCATCTCAATCCAACCGGGCACGCTGCGATTTATCTCAGTCGCGTCTGTGCGGACACTCCCGTTCACCTGCGCATGTGCGGTCCAGGCGAAACCGGAGTCGTCCTCAGTCGATACGAGGGCATCGGCCACTACGACTGGGTCGCCATGCCACTCATCCCATATCTCTACTCCGTGGACTCGGCCACCAAAGTTCCCGACCGCGTCAGTGTGCCGGTGGTCGATCGCCTGCGCGATCGCTATCGCGAGCGCTACCTCGCTCAGTTCACCGACGGTCTTCCGCGCGGTGGATTCTTCTCCGGTGGCTGGACGGAACTCGTCGGCGCAGCCTATGAGCGACGCATCTACGCGCTGCGCTTCCAGACCACGCGCGCACAGGATGAAGCCCTGGTCCGGACGCTGAACTCGACCGCCAACATCTCCCACTTCCATCTGCTCACCAACAACTGCGCCGACTTTGACCGCGCCATCCTGAATCTCTATTTTCCGCGCAAGTTTCGTCGCAGCGCTTTTCCAGATGCGGGATTGACCACGCCGCGCCATATCGCGCACCGGCTTGTGGTCTACGCACACCGCCATCCTCAGTTGAATCTCTCCGTCTTTCAGATTCCGCAGGTGCCTGGCTATCGCAAACCCAGCCACAGAAATCATGGCATCGCCGAGTCCCTGGTCAAATCAGGATACGTCGTCCCCATCGTCATCCTCAGCCCCTATGTCGCCGGCGGCTTGCTTGCCGATTACCTCATCACAGGCCGCGATAAAGTGCTGCCCAAACACGTCTCCCATCTGGCTCCGTTGGAACTGAGCGTGCTCGACGGACCCCACGTGCTTCCTCTTACGCGTCCCGGTGGACCGGTTCTGTCGCCCAATACGGCAAGCAGAGTCTCGCCCACTGTCAGAGGTGTATCCTCCGAGGTAGGTGGAGACGCAGCCGTCGGCGCAACCATGCCGCTGCCGCAAAATCATTGAGCCGCCGCCAGGGAAGGGAACGCACATGGCAGACCACAAGCCGCAAAGCCGGGAAAATCACGCTCGTTTTGATCCAGCATTTCACTTCATCGCCATCCCGTTGATGCTCGTGCTGCTTGTCATCAGCTCCACTCTCGTTGTTCACAGCGTGCATCGCGGTCACGAAATTCTGTTCGCCGTATGGGCCTTGCTGGTGACCGTGGCCGTCACGCTCGTTCTGCTCAAAGCGCGCATGTACGCCATGAAGGTGCAGGACCGTGTGATTCGCCTGGAAGAGCGTCTGCGCCTGAGCGCTCTGATGTCGGAAAATCTGCGCGCTCGCATCCAGGAACTCAGCGAAGATCAGTTGATCGGTCTCCGTTTTGCCTCCGATGCTGAAGTCGTCGAACTCGCAACGCAGGCAATCGAGCAGCACCTGACACGCAAGCAGATCAAAGACCGCATCCGCAACTGGCGCGCCGACTACTGGCGCGTTTGAACCTGTTCAAGTCGGCACCCACCGAAGCTCCAATGCCTGATGCGAAATTTTCCTGGCTCGCACGATGCGATGCCGCATAAGATAGCTGCATGCGTAAACGACACTTGTCCTTTGCACTTAGCCTGATTCTGCCTGCCTTCTCGCTCTGTGCACACGCCCAGTCCGCGGCTCAGTCAACAACCAAACCTGTACTCAAACTCTCCGATGCTGCTCACGCCGATCTCATTCGGCTGGGCGGCCAGATGATGGTGGCCGGCAAAGCCTATGAATATGATCGCGAACTGGCCGACGAGATTGGCCCGCGCCTCACCGGCTCCGCCAATTACGTTCAAGCCACAGATTGGGCCGTCGCCGAGTTCAAGCGTCTCGGCCTGAGCACTGTTCACAAGGAAGGCTGGACCATTCCCGCCACCTGGGAGCCGGAAAATCTGGCCTCAGCGCGCATGATTGCTCCTCATGAGCAGCGCCTCCATCTGGAAAGCGAAGGCTGGAGTCCGTCCACGCCTGAGGGTGGCGTCCGTGGCAAGGTCGTCTATCTCGGCGAGTTGAAGGGTGCCAGCGTGCAGGCGCATGCCGCCGAAATCAAAGGGTCCATCGTGCTGGTGGATGGCCAGTCCGTGGACAGTGCGATTCAGGATGGCTTCGGCAAGCTCTTCGACGCGCTCAACGAGATCGGCAAGGCCGGAGCCAAAGGGCTGATTCTCGGCATTGGCACCACCAACGACGCGCCGAGTTTTGTCGGCGTAACGAACTTCAACGGCTCCATCGCCAACCTGCCCACCGGCAACCTCGGCCTGGAGGACACGCTTTTGTTGAAGCGGCTGCTCGCGCGCGGGCCGGTCGAGGTTGAGTTCAGCTTCAAGAACCACATCCGCAAAAACGTGACCGTCAACAACGTGGTGGCGGAGATTCCAGGCACCGACAACAGCGGCGATTATGTCCTCATCGGCGGCCACCTCGATTCGTGGCATCCCGGCACCGGCGCTCAGGATAACGGCACCGGCGCCGCATCTGTCGTCGCCGTCGCGCAGGCCGTCATGGCCAGTGGATTGAAGCCCCGGCGAACCATGCGCTTCGTCCTCTTCGGTGGTGAAGAAGAAGGCACCATCGGCTCCATCCGCTATGCCGAACAGCACGCTTCGGATCTCGTCCACTGCGTCGGCGTCTTTGTCACAGACACCGGCTCAGAGGCTCCCAAAGGCTGGTATACCTTTGGCCGCGCCGACGAAATCGGCGCATTGCAGGCCATTCAGCCCTTGCTCGATTCCCTCGGCGCCGGCGGCGTCAGCAACAACGGCGAATATACTTTCGAGACCGACGAGTCCGCTTTTCTGGTCAAGGGTGTGCCCGCTTTTGTCCTCTGGACGCCGGTCGACAAGTACTTCCAGATTCACCACAAACCAAGCGACACCTTCGACAAGGTCAACCAGCGCGACCTGAATCTGGGCGCGGCCACGGTCGGCCTCACGGCCTATGCCATAGCCGATGCGAACAACGAACTCACGCACAGCTCGGCCAGTCAGGTCATCGACCAGCTCAAGGCCATCAAGGCGTACACCGAGTACGAGGACATGATGGAGCATCACGTCCTGCAGTAACCGAAGAACGCACAAGCAGCTACACGCAAAAAAGCCGTCGCGGAAATCCGCGGCGGCCTTTTTTGCATTCCCTGAGCGCGCGTCAGCTTCGACCCACCCACTCCTCGTACGGACCTTTGTGGTCTTCGATCGTGCCGTGCTCAAAATTCCACAGCCGCGTGCCCACTTCTTCAATCAGGTCCTGGTCGTGCGTCACCAGGAACACCGTTCCTTCGTAGCGTTGCAGCGCGATATTCAGCGCATTGATCGACTCCAGGTCCAGATGGTTGGTCGGCTCGTCCAGCACCAGAATATTCGGCTTCAGCAGCATCAGCCGGCAGAAAATCAGCCGTGCCGACTCCCCGCCGGAGAGCGCTTTGGTCGGTTTCAATCCCTCTTCGCCACTGAAAAGCATCTGGCCCAGCAGGCCGCGAATCTCCTCGCGTGTCACCTTCGGATCCCACTGGTGCAGCCAGTCGGAGACCGTCATCCCATGCGCGATCACGCCGCTCACATCCTGCGGAAAATAGCCAATCTGCGCCTCATGGCCCCACTTCACCGTGCCGCCGTCAAGCGTGAACTCCGGATCGGCAACCTCCGGCACGCCCGCTAGCAACGACTTCAACAGCGTCGTCTTGCCCACGCCGTTGCGCCCCATCAGGCAGACTTTTTCTCCGCGCAGCACCGCTGCGGAAAAATTGCTGAGCACCCTCTGGTTGCCATAGCTTTTCGTGATCCCTTCAAACTCCAGCGCATGCTTGCCGCTGGGGCGCAACTGGTCAAACTTGATGAACGGACGCTGAATATTCGATCGCGCAAGTTCGTTGGTTTGCAGCCGTTCCACTTCTTTCTTGCGGCTGGTCACCTGGGTCGAGCGCGTGCCCGCGGCAAAGCGCGAGATGAACTCGTTCAATTGCGCAATCTTCTTTTCGCGCTGCTCGTTCTGCGACTCCAGCCGACTGCGGATCTGCGTCTTCGCGACGACCATCTCATCGTAACCGCCGGTGTAGAGGATGATCGTCTGATAATCGATATCGGCCGTATGCGTGGTGACCGCGTTCAGGAAGTGACGATCGTGCGAGATGGTGATGAGCGTTCCCTGAAAGCTCAGCAGAAACTCGCGTAGCCAGTGAATCGATTCCAGGTCCAGATGGTTCGTCGGCTCGTCCAGCAGCAGCGCCTGCGGCTTGCCAAAGAGCGCCTGCGCCAGCAGCACACGCACCTTTTGCCCGCCTTGCAGCTCGCCCATCTTGCGCTCGTGCAGTTCGTCGGGAATATCCAGCCCTTGCAGCAGCACGGCAGCATCGCTTTCCGCCGTGTAGCCGTCTTCGTCGCCCACAATGCCTTCCAACTCGCCCAGCCGCATTCCGTCTTCGTCGGTCAGTTCGGCTTTTTCATAGATGCGGTCGCGCTCCTCCAGCGCCTTCCACAATCCGCTGTTGCCCATGATCACCGTATCGATCACCCGATACGCATCAAAGGCAAACTGATCCTGGCGCAGAATGCCCAGCTTGCGCGGACGCACCACCGAGCCTTTCTGAGCCTCCAGTTCGCCGGTCAGAATCTTCATAAAAGTGGATTTTCCGGCTCCATTCGGTCCGGTCAATCCGTAGCGGCGGCCCGGCGTGAAGGTCACGCTCACATCCTCAAACAGGAGCTTGGAGCCGTATCGCATCGTCACATTGCTGACACTGATCATTCTTCTTCGTCTTTCGCTTCAGACACACTCTGCTTCACGCGTTCGCGAACAGCGGCGAGCGCTTCGGTACACAGTGGATGCCCTGTGGAATCTTGTTGAGCGCAGGATGTCTGCCCGCCTGGTTGCGGAACCACGCTCACATCCAGTTTCTCACAGCTTGCAGTTGTGCGCAGCGAAACGTTCCGTCAGAAGCGGAAGAGGTGACTGATCTTGATATAGAAGATACGCTGGTCGTTCAGGCTGGGCGTGGTAATCGTCGAAAGAATCGGGTCGTTCGCATTGCAATATCCATCCGCCAGTCGCGTACACAAATCCCCGTTCAGGTTCACATAGTCCGTCGTATAGCCCAGATAAAACGCCGTCCCCGGATGCGGCAGATAGGTCAGCAGCAGATCGCCGAAGGCGTCTTTGAGATAGGAGGTGTTGGTGTACGAAGCGTTCGGCTGCTCCTCCACATACTCTCCGATAAAGTTGATCGACCACGCCTTGGTCATCTGCAGATTCAGCCGTGAGACCGCCTGGTGGCTATCGTAGACCAGTTCGCCATTGCTGGGATGTGTGTAGTGGTCGAACTCGTAAAACCCGGAGATATCCAGTCCGCCCGTCGGCTTGAATTCATAATTCACACGCTGCGAAGCTGCGTTCATCGGGTTCGGTCCAAGCCCATTCACCGGCGCGTAGTTCACTTCCTCGCCGCCATAGTAGCGATAGCGCAGATACACCTGCGGATTCGGTGAAGTGCTCGCGCGAGCGCCGTAAATCCTCGTCTGATACTCCACATTCGACGACAACGCCGAGTAGTCGCTTGGTCGCAGCCGGTCCTGACCAAGATCGGCGAAGACTGAGACATTGGTCTTCAGCTTGAAGTTCAACCGATAGAAAGGGTTCAGATAGAAATCCAGGGGTAGCCCCGTGTGATCCCATATCCGCTCCGAATACAGGCCCACCGTGTGCGAGAGCAGAATGCTGTTCTTGGGGCGAAAGGTATACGAGGCGGATCCATACGGCTGACGCACATCCGGGCGCGTAAAAAATCCCGTCTGCGTCAGATATCCAGCCGCCACATCGCGATACTTCACGGTCAGGTTCCGATGCAGGTCGGCGTAATAGAGCGCCTGATAGTACGACTGCCCGCTCTGGTGCGCGTTCTCCAGGCTCATCGTCTCCGACGTGACGCCTTGACCGATCCACGTCCAGCGCTGCCCGATGCGCGCGCGATAGTCGATCCCGCCATTGCGGTTGTACGAGTTCAGATACTCGTAGTCGGCAAAGATGGCACCGATATTGGATTGTGTGCCCAGATCGCGATTCACGCGGCCGATGTAGTAGTGCGAACGCGTGCCGTAATCCGGATTCGTCGGTGGCACCTGAAAGCCAGGATTCCGATCGTCCACATCCAGCAATCCAACCGCCCACGGTCCAACCTTGCCCGTCAGCCGTTGGCCAAATTGCGGCATGACGATATTCGGCGTGTAATACAGGCTGAACGGCGTTAGAAAATAGCTGGCATTTTCAATGAAGAACGGGCGCAGCTCCGGAAAATAAAACGGAAACCGCTGATTCGGAGGGGCTGGGTTGTTGATGCCAATCTGGCTGAAGTCCGGGTTGAAGGTCATGTCCAGCACCAGGCTGTTGTGCAGAATGAACTTCGTGTCCAGCCCTGTATACCCTTGCAGATTCAGGTTGCTGAAGTAAGGATTGATCGGATCGACCGTATTCAGCAGCCTTTGGCTGTGCGCCAGCGCATAAGGAATAAACTGCCAGTTCTTGCCGCTCTCGATGTCTTCAAAGCCCTCCGCCAGCGCCTCCTGCGTCAGTTGTCCGGCGATGTTGTGCCGCACCGCCGGCCAGTTGATGTACTCGTTTTTCCGTGAGATCGTGCGAGAAAGCAGCAATCCCCACGTCCTCTGTGCGCCATGCGCCGCCTTGTCAAAATAGAGACTTGCAAAGGGAATCCGCATCATCGCCACCCATCCATTCGGCGTCTTTTTTCCCCAGCTATCCCAGACCGTATCGAAAGAAAAATCGAACCCGGTCAACTCCGTATACAGCGCGTCCTGCTGGATGCCCAGCGGATTGACGCGAAACAGGAACGCACGCCGATGATCGGCAAAGGTATCGATCATCACCTGTATGAAGTCGTCGTCGCTCAGGTTGTCGCGTTGCAGCATGTGGCCGCGAATGCCGGACGGCGTATCGTCCTTGCAGACGAAGGCGACAAAGAGATTCTCGTGCGTATACCCGACGTAGGCCACTGTCGGTTCCGTCGGCGGCTGTCCGTCCGCCGGATAACGCTGCACAAACTTCTGGATGCGAAGCATCGCGCGCGCCGCTTTGCCTGTCGGTGTTGGAGACAGAAAGTCGGCCAGCTTCGGGTCCGACGGCAGCACCGGAATCAGCACATGCGGCAACTCGTGCGTATGTTCTGGAATCGCGACGCCGGTCTTGATCTGCGGCGACGGCGCCTTCGCCGTTCCGGCGGAACCAGAAGCGGTGATCCCAGGTGCCGCGGCGTGGGTCTCCGTGCAAGCCCAGGCTGGAAGGCTCCACAGCGATATCAGCAGGATTGCAAGTCGCGATGCGCTCCCAAAACGGGCAACGGAGCGTGTCGAAGCGATGAGACGGGCAGCAAGTTCATTCCGCGCAGGACTGTTGCATGCAGGATCAAGTACCGCCAACTCCGCCTCCTCTTTCCCTGCGTATGCGAGACTCGCTCGAGTATGCAACACGTTCGATGTCCACCTGTTGGACTCAAAGGGGAGCACATCGAAGTCATCGAATCTTTCGATTCTTTTCAGTATAGCTTTTGTGCAACTTCAGGACACTTCCAGCGCACATGAAAATCCGTTTTCAGCCCCGGATTTCAGCCCCAGATCAGATGCACTGCCCAGTTCGCGGCAAACGCCGCTCCCCACGCCAGCACCAGCATATACAGGAACTGAATCGCCGGCCAGCGCCAGCTATTCGTCTCCCGCCGCACCACCGCCATCGTCGAGGTGCACTGCATCGCAAACGCAAAGAAGACCATCAGCGCAATCGCCCCACCCAGGTGCAGATCGTGGTGCAGCGCGCTTTGCAGGCTCAGCGATTGGGTCTGCGGGTCGGCCCCGTACAGCGTGCCCATCGTCCCCACCATCACTTCACGCGCCAGCACGCTCGAAAGCAGCCCGATGCCAATCTTCCAGTTGAAGCCGAGCGGTGCAATCGCCGGCTCCATCCAGTGCCCCAGACGCCCGATGATGCTCTCCGTCAACTCCGGTGCCGCACCGTGGTGTCGAGGAAAATTCGCCAGCACCCACAGCCCCAGCGTCACCACCAGAATCACGCTGCCCGCCTGGCGCAGAAAGACGCTGCCGCGATCCCACAGCCGCAGTCCAATCGAACGTAGCGTCGGCATCCGATATTGCGGCAGTTCCAGAATGAACGGCGTCTGGCTCGACTTCAGAATCGAGCTTTTCAGCAGCCGCGCCGTCGCCAGCGCCGCCAGGAATCCCAGCAGATACAGCCCCAGCATCACCAGCGTTTGCAGTCCCACCAGCCCATGCACAAACGCAATCGGTGGAATGAACGCCGCAATGAAAAGCATATACACCGGCAGCCGCGCCGAGCAGGTCATGAACGGCGTCACCAGGATCGTCGCCAGCCGATCCCGCTTGTTCTCAATCGTCCGCGTCGCCATAATCGCCGGCACCGCGCAGGCGTAGGCTGAAAGCAGTGGAATGAAGGCCTTCCCATTCAGCCCGATCGAACGCATCACGCGATCGGCAATCAGCGCCGCCCGCGCCAGATAGCCAGAGTCCTCCAGAATGCCGATAAACAGAAACAGAAGCAGAATCTGCGGCAGGAACACCGCCACCGAACTCACGCCCTTCCACGCTCCATCCAACACCAGCGAGCGCAGCCAGTCATTTGGCAGAAAGTTTGTCGCCCATGTGCCCGCGCGTGCCAGCACGTCTCCCAGCCCATCGCTCAGCGGCTGCCCAATGCTGAACACCACCTCAAAGACGCTGAAGACCACCACCAGAAAAAACAGCGGACCCCAGATGCGATGCAGCAGGAAAGCGTCCAGCTTGCGGCTGGCCTCTTCGGACAACGGCGCGCGATAGCCCGTGCGCGCGCTCACCTGCGTCGCCCATTTGTGTGCGCTCACCGCATTGCCCACCACAGGCAAAACAGTCCTGGTCGCTTGATTGGCGTCCTGCCCGCGATGACGATTCAGAAAAAGCTGAATCGCCTCCATCCCCGTGCCTTTCACTGCGCTGATCCGGGCCACCGGCGCGCCCAGTTCCTGCGCCAGCCGCAGCGGATCGATCTCTCCGCCGCGCGTCTCCATCACGTCGCTCATGTTCAGCAGCACCATCGTCGGCAGGCCCAGCGCAAGCACTGGCGCAGCCAGCATCAACTGCCGCGTCAGGTGCAGGGAATCCAGCACCAGCAAAATCGCATCCGGTTTCGGCGTTCCCGGCATCCGTCCTTCCAGCACTTCCACTGAGACGCGCGCATCCTCGGAGAACGCATCCAGCGAATAAATACCGGGCAGATCAATCAGCGTCAGGTCGCTGCGGCCCACTCCGGCCATCGCGCCCATGCGCTGCTCTACTGTTACGCCCGGATAATTCGCCACCTTCTGGCGCAACCCCGTCAGGCGGTTGAACAGCGTCGATTTCCCTGAGTTCGGCGGGCCAATCAGCGCGATTGTGCGCAGCCCCGTATTCTCGCCGTTGGGCGCGGGTGGCTCGTACTGTGTCGGTGTGCAGCAGGTGCTCATCGTTTGCCCTTTGTCGCGGATGCATGCTGCGGACGCTGTTTCACTGTCCTCGCCTGTCGTGTCGTGTGCACCTGGATCGCTTGCGCCGTCTCACGCCGCAATGCGATCTCCAGTCCATCGATTCCATACACTGTCGGGTCGCCGGCGGGCGCTCGATGCAGCACCTCGACCCGCGCATTCGGCAGAAAACCCATATACATCAAATGGTTGTGGACGCTCGGAGGCAGATCGACCGATTCGATGATCCCGATTGTGCCCACTTCCAGTTCGCTCAGCATGCTCAAGCGCTTCACTCTCTGCCATGCTTTCCAGCGTCGAGTCCAGCGGAAAGCAGAAATACGACCACTTTGGTCGGTCTTCAGTATACGACCATTTCGGTCTGCATTGCAAAGCCGATGTCGCGGAACTCTTTTCATCGCATCAAGCCTGCCTCTGGCCCTGTTGTATCCTGCATCTTCCACATCCTTTTGTGACTCCCATCACACACGCGAAGGATTGAAGGCTGGTTGGTACTGGCCAGCTCTTCTGCCTCTGTGCCACACTCAAAACTGCTGTTCTGTAACTATTCACAACTTCCAGAGGTTCCACCTGACGATGCCCCTGATGCGCGACCTGTTCATTGCCCTGTCCACCAACCGTCCCATGCGCCGCTTCAGTGAAGGCTCTCCGATGGGCCGCCGGATGAGTTCCCGTTTCGTCGCTGGGATGGAGATTGGCGAAGCGCTGCAAGTGGCAGCCACACTCAACGCACAGGGCATGAGCGTCACGCTCGATTCGCTCGGCGAAAGCGTCAGCAGTGAAGACGATGCCCAGCGCGCGGCGGATATCTATCACAGTCTGCTCGATCAGATCGCTCAGCGAAAACTCGACGCCAACATCAGCGTCAAGCTCACCCAGATGGGTCTGGAGTTTTCCCCTGAATTGGCCGAGCGTATCGTTGAAAGCCTCACCGAGCACTGCCGCGCCACATCCAATTTCCTGCGCATCGACATGGAGGGTTCGCCGCTCACGCAAAAGACCATCGATCTGGTGCGCAGAATACACGCGCGCCCCGGCTTCGCCGGCCACATCGGCATCGTCATTCAGGCCTATCTCTTCCGCTCTCAGCAGGATATTGCGCAGTTGTTGGCCGATGGCGTCCGCATCCGCCTTTGCAAAGGCGCTTACAAGGAGCCTGCCACGGTCGCGTTTCCTCAGAAGTCCGATGTCGATCGCAACTATGTTCAGCTTGCCGGGCAACTGCTTTCCAGCTCCATTTACCACGGCATCGCCACCCACGATGAAGCCATGATTCACGCGGTCAAGGATTACGCCCGGCAGAACGCAATCGCGCCCGACCGCTTCGAGTTCCAGATGCTCTATGGCGTACGGCGCGACCTTCAGCGCCAACTTGTTCAGAGTGGTTATCGCGTGCGCATCTACCTGCCGTTTGGTCGTGAGTGGTATCCCTACTTCATGCGACGGCTCGCCGAGCGGCCTGCCAATGCGCTCTTCATCCTGCGCAATCTCTTCCGCGCATAGCTTCTTTACTGGATGTTTTTCGTAAAGCTGTTTTTACGGATGCGCGGCAACAGGCGCTGGCGCAGTCGGCGGCGGCAGATATGGCTCCACGCGCAGCAGATTTTCCAGGATCGCGCGCTCCTGATCGTTCAGCGAATCCGTGTAGGGCGCAGAACGCAACAGTTCCTTCCGCTTTGCGATCGGGTACTGGCGCAAATGGCGAAACGCCTCACTCAACGCCGCGCGCCGCTCCGGTGACAGCGTGCTCACCGCATGCAGGGATTCGTTGAAAGCCGTTCGTTCCGTCGGCGTCAGCCGCTCCATTGCCTCGTTCCGAGCCAGATACCGCTGTCGCTGCGCGACAGGCATCCGGTCAATCCGGTGCAACTGGTCCATGATCCGCTGCTGTGCCTGCGGCGTAAGCTGGCTGAACTCCCGATTCCGCCGAAGTAGCTTCTCCTGCTCCTGCATGGGCAGATTTTGATGATGCGCCAGCCAATCCGGCAGATGACCCGCCGAGGGCAAGGGCTGGTGCAAAAAACCAGGACCGCCTGCGTTATTCTGCGGCAAAGCCGCACCGTGATGCTGTCCCCCGATCAGGTCCTTTGCAGACAGCAGCAGCAGCAGGCAGGCAAGCGCCGCCACGCGCTTTGCCCCATTGATTCCCCATCTCTTGCGCATCTTCATCATCCTCGGCCACTCCGGCGACATTCACGCCTCAGCCAGCCTGCTCTGCTCCATCTTGACCGGGTCTGCTTCAGTCATGGCTGCCCGACAAACTCTCCAGCGTATCCAGCGCCGTTGCATTGGTGTCCAGATTCTGCAAATCCTGGATCACTGCCGGCGTCACTGTAATCACCGCCGGTGCTGGCTGGTGGCCCGGTTGTACATAGGTTAGATAGACTCCGCCGCCCACCATCACCAGCACAGAGAGTGCAGTTGCCGCCACGGGTTGCACACCCCAGCGCGTTCCATAGACAATCCGCGCACGCAGATCGCTCCATCGCCGTGCCAGCCATCCCAGCGGCGCTGCCGTGCGCTCATCTTCAAGTCGCGCCTCAAAGCGCGTCATAAAATATGCATTCGGCTCCGGAGCGGACCACTCATCCAGCACCTGCTTCAGGCTGCTCATCGCAGCAGCCTCGCTGCGGCAAGGTTCGCAACTCGACAGGTGTCGTTGCATGGGTGCAGGAACCACATCGTGCTCGTCCCCGATTTTCAACACGTGTGCCGTCATTTCTTCTCGTATATCTTTACAACTCATCATGATTTACCTCCCGTGGTTCGCCGATGTGCCCCGGCTGTCGATAGCTTTTTGCCTCACAGGAACTCACGCAAACTCTCTCGCAACGTTCGATAAGCGCGAAAAAGCAAAGATTTTGTCGCCGATTCGCTCAAGTGCAGCACTTCGCCAATCTGGCGATAATCCATCTCCTGATACTTGTGCATCAACACGGCCATGCGCTGGCGCTCCGGCAACCGATCCACCTCGCGGCGAATCGCCGACATCCTTTCCTCACGCATCAACACCTGCTCGACATTCAGATCACGGTTCGCAACCTCGGTCCTCATCCCGGTCACAGGGTCCATTGCATCCAGTTCCACGCGCTGCGACTCTCGCTCGCTCTTGTTGTCCCGCGCGTGATTCACCGCAAGATTCGTCGCAATCCGATACAGCCACGTACTGAACTTGGCCTCTGCGCGATAGCTGCTGCGCGCCCGATACACACGCAGAAAAACCTCCTGTGCCAGCTCCTCGGCAACCGCCTCCGTGTGTACCATGCGATAGAGAAAATGCACAATCGGGCGATGATATTTGCTCACCAGATACGTGAAGCCGCTCTCATCTCCAGCCGCAACGGCCAGCATGATCTCCGAATCGTTGCGCGCGCCATCGCTCGCCCGCTCCGGTCGTATGGCTCCGTGTTGTGCTTCCGGCTCGATCGTTTCTCTCATGCCCAGGCCCGGATTGCCCATCACCAGGGTCGCCATGTCTCTGTGGACACATCCCCAGCTTAAAAGTTGCGCGCCTCAACTGACAATGACGTAGTCCATCTTGACCGCGTCACATTGCCGACCACTGCCAGTGCAGTTTTGCTCTTGCCTTTGCTGTTGCCCTTACTGTTGCAGTTGCCCTTGCTGTTGTTTTTTTTGTTGTCATTCCCGCAGGAAATCTGCTTCTATTCCTGCTTTTGCTCTTGCGTTTGCTTTTGTTCTTCTTGTTGTCATTCCCGCAGGGAATCTGCTGTTGCTCATGTCTTTGCTGTTCTTCCTCAACAACCTTCTCACCCCCTGCCCGCAACCAACGGGAGCGCAACAATCGCCGCGTGGCGCGTCCGCAGACGCGCGGCTGCTCCATGCAATGGTGTTTGTCGGATGGCTCAACTGGATGATACTCTAGTCCAGTCGTTGCTTCTTTTTCATGCCGTGGCGCCCTGCCACTCAGAAGCATCTCGGGCGATTAACTCAGCGGTAGAGTGCCACCTTCACACGGTGGAAGTCGCAGGTTCGAATCCTGCATCGCCCACCAGTGCAA
>JAJZHE010000060.1 GCA_021804655.1 Acidobacteriota bacterium
ACTGACGCGTTATGCCTGGCAGCATTATGGCAAGCGCGTGGATGCAGTGATGCCGGCGCTGGGGACGCATACTGCGATGAGCGCGCAGCAGATTCAGCAGATGTATGGCGCGATGCCGCTGGATCTTTTTCGCGCGCATGACTGGCGCAACGACATTGAAACACTGGGCGAGGTGCCGCGCGAATTTGTGCGTGAGCAGTCCGAGGGGCGTGTGGATTATGCCTGGCCTGCGCAGGTCAATCGCCTGCTCTCTCGCGGTGGTCACGATCTGATTTTGTCGATCGGGCAGGTGGTGCCGCATGAAGTGATCGGCATGGCCAACTACAACAAAAATATTCTGGTCGGAACAGGTGGACGCGAAGGAATCAATCGCAGTCACTATCTGGGTGCGGTCTACGGGATGGAGCGCATCATGGGTCGCGCAGTGAATCCGGTGCGCAATGTGCTGAATTATGCGTCGGATCACTTTCTGCGCGAGCTGCCGATCGTCTATGTGCTCACTGTCGTCAGCCGACGGGCGGCGGGTGGTCTGGCGGTGCGCGGACTTTTCATCGGCGATGATGTGGAGTGCTTCCAACTGGCGGCGGAGCTGAGCCTGAAGGTAAATTTCGAGCTGGTTGCCGAGCCGATTCGCAAAGCGGTCGTGTATCTGGATCCGGAGGAATTTCACAGCACATGGCTGGGGAACAAGGCCGTCTATCGCACGCGTATGGCACTGGCTGACGACGCGGAACTCATTATCCTTGCTCCGGGCGTAAAAGAGTTCGGAGAAGACAAGACGATTGATCGGCTGATTCGCAAGTATGGCTACTTTGGCACTCCGGCAACGCTGAAGGCGGTTGCGGAGAATCCTGAGCTTGCCGCCGATCTAAGCGCGGCGGCGCATCTGATCCACGGCTCGTCGGAAGGACGGTTCCGCATCACTTGGTGTCCGGGACACCTGACGCGCGAAGAAGTAGAGGGCGTGGGGTTTTCTTATGCAGAACTGAACCGAATGCTGGAGATATATCAGCCGGAGAAAATGAACGCGGGTTATAACCGCGTCGCGGGCGAAGACATTTTTTACATTGCCAATCCAGGGCTTGGTCTCTGGGCGCACCGAAGCAGGTTAGGAGAAGGGAATTCAGGTGAGCATTCAGAAAAAGCTGGGTAAGTATTCGATTGGTACGGGCGACCGTTTTGCCCATCAGGCAAAGGCACAGTTGCAGGCCTGCATTCAAGCACTGCAGGCTGATGTCGAGGTGACTCCGGTATGGAACAAATCCAACCGCGAGCATCTGATCATCGGTTCGGAACCGACTTCTGTGCGAAAGGCGGCAGATGAAGCCGTGCAGGCGCTGGGCTGGACGGGCGCATACTTTTGTGATGCAGACCACATCACGCTCCAGACCGTGGATCGTTTTGTAGATGCGTGTGACTTTTACACGATTGACGTTGCTGACGCGATTGGCAAGCAGGCTGCGGCGCAGGATGTTGCTGCATTCGCAGATCGTCATCGCAATCTGGTTGGAGAGATTGCGCTGAAAGGAACGGCAGAGAAGTTTTCAATAACTGATGCAATGCTGCGCGGGACAGCGGAGAAGTATCTTGCCGCAGTACAGCAGGCGGGAGCGGTTTATCGCCACATTCTGGCAGCAAAGGGTGAAGGCAATTTTCTGCCAGAGGTCTCGATGGATGAGACCGACAGCGCACAGACGCCGGTGGAACTGCTGCTGATTCTTGCTGCGATTGCCGATGAAGGCATACCCGTGCAGACGATTGCGCCGAAGTTCAGTGGGCGCTTCAACAAGGGCGTGGATTACGTGGGCGACGTGATTCAGTTTGAGCGCGAGTTTGGACTGGACATTGCTGCGATTGCGTATGCCGTGGAGCACTTTGGCCTTCCGCAGAATCTGAAGCTGAGTGTGCACTCAGGCAGCGACAAGTTTTCCATCTATCCGGCGATTCATCGCACGATGCATCGGCTGGACGCGGGCGTTCATCTGAAAACAGCGGGAACCACTTGGCTGGAAGAGCTGATTGGCCTGGCCGAAGCCGACGGCGCTGGTCTTGCGCTGGCCAAAGAAATTTATGCAGAGGCTTACGCGCACAAGGACGAACTCTGCGCGCCCTATGCGACGGTAATTGATATTGATCCAGCGAAATTGCCGACTCCGTCCACGGTGGCGGGGTGGACCTCGGCGAAGTACACAGAAGCGCTGCGTCATGTGCAAAGCGCAGCCGGTTACAACAGCAGCTTTCGGCAGTTGCTGCATGTCGGTTTCAAGATTGCGGCGAAGATGGGCGAGCGTTATCTGGAACTGTTGCGCGCGAACGAGACGATCATTGCGCGCAACGTGACGGAGAATCTTTTTGACAGGCACATTGCGCCGGTTTTTCTGGGGCACATCTCATGATTCTCGTCCTGATGGGCGTGAGCGGAATCGGCAAGACCACGATCGGCAAGTTGCTGGCTGCGCGGACGGGATGGGTGTTCGAGGACGCGGACGATTATCACTCCGATGCCAATCGAAAAAAGATGGCCTCGGGCACTCCGCTGACGGATGAAGATCGCCTGCCGTGGCTGCGCACGCTGCATGATCGCATGGCGGAGTACATCACACAAAAGCAGTCGGCCATTCTTGCGTGTTCGGCGCTGCGTGCGATGGCGCGGGAAGAGTTGTCGCGCGGCATCGCTCCAGATCAGATGCGCTTTGTACTGCTGCACGCGCCGAGTGCGCTCATTGAGCAGCGAATACTGGCTCGTAAACACGAGTATATGAATCCAGGTCTGCTGCCCAGTCAGCTTGCCACTCTGGAAGAACCGGAAGACGCCTGGCGCGTCTCTGTCGAGGGAACGCCTGAAGAAACAGTTGCCGAAATTCTCCAGCACCTCGAATCCATTTCTGCGTTTTAACCGAGAAGGAGCATCGATGCAAAGCATGAGTCTGGAAGGGAAAGTGGCCGTCGTAACTGGCGGCACATCGGGTATCGGTCTGGCGTTGAGTCTGGGGCTGGCCGAGGCGGGAGCAGATGTGGTTGCCACGGCGCGCCGCGCGCAGCAAGTGGAGGATGCGGCTGCTGCAATTGAAGCGCGTGGACGGCGCACGCTGCGACTGACCTCCGATGTCTGCGAGCGCGCATCGCTGGACGCACTGCTGGCTGCAGTGGTCGCCGCATTTGGCAAGGTGGATATCCTGATCAACTGCGCAGGAAAGATCAAGCGCACGCCGACGCTGACGCAGCCCGAAGCCGAGTGGGAAGATATTCTGAACACGAACCTGACGGGTACGCTGCGCGCCTGTCAGGTCTTCGGAGCACACATGCTCGCGAACCGCTCCGGACGCATCCTCAACATCGCCTCGCTCAACAGCTTTGTCGCTCTGAAGGAGGTGGCAGCGTATGCCGCGAGCAAGGCGGCTGTCGCTTCGCTGACGCGTTCGCTGGCTGTGGAGTGGTCGCGCGAAGGCGTTACAGTGAATGCCATCGCTCCCGGTGTCTTTCGCACGGAGTTGAACGCGACTCTGCTGGACAGCACACCGCGCGGACAGGAGTTGCTGATGCGCACGCCGATGGGCCGTTTTGGGCGCACGGAAGAGCTGATCGGTGCCGCAGTGTATCTGGCTTCGGATGCAGCGTCGTTTGTGACCGGGCAGACGCTGGTGGTCGATGGAGGATTTTTGGCCAGCGGTGTCAACCAGTAAGAGCAACGAAAGGGAGAACGCAGAAAAGCCGCGCACAGCGCGGCTTTTCTGCTGTTTGGGTGAAGAATGAGACTCAGTGGATGGAGAGCTTTGCGCCCGTTGTCTGTGTCATTCCAGGGCCGTCCTGCGCAACGACATGGAAGTTTTTGCCACTGACCTCGGCGTAGCCGATGACCATTCCCTTCTGCGCGCTGATCGATACATTGTTCAACTCGATGCCGGGCATGGGAACCTCTGGCAGACCGACGATGGCACCGGCGATTTTCGCATTGGTAATCGTCACATTCTCGACGGTAATGTTGTGGAAGTGCGGCGTGAGTCGTCCGAGGGGTTGGGGTTTTTCTCCGGGCTGCGGGAAGACTTTGGGGTAATACTCGCTGATAATCAGACCGTATTTGACGTTCTTGATCTGCATATCGCGGAAAGTGATGTTGGAGACATCGCTGCCACGGTCGCGATTGGCTTTGACGCGAATGCCGTTGTCGGTGCCGTCCATCTTCACGCGCTCCACCAGGATGTTTTGCGCGCCTCCTGCAAGTTCGCTGCCCACGGAGACGCCATGACCGTGGAGAAATGTGCAGTCGCGAATGATGATGTTCTTGCTGGGGGCATCCGGACCAGGCGAGTTGATCATGCCCGATTTGATGGCGATGTCATCATCGCCGACATCGGCAATAACATGATCGATGAGCACGTTGGTGCTGGAAAATGGATCGATCGCGTCGGTGTTTGGCGCGTGCTGCGGCGCGAGCACACGAATGTTGCGGATCGTGACGTCGTCCGAGTAGTAGGGGACGATCTGCCACATAGGCGAGTTCTGAAAGGTGACGCCTTCGAGGAGCACATGCTTGCAGTGTTCGAGTACGACGAGGCGCGGGCGCGGATGATCAGAACCAAGAATGCCGGTGTCCTTGATGGCGCGGGCCATCGCCCACCATGTTGCGCCGTTCCCATCGACAGTGCCTTCGCCGGTAATGGCGATGTTTGTCGCTCCGTGAGCGCTGATGAGCGATTGCATGCCCGGCGCATGAAATTCCGTACGCGCCGGATAGTCGGCGTGGTCAGGCGAGCCGAGCAGCGTTGCGCCTTTGTCCAGGTGCAGCGTCACATTGCTTTTGAGCACAATCGGCGCGCTGAGATAGGTGCCAGCCGTGAGCGTGACCGCTCCTCCTCCGTGAGCCGAGCAGGTGTCGATCGCTTTCTGAATGGCAGCGGTGTCTTTGGTGGCTCCGTCGGCTTTGGCGCCGTAAGTATGTGGATCACAGCTTGTTGCGGCGAGCACAGGGAGAGTGCATCCAAGCGCAGCCAGAAGGACCAGGGCAGGGAAGCAATAAGATATGGTGCGCAGGGCGCAATGTGGAGTGATGCGCGATTGTTTCACGGTGGAACCTCGTGGAATGTGCGGTTGAACTGCACACTGATCGTACACGGAAATGCCCTATGTGGTCCAACCACATGAAAGAAATCATCAAAGCGCGAATTCCGGATTGGACCGACCGCTGCTGGGCAGTCGGCCCAGGTATCTGAGCCGAATGGAGATTCGGATTAACCCTGTAAAACCTGATGAATTAACGTGGAAAAGAATATTCTCCCTCAACTTCGGCAATTTTTTGTTTGCGGCAGGTGCATTCTCCACTTGACGTCGCCGATGCGGCGAAGCTATACAGGAAGAGCATTAGAGGTCTGTCCACGCCAAGCTTTCTGCATTAGCTGCATCGGCCTCAATTCCATTTTGCGTTGCAGATGTGCTGGAGGATCGGATGCGTACGTGGCTCGTTGTTCTCATCTCACTTGGATTGGTCGCTTCTGCTCACGGGCAGGATACGCGCACTGTGACCGAGCCGCATCAACCACCTTCCTGTGCCGTGCTTGATGCGCATCTGCATGCCGATCATGGACGGCTGAGCGATGCGGATGAACAACGGCTCGACACCACGCGTATCCAGCAGGGGATCGATCACTGCGCGCCGGGCCACGCGGTTGTGTTGCGCACATTGGGAGTGAACCAGGTGTTTCTCACGGGACCGCTGGAGATGCGCAGCGGCGTGACGCTGGTGGTGGACGCAAATACCGTTCTCGTCGGCTCGCGGAATCCTCGCGTCTATGATTTGTCCCCGGGAAGCTGTGGAGTTGTGAACAAAAAAGGGCATGGATGCAGGCCGCTCATTCTTGCCGATCAGGCAAGCAACAGCGGCGTGATGGGGGATGGGTCGATCGACGGGCGCGGCGGCGCAATGCTGCTGGGCCAGCGCGTGACCTGGTGGGATCTGGCGCATGAGGCCAAGCTGCGCGACCTGAACCAGAGCGTGCCCTGGATAATGATTCTGCGCCATGCAGACAACTTTACGCTGTATAACATTACGTTGCGCAACTCGCCTGGCTTCCATGTTGCCGTCAACAACACAAACGGATTTACGGCGTGGGGCGTGAAGATTATGACGCCGAAGACGGCGCGCAACACGGACGGCATTGACCCCATCTCTTCGCAGAATGTGACGATCACTCATTGCTGGATTCACGCAGGAGACGACAATGTTGCTGTGAAGGCCAACGGCAGCGGACCGATGTCCCACATCACCGTTGCGCACAATCACTTTTTCACCGGGCACGGCATGTCGATTGGCAGCGAGACGAACGGTGGAGTCGATCACATGTTGGTCAGCGACCTCAGCATCGACGGCGCGGACAACGGCATTCGCATCAAGTCGGATCGCAGCCGCGGTGGCCTGGTGACGGATATTCGCTATCAGGATGTGTGCATGCGCGATGTGGCGCATCCGCTGCTCTTCAGTCCGATGTATACAATGCGCACAGGCAACTTGCTCCCGGAGTATCGCGACATCACGCTGAGCGATGTGACGATTCAAGGCAGCGGACGCTCCACGATCGATGGCCTGGACGAGCAGCATCGATTGGCGCTTACGCTGGACAACGTATTTGCTTTCGATCAACAGCGCAGCCGATGGGAAGCGTCGCACGCAGCGATTACTGTTGGTCCACGACGTGGGAACCTGCTCCCATCCGGCGACGATGTGCAGTTGACGGATGCTCCTGGCGCAACCAGTGCCCATGCGCTCGACTGCACTGGCCGTTTCCCGCAGTTTCCATCGCTGGCAACAGCGCCGGAGATGGCAAGCGCTGCTCCCGCCGTGGACAAAACACTCTACGTTGCCGCCGATGGCAGCGGAGACTATTTCTCCATCCAGCAGGCGCTGGACGCCGCTCCCGCCGATGGTGCTCTGCTGCAGGTTGCGCCGGGAACCTATCGTGAGATTCTCACGGTTCTGAAGCCAAACGTGACACTGCGCGGCGCAGGCAGCGGTCCAGCGGCAACGGTGGTTATCAACGATCACAGCGCCGGCGCCAATGGCGGCACGACGCACTCGGCGACGGTGAATATTCTGGCGGATAATTTTCTCGCTGAAAATATCACTTTTGCGAATGACTTCAACCGCACACATTCGCAACAAACGGAAGGTTCGCAGGCGGTTGCTCTGCTGGTGAAAGGCGACCGCGCCATCTTTCACAAAGTGCGCATGCTGGGCAATCAGGACACGCTCTACGCAGGTAGCCGCAACTGCAATCCTGACGGAGCCAGTTGCACGCCCGCGCGGCAGTACTTTTCCGACTGCTACATCGAAGGCAACGTGGATTTCATCTTCGGCGATGGCAAGACGGTTTTTGACCGCTGCGAGATTCATAGCACGCCGCATCATGGCGGATTTGTTACGGCGCAATCGAAGCATTATCCCGAAGAGGATTCCGGCTACGTGTTGAATGAGTGCAGGCTGACGGGTGATCGCTCCGAGACAGGCGATGTGTATCTGGGGCGGCCGTGGCGGCCGTATTCGACAGTGATCTATCTGCACACGTGGATGGGTGCGCAGATTGATCCCGCAGGCTGGCGCGAGTGGTCGCCCGGAAAAACCAACTCGCTCGACACGGCTTTTTATGCCGAGTTTGACTCCAGCGGTCCGGGTGGCTCGCCAAAGGCGCGCGATCCTCATACGCATTTGCTGACGGCGCAGCAGGCGGAGCAGTATGCGCCGATGCGTTTTCTAGCGGGTGCGGACAACTGGGATCCGCGTGCCATTCTTGCGGCGCGCAGCGGAGACGCTACATCAGATTCTCAAAGATAGCCGCAGCTCCCATGCCACCGCCGACGCACATCGTCACCATGCCAAAGCGTGTGCGGCTGCTTCGCAGTTCGCTGAGCAGCGTTGCGGTCAGCTTGGAGCCGGTGCAACCCAGTGGATGGCCAAGCGCGATGGCGCCGCCATTGACGTTGACGCGCGCCGGGTCCAGGCCCAGTTCGCGGATCACCGCCAGCGATTGCGAGGCAAAGGCTTCGTTCAGCTCGATGCGGTCAATTTGATCCAGCTTCATACCACACTGGCGCAGCACTTTTGGGATGGCAAAGATGGGGCCTGCGCCCATCTCTTCGGGCAGGCAACCAGCCGTGGAGAAACCGACGAAGCGCGCCAGCGGCTGCAAGCCCAATTCCCTGGCGCGTGTCTCGCTCATCACGATATTCACTGCCGCGCCGTCGGAGGTCTGTGAGCTGTTGCCCGCTGTTACGCTGCCGTTGGCCTGAAAGGCAGGCTTCAGTTTCGCCAGTGCTTCCACGGAAGTATCCGCTCGCGGGCCTTCGTCAACGGTCACCACGCTCTCCGTTTCCGTCGTCTTCGTCGAGTTGGCAGTCTGGGTGATGCGCACCACTTTGACCGGCACAATCTCTTCTGCAAAGCGATTCTGAGCCTGCGCTGTCAGCGCGCGACGGTGACTCTCCATTGCAAACTCGTCCTGATCCTCGCGACTCACGTGGTAGTGTTGCGCAACGCGCTCGGCTGTCAATCCCATGGTCAGCAGAGCAGCGGGATAGTGCTCGGCGAGCCAGGGATTCGGGCTGGGTTTGTTGCCGCTCATGGGGATCATGCTCATCGATTCCACGCCGCCAGCCAGCACCGTGCGCGCCGCGCCGGTTTGTACTCGCATCGCAGCCTGTGCGATTGCCTCCAGCCCGGAGGCGCAGAGTCGATTCACGGTCATAGCGCTGATCTCGACCGGCAACCCGGCACGCAGCACAATGTAGCGTGCGATATTCCATCCCTGCTCGCCCTCTGGCAACGCGCAGCCAAAGACGACATCGTCGAGCATGGCCGGTTCCAGCGCAGGCACGCGAGCCAGCGCGCCATGGACTGCCGCTGTGGCCAGGTCTTCCGGTCGGGTGGTTGCGAATACGCCTTTTCCGGAGCGACCCACTGCCGTTCTCACTGCACTCACAATCACTGCTTGTTCCATTGGATCGCTCCCTTGCGCAACTATTCGTCGGCTTCGTATTGTTTCCATTTGCCCTGTTGATAGAGGTGATAGATCGTCTTCTGGTCGATCACGCTGTCGGCCACCGCGTCATGATCCGGCGTTGGCGGTGGATTGTCCTGCGCCGTGAAGGCATCGTGAAACTGCTCCGGCGTGGCTGCATCGATGCCCCAGTTGAAGCCGAGCACGCCACTGGGATCATGGCGCTGCAGGCGGGATTGCTCCGGCCACTCAGCCAACTGCTGCGGATTTTGCGACTGAGCAAAAAAAACCAGCAGCGACGTTTCGCCGTTTATCGAGCACAGCACCGCCCAGTCCACTGCGCCTGAGCGGGAAAAACTGCCGTGAATGACATTCTCTGGCCGATGCGCCTGCCACGTCTGTGGAATCATGCAGCCGCGCTGGATCAGCACTGCGGAAACATTGGGGGGAAGCTGAGGAAACGAGGAAACAGGCAATCGGCGAAAACTATATGGCTGGACCTGACCATTCACGCGGATCGATCCTGTTACGACGGACTCTGTGCCGTTTGCAGCGGATTCAGGATTTGTCTGCGCACGAACATAGCCTGCCGCAAAGACAGCAAACAGCACGGCAATCATTTGCCAATTCACGCGCCGGATGGATGTCTTCACTCTCATTCCACACTCGTCGTCAGTTCCGAAGCGGCTTCCCGGTTTTCAGCGTATGTGCAATGCGCTCCAGTGTCTTGCGCTCACCGCAGAGAGACAGAAACGCTTCGCGCTCCAGATCGAGCAGAGACTGCTCGCTCACCTGCGTTCCTGCGGTCACGCGTCCGCCACACAACACATGCGCGACCTTGCGCGCCACTTTCTGGTCATGCTCACTTGCAAATCCCGCTTCGCCCATCAGGTAAATTCCAGTTTCCAGCATAGCCAGCACCTGCACGCCGGCAGCGGGAATCATGGTGCGCGGCTGGGGTGGAAGATAGCCAATCCCGGCCAGCAACTGCGCCTGCGCTTTCGCGTCCAGCAGCAGACGTTCGCGATTCATCGTAATGCGATCCTCTGAGCGCAGCAGCCCAATTTCGCGCGCCTCCGCAGCGGAGGTCGAGACTTTGGCCATCGCAATCATCTCCAGAGAGCGCTTCAGCGCAGCCGCATATTCGGCAGACTGCGCAAATTTCGACGCTGGATCCCGCGGTTCAGGCGGTGCAAAGGCCATGCTGGTGTCCAGTGCGCGCAGAGCCATCTCTTTTGTTCCGCCGCCGCCGGGAATCAGCCCCACGCCTGCTTCGACCAGGCCCATGTACAGCTCAGCATGGGGTTGTCGAAGAGCTGCATGCAGCGCCATCTCCGTGCCGCCGCCCAGGCAGAGCGCATACGGCGCCACCACCACCGGACGCGGACAAAACTTGATTGCCGCCGTCATCGACTGAAAGGCGCGAATTGCCAGATTCACCTCGTCCCAGTCGCCTTCCTGCGCGGCCAGCAGCAACTGCATCAGGTTGGCGCCAACGGAGAAATTCTCCGCATCGCTGCTGATGACAAAGGCTGCGAAATCCCGCACCGGGTCACTGCCCGCGGTCAGCACCGATGTGACCATACTGACGACATCGCCGCCAATCGCCGACTTGATCGAGTGCAGCTCGATGCAGCCAACGCCGTCACCGAGATCGATGAGCGATGCGCCAGGATTGCTGCGCACGATGCGCTTCTGGTCGCGCTTGAAATCGCTCGCCATCGCGTGCCCTGCAATCGTCAGCACCGACTCATAGCCACCGCTTGCGGGCTGATAGAAACCACCAGCATCGGGCGCATACCAGCTTGTAACGCCAGCGGAGAGCATGGTCTCGACGCGTGCGCTCACCGGCAGTCCAAGCGCCTTCATACGCTCGACGGATTTCGCTACCCCCACCGCATCCCACATGGCAAACGGACCCAACTGCCAGTTGAATCCAGCACAGATTGCGCGGTCAATCGCCTCGCCGCTCTCGGCCACTTCGCCAATGCGATCGGCGGAGTAGCTCCAGAGCGCGGCCAACAGCGGCCATAAGAACGCAGCCGCTTTGTCTTTTGTTGGATCCGCAGCCATCAGCGTGCGCAGCCGCTCGGGCAGTTCGGCGATGTTCTTTGCCATCTCCAGAGACGCCAGCTTCGCCTTTTGAAGCGGGCGATACTCCAGCGTCTTCAGGTCCAGCGCCATGCGTTCTTCGCTTCCGTCCGCGAGCCGATTCTTCTTGTAAAAGCCCTGCTTCGATTTGTCGCCCAGCCAACGCCGTTCGACCAGAGTCTGCACCAGCTTCAGCGTTGCATCGCTTTGGCCCTGTTCGCGGAAATTCGACGCGACATGCGCCAGCACGTCGATGCCCACCATGTCTGCGAGCCGAAACGTTCCAGTGCGCGGCCAGCCCAGTGCGCTTCCGGTCAGCGCGTCCACTTCCTCGACAGTCAGTCCCTGCTCGATCACAAGCCGAGAAGCGCAGAACATATTGGCCACGCCAATGCGATTTGCAATGAAGTTGGGTGTATCGTGCGCCTCCACCACCTGCTTGCCCAGAATGCGATCGGCGAACGCGCTGAAGCCAGCCACCAGCCCACGATCCGTCTCATCCGTCGGGATCACTTCGAGCAGCTTCATGTAGCGTGGTGGATTGAAGAAATGTGTGCCAAACCATCGTTTGCGCACGCCTGCATCCAGCCCGGCGAACTCGGCAATCTTCGCCACCGGGAGTCCGGATGTATTCGTCGTCAACAACGCCTGCGCAGCCAGATGAGGCACCACGCGCTGGAGCAGCGCGGATTTGATGGCCATATCCTCGGTCACCGCTTCGATGATCCAGTCGCACGCGCTGAGTTGGCCCAGATCGTCGTCAAAGTTTCCCGGAGTCACCAGCGCGGCGGCGGCGGGTGTGAAGAAGGCCGCCGGGCGAGACTTCAGCAAATTCTCTTTTGCACCCGTGGCAAGCTTGCTGCGCTCCTTCGACGATTCGCCGGGCATATCCAGCAGCAGGCAGGGAAGGCCCGCGTTGGCCACATGCGCGGCAATACGAGCACCCATGGTCCCGGCCCCCAGCACGGCCACGCGACGAATCAGAAGCGGTTGAATTGCAGCTTTTTGAGAATCGTTAGCACGCGCCATACGTTTGGCTCCTGTGTGACCTATGGCCGCAAAGCGACCTCGCCCGAACCACTGGAGAATACGGCGATTCCAGCCGTGCGGTCAAACTGCGCCTCTGGTTTGCGCATTGTCGCTTCACTCCGCAGTTTCCTCGGTTGACTCCTGCAACTGACGAAGCTTACTTTCAGAGAAGGAGCAAGTCCATTGATCTCTTGCGTTCAGCAAATTTTGCACGATTCCTTCGCGCACAATCGCACTGTGGAGCGTCTGCAAACCGCTGGAGCGGTGCTCCTTCGTCCAGAACAAAGTGTTTTTTCGCCTCGGGTGGAGATTGGCGCAGGATCTGTCATCGAGCCAGGAGTACAACTGCTTGGCGATACGCGCATCGGGGTTAACTGCCTGATCCGAACGGGCTGCATTCTGGAGAATGCCACGCTTGGCGATCGGGTTCTCCTGCGCAACCATTGCGTCGTCAGCGATTCCGTCATCGACGCGGATGCAACTGTTGGACCCTTTGCGCATCTGCGTCCAGGCAGCCAGGTGGCCGAGCAGGCGCATGTGGGCAACTTCGTTGAGATGAAAAAAGCGCGACTGGGCAAAGGCGCCAAGGCTGGCCACCTGAGCTATCTTGGCGACGCGACGATTGGCGACGGAGCGAATATCGGAGCTGGCGTCATCACCTGCAACTACGATGGCCAGCGCAAGCACCAGACCGTGATCGGCGCAGGTGCGTTTGTCGGCAGCGACAGTACTCTGGTTGCTCCCGTCACTGTCGGCGATGGGGCTTATATCGGTGCCGGCTCCTGCATTACGCATGAAGTTCCCGCCGAAGCGCTTGGCGTCGCACGCAGTCGCCAGATCGTCAAGTCGGGATGGGCTGCCAGACGTCGCGTACGCGGCACCGAGTCTTCCTGACGCATCGCTTCCGCCGCATTGCATCTATCCGGCGCCAAACTCATTTGAGTCTGGATTGAATGGAACAACCGTCTGCGCCGATACACATTTCAGTGGAGTCAATGGGGAAAATTCCCTATTCTCGTCCAGTTGGAGCATACTGAGAAAGCAGTTACGCTGGATCGTCTCGAGGTCAGCCATGGCATCGCGCATTTTAATTGTGGATGATGAGCAGCAGTTGCGATCGATGGTCGCAGCTACGCTCACGCGCCAGAATTTTGAGGTGCGCATGGCGTCAGGTGAGGCTGAGGCGATCAAGTGGCTGGATCGCGAGTCGTTCGATCTGGTGCTGAGCGATTTGATTCTGCATGATGGCTATGGGACAGACCTGCTGGACAAGCTGCGCGCGACCCAGCCGCAGACGCCGCTTGTGCTGGTGACAGCGGTGCAGGATATCGGAACGGCGATTGCCTCCATGCGGCGTGGAGCCTATGACTACCTCCTCAAGCCGTTTGAGCGGGATCAACTGCTCACCACCGTCGAGCGTGCTCTGGAACATCGCAGTTCGATCCACGAGACGATGGTCTATCGAGAGAACCTGGAAGAGATTGTTCGCGCGCGCACGAAACAACTGCGTCAGGCAATCACGGACATCGAGCGCTCCTACGACATTACGCTGGAGGCTCTGGGCGACGCGCTGGACCTGAAAGACTCCGAAACGGAAGGCCACTCTCGCCGCGTGACAGCCTATACGATCGCACTTGCCCGAGCCATGAACGTCGAGATCGAGCAGATCAAGATCATTGCCCGAGGAGCCTTTCTCCACGACATCGGCAAGATGGCGATTCCGGATTCGATCCTTCGCAAGCCAGGAAAGCTGAATACCAGTGAGCAAACCTTGATGCGCGAACACTGCGAGCGAGGATACGACATTCTCCACAAGATCCCCTATCTCAAGGACGTTGCCGAGATCGTCTATTCCCACCAGGAACACTACGATGGAACCGGCTATCCGCGCCGACTGGTCGGAGACCAGATTCCGCTGGGTGCGCGCATCTTTGCCGTAGCCGATACGTTGGACGCAATCACCAGCGACCGACCATATCGCCGCGCCAGCAGTTTCGATATAGCGCGCGAGGAAATTCTGCGCTGCTCCGGCACTCAGTTCGATCCCACCGTTGTGGAGGTCTTCATCAAAGTTCCAAGTCGCCTCTGGGTCGATTTGCGGCGCGAAATTGAGAGCAAAACGCGACTGTTTTCCGAGATTGACGCCGAGGTCCAGAAATACGTGACGGTGCAGAGCTGATGCGCCCTGTGGCCGGAGGATAAGGATGCCATTGTTCACTTCCCACGAACTTGAAAATGCCACGCGTCTGCTTCCTGATTGGAAGGTCGACTCCGAGGCACTGCAGCGTAGCTTTGATTTTGTCGATTTTGTCGCAGCGATGCGCTTTGTCAACCATGTTGCTGCTCTCGCGGAGCAACACGGCCATCACCCCGATATCGATATTCGCTACAACCGAGTACTCATCCGCACCTGGAGCCACGACTCCGGTGGAGTCACGGAACGCGATCTCCAACTGGCGTCAGCGATGGATCGGCTGCTGCTGCTTAGGGCCTGTTAACCCTACCCGGGCGGATGGCGTTGCGAGCGAAAATGGGGCCAGACAAGACGGAGGACGAGGGGTTTGGTGGTTCCAAATT
>JAJZHE010000210.1 GCA_021804655.1 Acidobacteriota bacterium
CGCCTGGAACACCGCCACGCTCGCCGCCGGATGGGTCAACCCCATCGCGCTTGCCACGCACCAGATCGCCCTCAACTACGCCAGCATCACCTACATGGTTCCGCTCGGCATCTCCTCAGCCGCCGCGGTCAGCGTGGGCCACGCCATCGGAGCCAAACGCTTTCCCACCGCTCGCCGCGCCGCCTGGATCGCGCTGGCCCTCGGCACAGCCTTCATGCTCCTCGCCGGCCTCTTTTTTCTGCTTTTTCCGCGACCGCTCATCGAGCTGTATACCGCCGACCCGCGCGTACTCGCTCTCGGTCCTTCGCTGCTGCTCATCGCCGCAGCCTTTCAGGTCTTTGACGGCATCCAGACCATCTGCACCGGAGCGCTCCGCGGCGTCGGCGAAACCCGCATCCCCATGTTCGCCAACTTTGTCGGTTACTGGATACTCGGCCTGCCGTTGGGCCTGCTTCTCTGCTTCCCCCTGCACCAGGGCGTCCACGGCCTGTGGATCGGACTCACCCTCGCGCTGGTCGTCATCTCGGTCACACTGCTCACGCGCTGGAGCAGGGAAGCGCGCCATCTCACCTGACCTGTTTCGCGCCCCGTCGTGCTCTACCCCAGTGAGTGGCCTCATTTTCTCCTTGCATTCGTCTCTTTTTGGGTGTCTACTTATCCGCAATTCCCTGAGACGCGTCCATTCTCAGCGCTGTTTTTGGGAGTCTCATGCGGAGGTGCCTCATGGTTACTCGCATCCATTCTTCCTCGCTGCAAACCTTCCTCACCCGCATCCTCATTGCACTGGCTCTGGTTGCCAGCCTCTTTTCCTTTGCCGTTCCTGCTCTCGCTGCCGCATCCTCATTTCCGTGGTCGGCGGCCATCTTCAACGGCCCGCCACGCTTCGATCACAGCTTCACCGTTCCCTTTGAATACTCCCACGACCACATCTTCCTCAACCTCACCATCAACAACCACCCCGGCATGGTCTTCCTCTTTGACACCGGATCCAGCGTCAATATCCTCGATCTCGCCACCGCTCAGCAACTCGGTATCCAGTCGGTCCTGCTCGTGAAGCAACGCGGTGTCGGCTACGGCAACGGCAAGGTCCGCATCGCCGCCGCGCAGAACCTCGACGCGCGACTTGGAGCCATGCACATCGCCAGTTCCATGACCCTCATTGACCTTCACAACCTGGAGTTGCTCAACGTTCACCACCTCGACGGCATCCTCGGCTTGCCACTCCTCCACCAGTTCATCGTCGAAATTGACTTCGCCGACCGCCTCATCACCTTTCACCCGCGCGGCGGCTTCAGCTACCTCGGCAGCGGAGAAGTCCTTGATCTTGCTTCCAGCGGCGGCTCCATGGCCATCCCCGTCGAACTCGCCACCGGCAAGCGTCGCCAGCGATATGCGCTGCTTGACCTCGACACCGGCAGCGACGCCACCGTCATGCTCTATGCCAGTTTTATTGAGAAATCCCACATCACCGACACCGACAGTAAAGGCTCCCTCACCGCCGTCTCGGCCACTGCCTACGGCATCGGCGGCATCTTCGACCTGCAATCGGTCATCGTCCCGTTCTGCCTCATCGGCCACACCCAGATGCAGCAACTTCCCGTCTTCCTCATGCACACCACGCCGGAGTTCTCCGGTCGGCGCCGCACCGACGGCGTCGTTGGCACCAACGTTCTCACGCTTTTCCGCCGCGTCGTCTTTGACGAGCCACACGGTCGCGTCATCTTTGAGCGCCGCGCAGCCATGAATCTCCAGATTGACAACACCGAAGACGCCAACGGTGTCGGCTCCATCTGGGTCAAACCGTAATCGCGGCCAAGTTGCTTTTCTTGTTTGTCATTCCCGCAGGGAATCTGCTTTTGCCATCGTCCAAGCTGATGCCAACCGACCGATGCGGATGCCGTGAAAGGCTATACTCCGCACCGGCCCTGAAGCTGGACCGGTGGACACTTGACCGAACCGTACGAGCAGAAGACGCAGCAATCTCCTGGCATTGGACGCATCAGCGCATGGCAGGCAACGCACTCATGGAAGAATCGGCAAGAATCGAGCGGCATTTTTTCCAGTGCTGCATTCCCACACTTCGGGCAGGTCAGCATGGATTCCAGGATGACGGTTCCGGTTCCCATCACTTCGCGCCTTCTCGGTGAAGGGTCGAAGGGAAGCCGGCATTGGTCGTCGCTATCATGAAGTCGCTTCCGGGCTGAGTCCCGCTAAGGCTGAAGTCCGTCCCAGGACCAGCGTGGAATGCGGAGTCCCGTTGGCACATCGGCGGCGGACTTGTGGTAGCGCGACATCGTCGTCGTTGCCCAGGCGAAGTAGTCGTGCAGCACCTGCCGTACAGCGCTCCCGGCGGAGACTCCCACATCGTCCAGGGCCAGGTCGAAACAGGCGATGGCGCGCTGATCCATTTCGTCGTGCTCACCATTTCCGCTGTGCATCCTGACCACAAGGGTTTCGTCGCCATACACCTGGGAATACGATGTCGGGCCACCAAGCGCTTCGGCCCAATACGCTGCCAGCCGCTCAACATGCTGAGGGTGAAAGCCGTGACTGAATGCGTGGGCAACCACCTCGTCGGCCATCACGCGACAATGCCAGGCTTCCGCCAGACGGCGAAGTCCATCGATTCCACCCGCTGCGTCGCATACGGTTTGCATCAGGTCATCCTAGTCGGAATCACTGAGCAGGACAACAAATCCCGAAGGCAGAAACGCAACCTGATCTCATGTCCGATAACAGATATTCTGTAATATATCTATCGATACAGCAAGAAACAGGCTAAATTTACTCATTCCCTTGCTTTTACCGTGCAAGTTTCTGGTTATATGCGCTCTCGGCATTTTGGATCATCGCTCGATACCCTGCCGGATCGATCCAGACCCTGTCTCCCTCGGTCGGCATACGCTTCAGCTTGGCGTCCATATCGAAGTAGCCGCCATGCGCGCCCAGAAAGATTGCGCAAGGCAGCGCGCGCAGCGTCTGGAATGTCTGCTGAAAGTCCGCCGCAATGCCCGGATACGATGCCGGACGTCCTGGCTTGCCAACGAGTCGATACGAATCGAGCGCAGCGTATCCGCCCACAATCACCACCGGCTCCGGTTTCCCGTCCAGCCTTGCGGTCATGGTCCAGGTCGTACACCCCAGCGAATGCCCTGCCGTCTTGTGCGCCGTCAGCGCCACTCCGCCCAGCCGCACCACTTCGCCATCATGCAAGACGCGATCCACATGCGCCGGTGCATAGGGCAACAGGTCGCGTCCGCCGAAATCATGCGCATCGCCGCTCTCCACCCCCTGCGCGTCGCCTTCCATCACCATCAGCCGCGCGCCGGTTTCACGCACGACCTGGGCAGCGCCCGCCGCATGGTCATAATGCACCTGGCTGAGCAGCAGAATCCTGGTGTCTTTCCAGTGGAAGCCGAGTTCCCGCACGCTGGCACGAATCTGCGGCGGCGAGCTGGCCAGATTTGCGTTGATCAGAATATTGCCCTGCGGTGTCGTCACCAAGTAGGAGGCAAGGTCTTTGCTGCCAACGTAATAGAGGTTGTCGGCGATACGGAACGGCTTCTGCGGCGCGGTCCAGTCGCTCGGGACAGCAGCCCTCAAGCTTGCCTGCAACAGCAGCATCCAGCACAAGCAAGCCAGAATACGTCCGATAATAGGCGCGGTTTGGTTACATCTTGTATTTGCCCAGGTCTTCATCGTTCAGCCCTTCCAGCCACTTCTTCAGG
>JAJZHE010000003.1 GCA_021804655.1 Acidobacteriota bacterium
GCCGCAGAGCAGCTTCATGGCTGAAAGCGCCAATCTCTCCTTGAATTGCAACCTGAGTCAAAGTTTCTCCGGCTTGAGTGGAATATGCGCGGATGTGAGGCGCCTGGGCAACTCTTCATCATACCGTCTTCAGCGGTGGGTGCCGAGCCGCAACTGGACAGGATTTCCGGGCAGGGTTTTCGTCAGTGGCGCACTTTGAGCAGAAGGTCGAATGCAACGGAAAGAAAGAAGACGCTTGCGATGATGCCGTTCATGGTAAAAAACGCGGCATCGAGTCGGCTAAGATCGCGGGGGGAAACCAGCCGATGCTCGTAAAAGAGCAATCCGGACACAAGAATAACGCCCACATCCCCGGCCAGACCGAAGCGAAAGAGATAAGCGAAGAGCGCAAGCAAAACAACCACAGCGACGTGCGCAAATCGGGCAATGCGAAAGGAGGCTTCCAGACCCAGCTCCGCTGGAATGCTGTGCAACCCTGCCTGTCGATCGTGATCCATATCCTGGCAGGCATAGAGGATGTCAAAACCGGCAGTCCACAGCAGCACAATCATGGTGAGCAGAGTGATGCGCGGGTCCAGCGAGCCGCGTACGGCGATCCAGGCCGCCGACGGAGCGATGCCCAGCGATAGCCCCAGAATAAGGTGACTCAAACGCGACCAGCGCTTCATATAGGAGTAGCCAAAAAGCACGACAATCACAATGGGCGAAAGTAGCAGCGTAAGCCGGTTAAGTTGCCAGCAGGCAAACTCAAAGATCGCCGCCATCAGAAGCGTGAAGCCAAGCACAAAGCCGGGCGTCAGCAGCCCGGCAGGAATTGCCCGCATGCGGGTGCGCGGATTGGCGGCATCGAGTGCAGCATCCGCCCAGCGATTGAAGGCCATCGCCGCCGAGCGCGCGGTCACCATCGCCACCAGGATCCAAAGCAGAATGTGAGCGGACGGCAGTCCATTGGCGGCCAGCATGGCCCCCGTGAGAGCAAACGGCAGCGCAAAGACGGAGTGCTCCCACTTGATCATCTCCAGCGTAACGCGTATCTGTGTGGCAGCGGCCATCGGTCCCCTGACTAGTGTAGCGTTTCCCCGCAGCCTGGAGAGTCGTCCATCGAAGAGCCTTCGAAGCGAAAGATCGCCAGGTAAAAATCTGTGCCGAAAAGAGCATTCGCAATGATAGGATGCAACGCATGCGATGCTCTGCAAGTCTTGTTGCGCTGTCCTTGGCGGTCTGTCTTTCCCCGTTTGCCCTGACACAAGACACACAATCTGGAAGTGATGGAACGCCGGATGCGACGGTGGTGTTGCTGCGCGAGCTATCCAATGCGCCTGGACCACCCGGAGCCGAAGAGCCTGTGCGCGCGATCATGGCTCCGATGATGAAATCCGCCTCGGATGAGGTGCGCTACGACGGACTGGGTTCGGTGATTGCACGACAGGGAGAAAGCGGCCCGCGCATCATGGTGGACGCGCACATGGATGAGCTGGGCGGCATGGTGCGCCGCATCACGCCGAACGGCCTGCTCACCATGCAGATGCTGGGCGGTTGGCTGGATCAGGCCCTGGTGGACCAGCGATGGACAATTCTCGGTGCGAAGGGACCTGTCCGCGGCGTCACAGGAATCCGAGATATTCACGTGGTTCCCGCCGAGGAACGCGGACGCGTCTATCCACGCAACATGCTCAGCATCGACATTGGCGCGATGACGGCGGAGCAGGCTGCGCAGATGGGTATCGAACCGGGCGACCCCGTGGTGCCGGATTCACCGTTTGAGGTGCTGAATGGCTCGGAAAATTATCTGGGCAAGGCATGGGATGACCGCGTCGGTTGCGCCGTGTTGATTGAGGCGATGCGCCGGACGGCAAAGAGCGCTCACCCGAACCGATTGTTTTATGTGGCGACGACCCAGGAAGAGATTGGCCTGCGCGGCGCGCACACCGCTGCGGATGTGGTGAAGCCCGATCTGGGCATCGCCATTGAGGGTGGCATTACTGGAGATGTCTACGCTGGTCATCCGGAAGAAACGCAGGAAAAACTCGGCGCCGGGCCTGGACTGTTCCTGTATGACTCCAGCACGTTGCCTAACCGGAAGCTGGTGGCGTTTGTGAAGAAAACGGCCGCTGACAACCGGATTCCGCTGCAATTTGATTTAGTGCAGGGATACGGCGACGATTCAGCGGCGATTCAGGCGAGCAACGGCGGCACACCGACGATCAACCTTGTCGTCCCGGTGCGCTATACGCATGCCCACAACGGCATCATGAATCGCGGAGATTTCGACCGGATGGTCGATCTGGTGGTGGAGATGCTGAACCATCTGGACCAGAAACAGGTGGATGCGATCCGCAATTTTGCGCCGCAGACAACGACGCAGCCCTGAACAAAAAATAAGGAAGTTGACGAGGCAAGGAAAATCAATGCGAAAACATTTTGGAATCACTGTTGCCTGCGCACTCGCGCTGCTCCCACTTGCGGCGCATGCGCAAAGCGCTCCCACACACCTGTTTGGATATGGCAACGCCGCCGCCGAAGCGAAGCTCGACGAGGAGTTCCTCGCGGTTCCGGACGCGAAACTTGCGGGCGAAGAGCTGAAAACACTGACCGCGGAACCGCATCTGGCGAGTTCTCCGGAAGACTACAAGACGGCTGAGTATGTGGCGGCGAAATTTCGCGCTACGGGGCTGGCGACCGAGATTGTGCCCTATCGCGTGCTGATGAATCAGCCACGCAAGGTCAGCTTTGAGGCGCGCTCTGACGACGGCAAACTGCTGTCCACCGGCCCCACACCGGAGCACGTCTCCAGTGACCCGTACCAGGACAATCCAAAGGTGGTGATGCCCTTCAACGGCTCGTCGGCATCCGGTGACGTGACCGGCGAGGTCGTCTATGCCAACTACGGCACGTTGGCGGACTTCGACAAGCTCGCCGCCGATAAAGTTGACCTGCGCGGCAAGGTTGTGCTCGTGCGCTATGGGGCAAATTTTCGCGGCGTGAAGGTGTATATCGCGCAGCAGCGTGGTGCTGTTGGAGTCTTGATCTACTCCGACCCGCGCGACGATGGCTACTATCAGGGCGATGTGTATCCGCATGGACCATGGCGTCCGGCAACCGGCGTGCAGCGCGGCTCCGTGCAATATCTCTTCAAATATCCCGGCGATCCGCAGACCCCTGGCGTTGCCTCGACGATGAACCTGCCGGATTCGGCGCGCATGGACCCATTGAAGACGGGAAACCAGCCCTCGATCATCTCGATTCCTATCAGCTATCACGATGCGGAGCCGATGCTGCGCGCGCTGAAAGGCGCAGCAGTGCCAACAAGCTGGCAGGGTGCGCTGCCGTTTCATTACCATGTGGGCGGCAGCGGCGTGCGTGTACATCTGGTCTCGGATCAGGACTACAAAGTGCGCACCATCTGGGATGTGATTGGCAGGATCAACGGCAGCGAACAGCCCGATGCCTGGGTGGTGCTGGGCAACCATCGCGATGCCTGGGTCTATGGCGCGGTGGATCCCAACAGCGGCACGGCAGCGATGCTGGAAGCGGTGCATGGCATCGGCGTGCTGCTCCACCAGGGATGGAAGCCGAAGCGAACGATTATCTTTGCAAGCTGGGATGCGGAAGAGGAGGGTCTGATCGGTTCCACCGAGTGGGCCGAGCAGTACGCACAGCCACTGCAAAAGGCGGTTGCTTACTTCAATGTGGATGTCGCCGTGGCCGGGCCAAACTTCAGCGCCGACGCCGTGCCTTCGCTGAAGATGTTTCTGCGTGAGCTGACCAAAGAAGTTCCCAGCCCGGTGAGTGGCAGCGTCTACTCGCAGTGGAAGCTGAATAGCGCCCATGAATTCGCAGCAGCAGCCCCGGAGAGCGATGCTCCGGTGGGGGATCTGGGATCGGGATCAGACTTTACCCCGTTCCTGCAACATCTGGGCGTGCCGTCCACCGATATCGGGTCGCAGGGCGCTTACGGCGTCTATCACTCGGTCTTCGACAACTACGCCTGGTACACGATGAACGCCGATCCGCACTTTGTCTATCTGCAGGAGATGGCGCGCGTCTTCGGACTGGAAGCGCTGCACATGGCCGACGCCGACGTGCTGCCGTTCGATTACGTGACCTACGGTGAGGAGCTGACGGATTATCTGAAAAAAGCGCAGGCCAAACCCTCAGCCCATGGGATTGATTTTGGTCCAGCACTTGCGGCTGCGGCGCAGTTCACCACGGCGGCGCAACGTGTGATGCAGATGGAGGCGAATCCGCCTGCAAATCCGGCAGCGCTGAACACTGCGCTGCGTTCGGTGGAAACGGCCTTCCTGACCGACGCCGGTCTGCCCAATCGTCCCTGGTATAAACACACGATCTATGCGCCGGGCGAATACACCGGCTATGCGGCGGTCGATATTCCCGGCGTCAATGAGGCACTGGACGCCGGAAAAACCTCCACCGCTGCCGAGCAGATCAAGGTGTTGACGGCGGCGATTGACAAGGCGACAGCGGAACTACAATCTGTCCGCTAATCTCGCTTAGTCGTCATCGTCTTTGCGCTTCTTTGCGCTGGCGTGGATCAGTTGCGTGGGCAGTGGATCGCTGCCCCGCGCATCTCGCCACAGAATGACGTTCAGCTTGTATGGATTCGCACGATCCTCATGCGAAAAGTCCATCCTGCTGGACTCTTTTGCCCCCGGCGATCGGCGCGTGTTCGCGGTGTAGATCAGGCCGTTGTCGCGATTGCTGGTGTCCGCGGTGAACGCTGGCTGATCGCCCTTTCCGACGAAAAGAGGCGCGATGACCGGCGCAAAGGAGTCGTTGTTGTTCATGGGCGGCGCGCCCAGCAATTCTTCCATCGTGCGCAGCACGCTCACCGTGGTGTAGAAGTGCGAGTCCACAACGGGCTGCGCGCGGCGCGGCGAGTATTTGCTGACCACGAGCGCCACGCTGCGATGCGCATCCACGTGATCGGCTCCATCCTGAGCATCGTCTTCCAGTACGAAGATTGCCGTGTCGTTCCAGTAGGGGCTGTGGCTGATCGCCTCAACCGTGCGTCCGACGGCGAGATCGTTGTCGGCTACGGAAGCGCGTGGCGTCGGCATTCCAGGCGTGGTTCCCGCCGTGTGATCGTTGGGAAAACGCAGCATCACAAAGGCTGGCATTGCATCCTTGCCGTGCTCTTCGCGCATCTTCACCCACTCGCGAAAGTGCCGATTGAACTCCTCGAAACGAAGCTGGTCCGGGAAGCTCAGGTTGAAGTCGGCGTAATCAGGATCGAAATGACCTTCCAGCTCAGGCTTGGTGGCCACGTTCTGAAAGATCAAAGGAATCTTCCACGGAAAATGACTTTTTCCGCTGCCATAGATTGCAGGAATTTCGGTGCCGGGCAGGATGGCCGGATTGTCGCAGTGTTCCGGTCTCGGCTCCGGCGTGCCGTTCAGCGGAGATGGGTCTTTGGGCGCTTCGCCGGAGTCGTCGCAGAATTTGGTCGAGATGAACTCGCCAAAGTGATAGAGCGAGATGTGGTGGCGCGCAAGGTCGGTCCACAGATAGCCGCTGTCCGGCTCGTCAACATCCGGGATTTTTTCCAGCAGCGGATAGCCCTGTTCGACGACGCCTTCGTAGTCGTAGGGCCGCTCACGTCCGCGATAGCTTTGCTGCCAGGTCTTTTCGGTGTAGTCGCTGGTGATGCCGGCCGTGGACCAGACATGCCCGTCGCCGGAGACTTCGCCCGAGTCATAGAAATTGTCGAGCACGCCGAACTGAAGTGCCAGCTTGTGCAGATTGGGCGTGATCGCGGCGCCGTACATCGTCAGATTCGGATCGCCGTTGCCCACGCGCTCACCGTTCAGGCTCAGATCGCCGAGGTCCTGATCGTAGGTGCGATTTTCGCGGATGATGTAGATGACGTGATGGATGGGATTCACGCTGCCGGCATAGTGGAGTTGCTGCTGCGCGGCTGCATTCATCTTGTTGTCCGCGATGGCTTCGCGCGTCATCTCCAACAGATGCGCGTAGGCGATCTTCAGGTCAATGGAAGCGACGGAGCCGTGCAGCAGCGTGGCGATATACGCGTTGGGACGGCGACGCAGACGTCCGATTCCACGACCGGTTGCACTCTCTGGAACCACCTGCGCGAAGCTGTTCGGTCCAGTGCCTTTACCTTTGGCTGTGGCCACATAGAGACGATCTCCACGCAGCGCCAGTGCTGTCGGATACCACTCTGTCGGCAGAAAACCCGCCGCTTTTTGTGGCGATGCGAGTGCAGCAGACACATCAAAAACGGCCACCGCATTCGACCCCGTATTCGCCGCGTAGAGCCGTTTTCCGTCGGCGGAGAGCGCCAGCGCATCCGGCATTGCTCCGAAATAATGTTGCCCTGGCAGGCGCGTATCGAGCGTGGCAGCCAACCGCATCGATGCGCCGGAGAGATCGACGACGGCGACGGCGTCGCGATTGGCAAGCGCAACATAAAGCCTGTCGCCATCCGGCGAAAGCACAAGAGCGGCAGGGTGCGAGCCAGACTCGACGGGCTGCTTCGGCGGCAGCAAAGGCAGCCATTGCAGAACGCGTCCGCTGCGCAGGTCCAGCCGCGCCACAGCCGAATCGTTCCACAGGGCAACGTACGCGAAGTGGCCCGCGGAATCGGCAGTTAGAGCAACCGGATACGTCGATGGCACGGTCACCGTCGCTCCCGGCGCCGATGGCGGCAGCGACAGATCGAAGCGATGCACGACGCCTCCGCTGGTGGGGTCCAGCATCAGCACGTCGTCGGAAAAATTATCCGCCACCAGCAGCCGATCCGGCTCACTTCCCTGCCCTGCAAGCAATGCCAGTCCGGCAGGAGCGGGAATGGCAAAACCCGATGGAATAGGCGCGCCAAACTGGTTCTGACTTGCGCCGGTCTTCAGCGGTTGCAAGCCAATGGGAATCACGCGCTCAAACTGCGGCGCGCCATCGGCAAACCGATAGACGATGACACCATTGCCGGTTTCGTCCGGCTTGCCGCCGGTTGGCGCACTCAGCGAATCCACGCTGACATAGAGATGCTTGCCATCGGAGCTGAAGACGATGCCCGCATACAGCGTCTGCGGAGCACCCAGCGTCGCACGCTGCTCCGGGAAATCCCGCACCTTGCCAGTGGCCGCGTCCAGCACGGCAACCGATTGCGCGAAGCCGGACTCCAGCGTTCCAAAACCCGCGTTCACAATCGCCAGAAAGCGATGATCCGGAGACCAGGCCGCGGCCATCGGCAGGCTGTTCAACGGCTGCGGAGCTCCCGGCTCCCGCGGCTGAAGCTGCTTGCTGGTGGGCAGATTGATCGCCCGTGATTCTCTGGTCTCGGGATGTGGAATTTGCGCGTCCGCCGCCAACGCGGCAAAGAGAACTACGAGCAGGAATCGGCATGAAAACTTCATACCGAACAACCTAACAGAGCGGGATTTCTGCTGATAGGGGAACGAAGCCTTCGCGAGGAAAATTCATCGGCTTTTGACGGATGGTGCGGCAACGAGACGCCGAAACAGCTACTCGTCGGCCCATCTTTCGATGGAACGGCGCATTGACCCGCCGGGACTTGCGCTCATACACTGACAATGACTGTCGGAGCGCATCAGAGGCCAGTTCAGGAGCATCTATGTCGGGAATGAACGACAATTCGGGATCACAGAACTCCAGTTCAAAGAACTCCAGCTCAAAAAAATCCAGCTTGAAAAATTCCAGGTCGCTGCGGATCGTTGTCGCGGTCGTGGTGGTGCTGGGAACGATCGGCTATCTGGCCTACACCGGGCAGGCCTCGGCGAAGAGCTATTACGTCACCATTCCCGAGATGCAGAAGATGGGCGCAAAAGCCTATTCCAGCAATCTGCGCGTCGAGGGCTTCGTCAAACCGGAGACGATTCAGCAGGATGGCCCGAATGTTCGCTTTGTGCTCTCCGAATACGAGAGCCACAATCCCAAAGCACAGCAGAACCCGCGTCAGATCACGGTCGATTATCGCGGCAGCGAGCCGCCGCCGGACACGTTCAAAAACGATGCGCAGGCACTTGCCATCGGCACCTGGGGTCAGGATGGCGTCTTCCACGCCACGCAGTTGCAAGCCAAGTGCGCCTCAAAATATGCGCCTGCGCAGGGAGCTGCAACCTCCGGAGCCAAAGTCGCAACCAATGAAGCTCCCGTGGTTGCGCATGGCAACAGGACCAACTGAGCGACCTTTGCCCATGCCTCCAGTGGACGACCGCAGCACGACCAGCTTTCGTCCAGCCGACGCTGCTCCTCTGGCACGTCTGACGGATATCTCGCGGCTCTTCGGATCGTTTGCCGCGCTTCGCCATCTCAGCTTTGATTTCCAGCCGGGCAAGTGTTACGTGCTGCTGGGGGAAAACGGCGCGGGCAAATCGACGCTGCTGCGCATTCTGGCCGGATTGCTGCCGCCAAGCTATGGCGCCATTCACCTTTTCGGAACGCTCACACCGGCGGAAGCCTGCGGGCGCATTGGCTATATGAGCCATGCCCCGATGCTCTATGACGAGCTGACGGGAATGGAGAACTTGCGCTACTTTGCCGCGCTGTATCCGCCGCATCAAGCGCTTGCTCCTGAGGTGGCACTGCGCCAGGTGGGGCTTGATCCGGCACTGCCGCGCACCGTCGGCAAGTACTCCCAGGGGATGCGACAGCGCGCTTCGCTGGCGCGTGTGTTGATGGCGCAGCCGGAGTTGCTGTTGCTGGATGAACCGTTTTCCAACATGGACGTCACCTCGGCGCACCAGATGGTTGCGCTGCTTGCGGGGCTGCGCACGGCTGAGCGTACGATCGTGCTGACGACTCACCAGCGCGAACTGGCGCTGCCCATCGCAGACCATCTGCTGACGCTGCGCGAGGGCAGTCTGGATTCAGTGATCGACGGAGGCGCTGCCCGCGCATGAACGCCAACAAGACAAACGGCGCACGCTTCCTGGATTCTCTGGGCATTGCCTATGAGTTGCGCACCTATGAGGTCGATCCGGAAGACCTGAGCGCAACCAGCGTCGCGCGCAAGATCGGACTGCCCGCCGAGCAGGTCTTCAAAACACTGCTGACGACCGATGAGGCGGGAACCTATCTCTTCGCCGTCGTGCCTGGGGATCAGGAGCTGGACTTCAAAAAACTGGCCCGCATCGCCGGAGTGCGTCGCGCGACCATGGTTCCGCTGAAAGACGTGCAGCCATTGACGGGCTACATGCGCGGCGGAGTGACGGTCTTCGGCGCAAAAAAAACGTACCCGGTCTTTGTGGATGAGGCGATCGTGCTCTTCGACCGCATCAGCGTCTCGGCGGGCCAGCGTGGAACGCAGATCCTGCTTTCTCCGGAAGATTACCTGCGTGCCGCCGAAGCCGTGGTTGCCGACTTGTGCAAAGAAGCAGTCCATCCGCAGGCGACGACCGGAGGCCGGCCATGATGCAGCCCGTTTCCGCGCAGCCTCGTGGCTGGTTTGAGCTGGTCCGCACGCATCTGCTCAAGGATCTGCGCATCGAGTGGCGATCCCGTGAAGCAATCCAGTCTATGCTGTTTTTTGCGCTGCTGGTCGTAGTGCTTTTCAGCATGGCGTTTGATCCCACCGCTGCGGCTTCGCGCGAAATTGCCGGCGGCGTGCTTTGCGTCGCCACCCTCTTTGCCAGCGTAAGCGCGCTGAACCAGGCATGGACACGGGAGATTCGCCATGAAGTGCTGGATGCGCTGCGCCTGACTCCGGCGGATCGCTCGGCGATTTTTGTGGCCAAGGTGCTGGCCAACTTTTTCTTTGTCACCGTGGTGCAGATCCTGCTGGGTCCGGTGTTTTTCATCTTTTATAACCTGCGTCCGCTGGGCAACGGCTGGCTTCTGCTGGCTGTGATTCCGCTGGGGACGTGGGCGCTGGTGGCCAATGGCACTTTCTTTGCAGCGCTTTCCATCCGCAGCCGCAACCGCGAACTGCTGCTGCCGCTGATCCTGTTTCCCATCTTTCTGCCGGCTCTGCTGGCCATGGTGCTCGCGGTGAAGACCGTGCTGACCGGCGACGGCAGCGACCCACATCTGCTGTGGCTGAAGATGCTGGCCGGCTACGACATCATCTTCATGACCGTCAGTCTGCTGCTCTTCGATACCGTCCTGCAGGCTGAATAAACTCCACTTGCCGCCGACCCAAGCGGCGCTACACTGAAGATGCGGATTTTCCGCTGGATAAAAGAATGAAACGACTTCTGCTTCTGCTTGCTTTCGCTGGCGTCGTCGCGCTGATGGCGTGGGGATTCAACCAGGCGATCTTCGTTGCACCCACGGAAGCCACCATGGGCGATGTGCAGCGCATCTTCTACTATCACGTGCCCAACGCGATGCTGAGTTTTCTCTTCTTCGCTATCAGTTTTGTCGCCTCCATCCTGTTTCTGGCCTGGAAGAACAGCGCGCCGGAACGCGCACAGGCCGCCGATGCCTGGGCGCTGGCTTCGGCGGAGGTGGGTGTCGTCTTCTGCTCGGTGGTGCTGATCACCGGTCCGCTGTGGGCGCGGCCCGTCTGGGGCATCTGGTGGACATGGGACGCGCGTCTGACCACCACGCTGATTCTCTGGTTGATCTATGTCAGCTACCTGCTGTTGCGTCGTTTTGCGGAGGGCGCACAGATGCAGACCCTGGCCGCAGTACTTTCCATCTTCGGCGCGCTGGATGTGCCGATCGTTTATATGGCCAACCGCTGGTGGCGTACACAGCACCCGGCGCCTGTCTTTGGCGGCGGACCGGACTCCGGCATCAAAGATCCGACGATGCTGGCGGCTTTTGGATGGAACGTCCTGGCCTGGGCCGCCTGGGGATTGATGCTGCTGGCGTTTCGCGTTCACGTTGAACGGCGACAACAGCGCATTCGTCATCACCAAACCGTGGCCGCGCTGGCCGGAAAGTGATTGAAACCATGGGACATCGTTTTCTAATTGCTGCTTTTACAGCCACTTGGATCATCCAGTTGGGCTATCTCCTCATCGTCGCTGCCATCTGGATGCGCCAGCGCAAAGAACTCTGAGTGGTTCACGCAATCCATCGCTATCTTCCCCTTTATTTTTGATTTTTTTGAGCATTGATCGATTGTGTACATATTTTGCACATATATTTTTCATTGAATGATGAATTCGCTTGCCAAGTGTGCTTCAAAAGTGGTGATGTTTACATTGTTGTTATTGATGTCTCAGTCTGAGGCTTATTCATGTTCATTGTCCTGGTTGTGCTTTCTTTCCTTGGTTTAGTCATTCTTCCGGTGGTTTTTCTCCTCGATCCCATTGAGGTCAAACACAAGTCAAGCGCGGATGCGTCTGCGTCCTCCGCCAAGTCGACCTCGAAAACGGTTGAAATACACCCTGTTTCGCATCGGCATGTTCCGGTTTCACGCGCCCGATAAGTGTTTCGTTGCCCTTTTTCCGTCCCTGCGGATAGACTTTAGTTTTGGGGGCAATCGTCATGCTGGTAGTCATGAAGGCGCAGGCAACGGAAGCAGAGATCGCGGCGGTCTGTGCACACATTGAGCAACTTGGATACAAACCGCACCCGATGCCAGGCGCGCAGCGGACTGCTGTGGGCATCACCGGCAATCAGGGCGAGGCGGATCGCGGGAATCTGGAAGAGCTTCCGGGCGTCGCTGAGGTCATCCGCGTCTCCAAGCCATATAAGCTGGCCAGCCGCGATGTCAAAAGCGAGAACACGGTCATTACCTTTCCCGGGACGGATGCCATCATTGGCGGAGAAAACCTCGCCGTGGTCGCCGGTCCCTGCTCCATCGAAAGCCGTGAGCAGGCCTTTGCGATTGCCGAACAGGTGGCGGCCAGCGGCGCGCAGTTCTTCCGTGGCGGGGCATTCAAGCCGCGCACTTCGCCGTATGCGTTTCAAGGCATGGGCCTGGACGCGCTGAAGATCATGGCTGATATTCGAGCTGCGCTGGGGCTACGCATCATCACGGAAGCGATTGATAACGAGAGCCTTGATCTGGTCGAGCAGTACGCGGATGTGATCCAGATCGGCGCCCGAAACATGCAGAATTTTTCCCTGCTGAAGCGCGCCGGGCGGGCGCGGAAACCGGTTCTATTGAAGCGCGGCATGAGCGCTACGCTGGACGAGTTTCTGATGGCTGCCGAATACATTCTGAGCGAAGGCAACTATCAGGTGGCGCTGTGCGAGCGCGGCGTTCGCACCTTTGCCGACCACACGCGCAACACGCTGGACCTGAGCATTGTTCCTGCCGTTCAGCGCTTGAGTCACCTGCCGATCCTGGTCGATCCCAGCCACGGAACCGGCAAGCGGAACAAGGTTCTGCCGCTGGCGCGCGCGGCGGTCGCCGTGGGTGCAGATGGCATCCTCGTCGAAGTTCATCACCAGCCGGAAAAGGCGCTCTCCGATGGTCCACAGTCCATCTATCCTGAGCAGTTTGCCGAGATGATGGACGAGATTGAGCAGATTGCACCTGTCGTGCATCGCCGCGTGCCGCGCGGCATTCAGGTCACCGTGACCGCACAGGGATGAAGACCATTCCGGCTCGTGCAACAAACGATGCGTTGCGGCGCATTGCAGTATGGAGCTGCCTCGGGTGCGCAGCGCTCTCGTTCGTCGGATGCAGACGGCACGACTTCCCTTCGTATCCGGCAAATTATCGCGAGTACGTTTACGTCGCGAACTCAGGCAGCAATACAGTATCTGCCATTGACGCCGTCAATCTCAGGCTGGATCGCGAGATTGCGGTCGGAGTGCATCCGATCGCTTTGCTCGCCAGCCGCAGCCGCAACCAAATCTATGTTCTCAATTCTGGCGCGAGCAACGCGGAAACACGGTCTTCCGGTTCGGTCACCATTTTGGACTCCGAGCATCAAACTGCAATCGCAACCCTCGCCGTGGGACAATCTCCGGTCTCTTTTGCGCTTTCTCCGGATGATCGTTTTGCCTACGTTACAAGCGCAGGAAGATTGCCCACGGAAAGACCAAGCCTGCTGATTCTGGACCTGGTGAATCGAAGGGTCACTGCGAATCTTCCGCTCGATCTATTGCCTTCTCAGGTCGCAGTCGCTCCAGATGGGCAGTCCGTGCTGATTTCAAGCGCTGCCAACAACAGCCTGACCATTCTGACTGCGGACGAATCGGCGATGCGCTGGACGATGCGAGCCAGGATTACGGGATGCTCCGGCGCGGACGCGCTTGCGATTCTGCCGGATTCCTCCAAGGCATTTGTCGCCTGTTCACATGGTCATCAGGTGATGGCTGTCGCGCTGGCCTGGCAAAAAAACGCGCATGCTGGCCACTCCGAAGCGCGACCGGATGCGCTTGAAGCGATGCTCAATGTGGGGCAAACCCCTGGCTACCTGGCACTGAAGCCGGATGGCGGCGAGCTGTTTGTCTCCAACACCGGCTCCAACTCGATCAGCGAAATCGTCACCACCTCCGATGACGTTGGCGGCACCTATCTGATTGGTTCAGCGCCGGAGTTTGGACTGGTGAGCGCGGATAACTCGCGACTGTACGAGTCCAGCCTGCAGTCGCAGGAAATCGCGGTTTACAGCATCGATGATGGCCGCCGCGAAGGCACGATTCACGTAGGCGACGGTCCCGATCAACTTGCTTTTTCCGCCTCTGGACACCTGCTCTTTGCCGTAGATCGACGTTCCGGGGATGTGGCAGCCATTCGTACCAGTACGCAATCACTTTTCACGCTCCTGCCGGTTGGTCGCACTCCGGTTGCTATTGCAGACAAAAGTTTCACGCTTCCGTAGTCAGGTGTATGCTGATTTGAAGATATTTCATTGATTCGGTGCAGGCTCATGACAATCCTCACTCCGGGCACGACAAAATACGCACCGCCCGCCGGCTTCACTTTTCTCACCAATCATTCCCACGTGCTGCTCTTGATCGCCGTTAATCCGGAGATGCGCATGCGCGAAATTGCAGTCTCGGTCGGCATCACGGAGCGCGCAGTGCAGCGCATCGTGGATGAGTTGAGCGCTGCCGGATATCTGCACGTGACCAAAGATGGCCGCCGCAATCGCTATCAGGTGATGACCGACAAGCCATTGCGGCACCCGGTTGAAGGTCACTGCACCATCGGCGAGCTGATCCATTTTGTCCACGGCCAATGACCAATCAACCTGCTTGTCTTGTGCCTTCGCCTACTCGGGCGACACGCTCGACGGCTCCGCTCCCTCGGCCTTGTCCGAGGCCAGAACCGATGCGACCTCGCTTACCGGTTCAGAGATGATTGCAGAGATTTCTGACCATCGCAGGGCGCTGAGTTGAGCGCCTGCAAAAAGCAGCAGTCCAGAGATATATGCCCAGAGCAAGAGACCTACGGAGACGTAAAACGGCCCGTAGAGCGCCTTCAGGTCCAGTCGCGGCAAAATAGCGACAAAAAGGAACTTGGCCGCAACCCAGACCAGCCCGGTCACAACCGAGGTGCGCAGCACAGGACGAATTGGCACCTTGCGATTAGGCATCAGCCAATACACCGAAAAGAAAAACAGAATGCTTGCCGCTGAGGTCGTGATCACCAGCCAGGATCCGCTCAGAAATCGGTAGATGACATTATCGATGTGCCCGAAAAGCAGAAGCGTCAGCAACAGGTGCTCGGCCGCATTCAAAACGACACAGACCACGCCCAGAACCACCATGAACGCAGCCAATCCCAGCGCGACAACCTGGTTCATGATGTAGTTGCGGCTTTTCGCCACGCCCCAGGCGCGGTTCAATGCAACCTCCAGTGGCAGAAATATCCCCGTGCATGCCAGCAAAATCATGAACATTGAAACGAGCTGAACGGTATGGCGCGAGGCAACAAAAGCAAGATTCTGTGCGACAAAATCCTGGTTCGACGGCAGAAAGTACTTGATCATCTCCGCGATCTCCGCGCTCATGGCAGCGGAATGGAAGACGCTGCCGGCAAGCGTATACAGCATCACGATCAACGGGATAAAGGAGAGAATTGCATTGGCGGCAAAGCTGAAGGCAAAGGTATGCACTTCGCTGTCCAGCAGATAGCCGGCCAGCATCTTTCCGTCGCGCGCTGGATGAAATCGTCCGCGGTGTAGTTCTGAATTCGCATCGGACCGGAAATGCTCGTCATCGGTTGAGGAAATGCTGAAACCTGAAAAATTCATTCTGATTCGGATGCTAACAAAATTTGTCGCGACTCCTCAGTCAAACACTCGCTGCCACTGAATGCTCCAGTGCAGGATTCCATTTTTTTCTTGCAATTTTTCTGGAATCCTGACATAACCAGAGCACGAACTCAGAAAAATCCGCGGATTCAGCTCCGAAATCTTTGATGGAAATTGTGCTGATGGCCGTGGAAAAAGTTGCGGTGGAGAGGTGCGGGCGCCTGTTGCGTCTGTGTGTTCTGGTGGAGTACTTGAGATAGCGCGGAGAGACTAAGGTGAAAGAACAAGGTGTAGTGAAGTGGTTTAATGGCGCAAAAGGCTATGGATTTATTCAGCGCTCGACGGGCGAAGATGTTTTCGTTCACTTCTCGGCGATCATGGCTGATGGCTACCGATCTCTGAACGAAGGCGAGAGCGTCGAGTTTGAAGTGCAGCAAGGCCCCAAAGGCCTGAATGCGATCGAGGTGCGCCGAAGCAGCTAACGCACGCGGGTGCGGCGCGGCTCAGTCGTTCTTGCTGCCGGAGCGCAGGCGGCTGAGCGCCCGGTGGACAGCCTGCAGGAAAGGCGTGGGGCTGGTTGCGGATTCCGCCTGTCGCTCCAGCCATGGAATGAACCGCGTCAGGCCGCTGTTGCCCATCGCGATAGCCACATTGCGGCGCATCGACCAAAAGCCGGTTCGGCGGATCGGCGAGCCGTTGAAGAGCGTTTCAAAGTGCGATTCGTCCATCTCTGCCAGCCACTCCAGCTCCGGGTTCACCAGTTCTTCGCGACATTGCAGCCCGTCATCCTGCGCAATCGGCGCTTTACGGTTCCACGGGCACACATCCTGGCAGATGTCGCAACCAAAGACCTGCCGCCCCATTCCGTCGCTCAACTCCGGATCGATGGCGTCGCGATGCTCAATCGTCAGGTAGGCGATGCAGCGCGTGGCGTCCATCTGATAAGGCGCAATCAAGGCACCGGTGGGGCAAGCGTCCAGGCAGCGCGTGCAGCTTCCACAGCGATCCGGAATCGCCAGCGGAGGCGGCTCGTCCACGGGCAAAGCCATCACAAGAGCCGTCAGAAAAGACCAGGAACCGTGCTTCGGGTGAATCAGGCAGGTATTTTTTCCCACCCAGCCAAGACCGGCGGCACGTGCCGCAGCGCGCTCCAGCAGCGGTCCTGTATCCACAAAAGCGCGGCTCTCAAACGCCCCATAACGCTGCTTCAGCGCGGCCTCCACCTGTCGGAGGCGCTTGAGCAGCACTTTGTGATAATCGCTGGGGCGCAGGCTGCGGTCTGGATCGCGGCGCGCAGTCCAGGCGTAACGCGCAATCCATCCCGTGCCCTCCGGTGCGGGATCAACCGACCTCACAGCGTCAGCGTGGTAGCTGGCCATGCAGACAAGCACGCTGCGCGCCCATGGAAATGGCCGCTCCACCCGTCCGCGCAGCAGATTTCCTGCTTCATCCAGGCGAGTCAGGTACTGCATCTGTCCGTGAAAGCCGGAGTCCACAAAACGGCTGAATCGATCTGCGGTTTGCTCCACATCCGCAGCGGGAAGCGCCAGCAGGCCAGCCTCTGTGAATCCCGCTTCCAGGGCAAGAGCACGCGCGTGTCGGCTATCAATGGTGGGCGAGGTCGCTGTGTCTGCGAGTGTCATGGGCTGTCACGGGGCAGCTTGCTGCCGACCCAACTTCTATTTTCCAGCAGCCTTGGCCGTTGTGCCGGTGGACGGCTCAAAATACCCCTCGGTGGTGATCACGAAGATTGACTTGTCTTTCGCGCGCAGGGATATCTTGTGGAAGCCATCACTGAACGAGTCGTCGCTCAAGTCGTTCGGCGTATAGGTAAGCGTAAACTGCGCGTTCAACTCATCCGCAATCTCGTGAAACGCTTCGTCGAAGTCTCCTTTGCGGATGTCCTCGAAGTAGCGCCCGCCGGAGCGCACGGCAATCTGCTCCAGTGACTTTTTGCCATCGCCATAGGTCGCAGTTGGAGTGTTCTGACGCCCATTGCCGCCAGGCTGGCTGCCGGGATAACCGCCACCGGGGTATCCGCCACCGGGATAACCTCCTCCCGGGTAGCCGCCGCCGGGAAATCGACCGGGATAGCCCATCCCCGGGCGCTGATTCTGTCCATTGTTGCCAGGCTTCGACTGCGTTCCTTCGCTCTTCACATCAATGGTGAAGACGCTGACCTGCGCCCGTTGCGCGGCGTCGATCGCCTCATTCAGGCCAACCTTGCTGCTGCGGTCATATCCGCTGGTAAAGACCACCATCAGCTTGCGGCCGTGTTCCGGCGCCATCAGCTCTTTCGCCGCCAGATAGACAGCGTCATAGACCTCTGCACCGCCCTGCACCGTCGCCTTGCCCACGCTGCCCACTGGCGAAGAAGCTGACTGCTGCTGCGCGGGCGAAGTCGTCATCTCGCTCAACTCGGTGTGAATCTTTTGCGATGAAGTGGTGAAATCCTGCAACAGCTCCACCTCGTGATCGAAGTGCAGCAGGAAGACTTTGGTGTTGGTCCGCGCCAGCATCTGATCCGCAAACCGCGCGCAGGCGGCGCGCTCGCTGTCCAGCGCCGATTGCTGACCGTTGCTGGTGTCGATCAGGATTCCCACGCGCATGGGCTGGTTCTGGGGATGGTCGAAGCCTTGAATGGTCTGCGAATGGCCGTTGTCAGAGAGCGTCAGGTCCGCTGCCGGATAGCTGGTGAGCAGTTTGCCTTTTTTGTCTCGCAGCGTGACAGGAACGTGCACGACGAATGGCCGCGGCGTGCTTGCTGTTGCAGCGGAATTCGGCTGACCGGGCGCAGTCGTGGGCTGGGCCTTCACTGGCGTCAGAAACAGGGGTGAGGCCAGGACAACGGCGGCAAGACAGACAAGAGATCGGACACTCATGCTTGCGATCATTTCCTTGATGGAATTTCTTCAGGAGCGCGATTGCAACCAGCACAATCTGCTTCCAGCAGTTTAGACGCAAAAAACGCGATGCGAGTCACAGCAACGTTGCAACTCGCCCGCGAAAGCATCCGGCTGAGACCGTGACAGCCTACTGCGCGTTGTGACCGGGGCCGACTCCACCAGGCCCCGTCGAAGGCGGCGTGGACGGCATCACCGAGCCGCCGGGCGGAGTCTCCATCTGCGGCGGAGTACGCCAGTTGCCGGGCTGTGCGTGTGTCGCCGGTGGAGGCACGGTGGGCGCATGATTCGCCGGCTCGATGTGCTGCTCGACCTCGGTGATGGCGCTGTCCGGGCCACTCCAGAAATCGGCGCCTGTATGGCTCAGCGTCCCCGTCGCATTGTCCCAGTGCAGATGGCTGACGCGATCCTTGCCCTGCTCATACCCATAGGAGACGCCATCGTCGTCAAAGAGCGTGAAGTCTCCGCTGGCACCGGGGTAAACGCGAACTTTGGTGATCTTCTGCGGTTGAGCCGTGCTCATGATCGTGCTGCCCATCGGGATGATGGAGCCGGCGCGAACGAACAGCGGCAGCGTGTCGATGGGAGCGCTGACGGTGATTGTCTGGCCGCCGTGCACGCGCTGATTGGTCCAGTAAAAATACCAGTCTGTTCCCGCCGGCAGATAGACGCGGCGGCTGGTTGCGCCCTGCTCCAGCACGGGAGCCACCAGAAACGCCGGGCCAAGCATGTACTCGTCGCCGAGATCGGTCACGCGCGGATCGTTGGGGAAATCCATGAAGAGCGCGCGCAGGATCGGCGCTCCGGTCTGCGCCGTCTGATACTCCACCGAGTAAAAGTAGGGCAGCAGGTCATAGCGCAGTTTCAGATACTTCTCCAGAATTGGCTCGGCCTGCTTGCCATAGGACCAGACTTCGTTTTCTTTGCGACTGCCGTGGCTGCGGAAGATCGGCAGAAACGCCGCGTACTCAAACCAGCGCGTATACAGTTCAGGGTAGTCGTCGTAGCCGCCGACATTGTCCCGCGCATCGGAGGGATCCAACAGCGGACGATGCGCGGGATGATGCTCTGCCGGGAGATACTGCCAGCCGCCGGTGTCGTTGCTCCAGTTCGCAATCCCCGATGCGGTGAAATCCAGCCCGGTGGGAACCTGCCTTCGTAGCGTATCCCAGGTGGGCGCGATGTCCGACGACCAGACGATGACGCCGTTGCGCTGGATACCCAGATACGCATCGCGCGAGAGGCTCAGCGCGCGTTTGGCCGGAAGATCCCTGCGGAATCCATCATAGAGCGCTGCCGTATGCGTCAGAGGATAGATGTTGAAAAACTCCGTGCCCGGCCCGGCATGAAGATAGCTTCCGTTCGGCGGCAGGTCCGGCTCGGTTTCGTCCAGCCAGATCGAGTCAAAACCCTTCGACAGAATCTGGTCGCGAATCTCGCCCCAGTACCAGCGCGCCGCGGCTGGATTCGTCGTGTCGATATCGGAACCGGCGCGGTCATAGGGCAACCCGTTGGTCGGCGTGCCGTCGGCCAGATGCTCAAACCAGCCATGTTTCAGAATCGTGTCATAGAAACGCGACCCCGGCACAAACCGCGGCCACACGCTGATCATCGACTGATAGCCCATGGCGTGCAACTCGTCGTTCATCGCCTTTGGATCCGGCCACAGCTTCGGATCGAAGTCCATCTGCCCCATGCGCGTGTAGTAAAACCAGTCCACGACAAAAACATCCGCGGGCAGATGGCGGCTGTGATAGCCGCGCGCAACGTCCAGCAACTCCTGCTGAGAGCGGTAGCGCTGCTTGCACTGGATGTAACCGTAGGCGGCCTTGGGCAGCAGCGGCGTCGGCCCGGTCAACAGCTTGTAGCCGGCGTAAATCTCATCCGTCGTCTGCCCGGCGATCACAAAAAACGAGACGCGGTCACCCACCTGCGAGGTCCACGTCGTCTGCTCGTTGAATCCCGGACGGATCGTCGTCTTCGACGGGTTGTCCCAGATCAGCCCGTAGCCTTTGTTCGTCACCAGGAACGGCACACAGACGCTTTGCCCGCCCGTCGCGTCGTAGTCATGCCAGCACTCGACCGTGTGGCCTCGATGATCGAGATAGCCTTCCTGATTCTGGCCCAGACCGTAGTAGTGCTCGTCGTCCGGCGCAGCAAAGTAACCGGCAACCTGATAGAACGGTGGATCAGTCGGGCGACGGTCATGCAGAATGTCCTCGTTGCCGTCCTTGTAGTTGGGCACGGACTGTGCCCAGCCGGTCATCTCCAGCAGGCGCTTGCCGTTGGCCGCGTCAAACTGGATGTCGGCTCCCGGCGTCGAACCGCCAAAGAATCGACCGATGTCCATCTGCGTCAACAGCGGCTTCCACGGCCTGCCTTTGGGCAGGGTCACCACCATCTGTGACGAACGATAGACCAGACCCTCCGGCGAATCGCTGCGCGTCCATCCCTGCGCATTCGGCTGCGCAACAAACCCATATCCCGGCGCAGCCAGCGCATGAGCGCGTTGCAGGCTGAGTGTGACGCGAAGGATATTCGGCGCATAGGGTTCAAGCACCAGCGTGGCGCCGCGATAAGGCAGCACCAGACCGGGATTGACGCCGGAAGCAGCACTGGAATCGGCGGAAGCAGTCCCGGACACGGTGGATGGGGCGACTCCAGGAGCGCTCTGTGACCACATCGGGATCGCACAGCCCAGGCTCGAACAAACGATGGCCATCAACGACAACGCACATTTCAACGGGCCTTGCACCATCCCACGCTTCTCCGCAATCTCTCAATTTGCCAACGAGCAGAATCCATGCGCACCCAGCGCTCAGCATCTGCACGCTGAGTATATCGCGAAGTGTCGTTGCGCCGCGCATCGGCTTGCTCGGCACGGAACTTCGCGCTACCCTTGTAAAAATCGTTTTCGAGCCATTCCACGGTCAATGAAGCAGGTACGTTCCTGAAGGCGAAAATGAAGGTGAACATCTTTCTTCGACGATCTCTGCGAGCCGCGCTGCTCGTTGTATCTTTCGCGCTCCTCACTCACCCTGCTCACGCAACTGGCCACCACAAAACCGCGCAACGCCCTTGCATCAGCACGGACCAGGCCAAGCAATATGCAGGCAAGGATGTCTGCGTCACGGCTCATGTCTATGATGTGGTGGAGCTGAAAGACGGCACGCGCTTCCTCGATGTCTGCCCGCTTTCCATGCCGGATGCCGAATGTCGTTTTCTGATGCTCAGCCTCTATGCCGACCACGGCGAGGTGGGCGAGCTGCGCCGTTATCAGAACCAGAACGTGCTCGTCCGCGGCGTCATCCGTCCCATGCACGGACGCATGGGCATCATGATCAGCAACGCGCGCCAGTTCACCGGAGGTCCGGAAAAATTCCGACCGAATCCCAGGCTGCTGCGTGGCTTCTTTGGCCAGTCGGACTCGATGCCCGTCTCCGACCCCAACCTGACCGCGCATGGCCGCCAGCGCAGCTTCATGAACCGTTATCTGACCGAGCAGCACACGACCGCCGCAAAATAACGCGCCGCAAGCCGTTCATCACCAGCGATTGCCCGCAGCCGCACGCAGCGCGCGAATTGGATACAACGTTCCGCGCCACACCACCCCGCCGCGCACCAGCGTCATCGTGATCGACCGCGCCATGGCAAAGAGAAACAGCGTCAGCGCAAAGGGAAAGAAGATCACATACCAGACCGGCACGCGAATTCTTTTCTGCTGCACCGCATACACGGCAGCCAGTGCGAAGAAGCTCAGCACACCAGCTCCGCGCGCCCATCCACCAGCAGCCAGCGCCAACAACGGAAGCGCGATGTGCAATGCGACCCCGGCACACGCACCCAGCGCCACCAGCAGCCGATAGCGGAAAAGAGCGAAGACGTTCTTTTCCAGATTGCGCACCACTCCCCAAGCGCCGTTTGCCCAGCGAACGCGGACCATTCCCTGCCCCCAGGCAAAGCGCTGCCGCAGCCCAGCTTGCTTCACGCGCCAGCCTATGCGCAGATCTTCCAGCACCTCCATGCGCAGAGCCTCGAACCCGCCGACTGCTTCATAGCTGCTCCTGCGCATCAGGTTGAATGCGCCAACGCCGAGAAAATCTCTCGCCTTCGGGTCAGCGATCTTCCAATAACGCAGCCCCCAGCCGGTCATGGCAAACATGGCTCCCTGCATCGCTCGCTCGGCGCGGCTCGTCACCACCCAATCCGGCAAAACCGCCAGATGATCGGCTTCTTCGCGCTGCGCGAACGCAAGCGCGCGCGCCAACGCCTCCGGCGCAAACTCCACATCGCCATCCGTGAACAAAATCCACGTTGCCTGTGCGCGCCGCGCCGCCAGCGCCAGCGCATGCGGCTTGCCCAGCCAACCCGGCGGCAGTTCGCGTATATGCAACACCTCCAGAGTGTGGCCACACGCGCTGCCACAATACTCCGTTGCGACGGCTTCCATCCGCGCGCCAGTTGCATCGGTCGAGCGATCGTTCACGGCAAGAATCTGCAATCGCAACCCTTGCGAAGCCAGCAGTCCGCGCAGCGTCGCTTCGATCGCGTCCTGCTCATTGCAAGCCGGCACCACCACCGTCAGGTGCGGCCCATCCACTTCATCCATCGGAGTCATCGAGAGCTGGCTGAGAAATGAAACATCCTGGCGGTGCAGCCATCGATCAAGAGCCTGCCATGCCCAGCCCAGCCCCAGAAGCCACGCGCTTGCAGTAAAAATCCAGCGCCAGAAGACCATCCAAAATTCGCTCACGTTTTGATTATCCACCGCGTCCGCGGACGATTCACTCCGGAGCGCACGCTCTGGGAAGCCGTCAGTTTCACGTCATCACACTTCCAGAAACCATGCACGGCCACGGCTATTGCGGACGCGGCTGCTGCGCATTCTGCTGTTGCTGGATCATCTGCATCCGTTGCTGGATCATCTCCTGAGGCGTCTGTCCAGGAGGACGATTGAACGGCTGCGGAGGAGCCTGTTGCACAGGCGCAATCTGCTGTTGCGCAAGTGCAGGATCTACCGCGCTATTCGCAGTGGGAGTGTATGCAGCGCGCTCCGGTGGCGCCGAACCTCCCGAACGTCGGCTCAGCTCGACGCTTTGCGGAATGCCCGGGTCTTTGCCGCCCACCATCAGCAGGTCGTAGCCTGATCCCTCCAGCAACTCCGTCAACACCTGGCGCGCGGTTCCCGGCCCATACTCGCCGAAGAGACGCTGATCGCTTTGCAAGCCGCTCACGGGAATGTGTGTTGTCGCGCTGACCGCTTCAATCGCCTGTTTCAGGCTGGAGTTCTTCGCCGATACACTCAACTGCTTCCCGTCCCAATGAATCTCTACAGGCGCAGGTGCGCTCAGCGCAGGCCAATCGGGTGGTGCTGGCGGAGGCGGCGGAACAGCCGCCACTGTCGGGGCAGGTTCCGCAGGCTTTGCCATCAGCTTCTTTTTGGAGTGCCGTGCGGAGTGCCGCAGCGTCGGATGTGCTTCCTTCTTTGTGCCAGGCTGTGATGAGTGCGTAGCTGACGGTGCGCTTTGCGCTGCGGACAAGGCGCCGCACAGAACAAACAAAGCCGCGGCGCTGCCCGCACCCATCCATCGGCGGCGGGCATGGCTGCTTACACGCTCGAAGCCGCGCGCAACTCCCGCGATCCTTGACCTCATCCTGCTGCCTCGCACACCCTCACTGTACTAGACTAACAATGTTCCGCGTTCGCTCGGAGTTGCAGCTTTTAACTTCCGGGCGTACATGCCGTTTTCAGCCGAAGGAGTTCTGCCGTCGTGAAGATTCGCTCGACCATTCTTCTCTGTTGCCTGGTCATGACTCCTGGCAGCGCCCGGTCCGCGTTGGCCGCCAGTTGCACCACTCAGGGAGCGATGAAGCCTGCTGACAGATCTTCGCTGCTCGCCGCAATCAATCCCCTGGCGGAGGCTGTGGCCAACGGCGACGACAGCACGGTTCAAGCCGCCCTGTTGCCCGCCATCAGCAGCGACTGGGACTCGATTCGCAGTGTCGTTGCCAGCGCTCCACCACTTTTCAAGGGTGGCACTCTACGTTGGCGCACGATGTATCTGCTGGACGCCATAGACCAGAAAACTGCGCAGGACACTGAATTCTTCTGCGCCAACTCCGACAACACACTCACCGTCACCGTCAATCTGCGCAACCTGCCGCCGGGCCGCTATGCGCTGGTGCTTGGCGACTATCTCAAGACGCCGCTGGCCGGTCAACTTGCCATGATTCTTGCCGATAGCCAGGGATGGAAGCTGGGCGGACTCTTCGCGCGTGAAGGCGCACTGGATGGCCGCGACGGCGTGGACTACTGGAAACAGGCGCGCGCCGAAGCCGCTACCACCGATAACTGGAGTGCGTGGTTCAGCTATGAAGCCGCGCGATGGCTGCTGTTGCCGATCGATTTTTTGTCCTCACCGAACCTGCAAAAACTGGACAGCGAGCAGCAACAGATCAGCCCGCCAGACAAATCCCTGCCCTTGACCCTCACCGCGTCGGCCAGCGCTTCCGCTGCTTCCTGGAAACTGACGGGCGTACGTCTGGATACATCTCTGCACAGCGCGGATATTGCGCTCACCTACGAAGGCAGCGGCACCACGGACCCGGTGGCTGCGCGAGCAGAAGCGGTCAGCGTCATGAGCGCCCTGCTGCGCGTTCATCCTGACCTGCGCAAAAACTTCCACGGACTCTGGGCCTACTCACAGAAAAACGGTGCGCAGACCTACGCCATTGAATTGCCGATGACTCAGATTCCACAATGAGCGCTTCCGCTCCAGCCGATGCCGTGATGATTCGCCGCGAATTTCCAGCCGCTCCTTTGCTCGGCGTCGGCGCTTTCGTCTTTGCCGCAGATGGCTCTCTGCTCATGATTCAACGAGCGCAGGAACCGGCGCGCGGCCAGTGGTCCATCCCCGGCGGCCTTGTCGAAGTCGGCGAATCCCTTCACGCTGCCGTCGCGCGTGAGGTCCACGAAGAGACCGGCCTGCTCGTCGAGCCGATTGCGATGGTTGAAGTCGTCGAGCGCATTCTGCGCGAAGAAGCAGACGCTGCGCGCGTCCGTTACCACTACGTTCTGACCGATTATCTCTGCCGCGTCACCGGCGGCACGCTCGTCGCAGGCAGCGACGCAGCTCAAGCCTGCTGGGTTCCAGCATCCGCGTGGCAGCCCGAGGCCAGCACAATGATCGAAGGCTTCACGCGCCCGGTATTGCACAAAGCATGGTCGCTCTGGAGCGAGCACAGAACCGCGAGCTGATCTCGCTCAATCGTCTTCCCGCCAGACATACGCATCTTCCTGCGGCAGCCCCAGATGCGCCAGCACGCGACAGACAAACTGCCGCGCCATCTCTTCCGAGTCCATCGGGCGATTATAAAAAGCGGGAATCACCGGAAAGATCACCGCGTCGGCCTCTGCCGCAAGCTGCATATTGCGCAGGTGAATCCGGTTCAGTGGTGTCTCTCGCACGCACAGGATGAGCGGTCGTCGCTCCTTGAGCGTTACGTCCGCCGCGCGCGCAATCAGCGTATTGGCCAGGCCATTGGCAATGGCCGCCAGCGTGCCCATGCTGCACGGCAGCACGATCATGCCATCGCTGGGATAGCTGCCGCTGGCAATTGAGGCTCCGATGTCACTCTCCGACAGTTGTGTCGTCTTTTGCGGCGCATGGCCCAGCAGCCGCTCCAGCAGTTGATTGCGTCCCGACAGATCAAGCTCTTCCGCCATCACGCGCAGCGAATTCTCCGACGGCAGAAAGTGAACCTTCCCCACGCGTTCATCCTCTTCCAGCGCCCGCAGCATCCGCCGCGCAACGACGGCTCCGCTGGCGCCCGTCACGGCGACCGTCAGATTCCATCTACGCTCCGCGCGGCTCATATCTGGCTCGCTCATGCCTGCCCACCTGCGCCGGCGTCCAGCACACGGGCAAAGATCGCGTCCACATGCTTCAGTTGACGCCGCATATCGAAGGTGCGCTCCAGTTGTTGCGGCGTCAACAACGCTGTTATCTCAGCATCGCGCGCGACCTCTTCGCGAAAGACCAGATCGTCTTTCCAGGCGCGCATCGCGTGGCCCTGCACCAGCCGATACGCATCCTCGCGCAGCATGCCAGCTTCGGCCAGGTCCAGCAGCAGTTGCCCGCTGAAGATCAGTCCGCCGGTGCTTTCCAGATTGCGCAGCATCCGCGCCGGATACACCAGCAGGCGGTCGATCAGGTCGGTCGTCTTTGCCAGCAGATAGTGCATCAGGATCGTCGAATCGGGAAAGATCACCCGCTCCACGGATGAGTGCGAGATATCCCGCTCATGCCACAGCGCCACATTCTCCAGCGCCGCCTGTGCATTCCCGCGCAGCACACGCGCCAACCCGCTGATCTGCTCGCTCACAATCGGATTCTTCTTGTGCGGCATCGCCGAGGAGCCTTTCTGCTTCTCGCTGAAGTACTCCTGCGCTTCCCTCACCTCGGTGCGTTGCAGGTGTCGAATCTCCACCGCAATCTTGTCCAGCGTCGATCCCATCACGGCCAGCGTTCCAATGTACGCGGCATGCCGGTCGCGCTGGATGACCTGCGTGGCCACCGGTGCAGGTCGCAGCCCCAGCCGCGCGCAGATGCGCTCTTCGTGTTCCGGCTTCAAATGGCCAAACGTGCCCACAGCGCCGGAGAGCTTGCCCACGCGCATATCCTCCGTCGCTGCATCGAAGCGCACCAGATTCCGCTGCATCTCCGCATACCAGTTCAGCAGCTTCAGGCCAAAGGTTGTCGGCTCGGCATGGATGCCATGTGTGCGTCCAATCGTCGGCGTCTCCTTGAACTCCAACGCGCGACGAAGCAGCACCGCAAGAAATCTCTCCATCGAGGCACGAATCATCTCCGAGGCCGACTTCACCTGAAGCGCCTGCGCTGTATCCACCACGTCGTTCGAGGTCAGCCCGTAGTGCAGCCACCGCGAAGCATCCGCCTGTCCCTGCGCCTTCAGCGACTCCGCCACCGCCGTTGTGAAGGCGATTACGTCGTGGCGTACCTCGGCTTCAATCGCCTGAATCCTCGCCACGGAGAAGCTTGCTTTTTCGGCAATCGCCTGCGCAGCCGCTGCCGGAATCACTCCATCCTCCGCCAGCACCAGGCTTGCCGCCGACTCCACCTGAAGCCAGCAGCGGTACTTCGATTCCTCGCTCCAGATTGCTCCCATCGCGGGCAGCGTATAGCGCTCGATCAACGTCGTTCCCTTTCCCTGGTCAGTCTTCCACCCTGGCGCGCAATCATCCGCACCCTACACAGATACGCCAAGTCTGCGATTCAGTTCCACATACAGCAATCCCTCGCCCGGTCGATACGGCTGGAACCACTCGCCGTCGATGACCATCTGCGGAATCGCACGCTTGCCCACGCGGCGAATCACTTCCTCGGCAGCGCCAGGCGTCTCCTCAATGTCGATTTCCTCGTAAGCGATGCCATGCTCGCTCAGGTAATGTTTCGCCGCACGGCAATCTCGGCACCAAGATGCGGAATAAAGCACAATTTGCATACACTGATTGTATCGCCGCAGATCTGAGACAATCCCCCTCGCGGCCCAGACATGCCCATGAACCCACTGCCTCTCAACGCACTTCCGATGAACGCAGCACGGATCAAAAAGCTACTTGCGCTGGAACCCCATCCCGTGGAAGGCGGCAGCTACCGTCGCACCTATGCCTCGTCGCAACATCTCCTTGCCAGCAACGGCTCGCGTCCTGCAGCCACGGCGATTTATTACCTGCTCGAACCGGGCACATTCTCTGAGATGCATCGCCTGGTCTCAGACGAAATCTTCCACTTCTACCTTGGCGATCCCGTCGAAATGCTCCAGCTCTGGCCCGACGGCTCTCATCGGCGCATCGTGCTTGGCCCGCGCATCGACCAGGGGCAATCCGTGCAGACGCTTGTTCCCGCGGGCGTCTGGCAGGGGACGCGCCTTCTCGATGCAGGGCAATTTGCGCTGCTTGGCTGCACCGTCACTCCCGGCTTCGATTTCACAGATTACGAAAGCGGCGTCTGCACCCAGCTCGCCGCGCAATGGCCCGACGCGGCCACTCTCATTCAGTCGCTCACCCGCCAATAGCGCTCAGCGCGACGCAGGCACGCAACATCACACAGCAACCGCAACGCGCGCCTGGATGTGTTCCTTGCGCACCGTCAGCTTCTCCACACGATCCAGGCGCACGGAAAATCCCCGCCCCGGCATCTCCGGAATCATGATCTCCCCCTGCGAAGAAACGGTAACCTCCGGCTCGATGATGTCCTCGGTCCAATACCGCCTGGAAGCGGAGACATCGCCGGGCAGGGAGAAATTGGCCAGCGTGGAAAGAGCAATGTTGTGCGAGCGCCCGATGCCGGACTCCAGCATTCCGCCGCACCAGACCGGAATCCCGCGCTCATAGGCCGCATTATGCACGGCAATCGCCTCGGAGAATCCGCCCACGCGCCCCAGTTTAATGTTGATGATACGGCAGGACTCCATCTCGATCGCCGCCAGCGCATCGCGCCGGTTGCGAATGGATTCATCCAGGCAGATAGCCGTCGCAAGCCGCTTTTGCAGCATCGAGTGGAAGTAGAAATCATCGTGCCACAGCGGCTGCTCGATCATCAGCAGATCAAATGCCTCAAACTGCATCAGGTGGTCCTGATCCTTCAGCCGATAGGCCGAGTTTGCATCGCAGCTCAGCGTAATCGCCGGGAAGCGATTGCGCACGCGGTCGAAGACCTCAACATCCCAGCCCGGCTTGCACTTCAGCTTGATGCGCTGATAGCCGGCTGCAACCTCGCGCTCGATCATCTCCAGCAACGCTTCGATGCTCGGCTGAATTCCGATCGAGACCCCGCACGGAATCCTATCGCGCGTTCCGCCCAGCAGATGGCTGAGCGAGATTCCCTTCCGCTGCGCTTCCAGGTCCCAGATCGCATTCTCCAGCGTTGCCTTGGCCATGCGGTTGCCGCGCACCTGGCTGAAAAAACGTGGAATCTGCCCGCCGTGTTCCGGCTCCGCAGCGGCCAACAATGGCCCAAGCTCATCCACGATCACCTGCCAGCACGAATCCACCGATTCCTCGGAAAAGTGCGGATGCTCGCCAGCCGTGCATTCGCCCCAGCCAATCAATCCCTCCGAATGCACCTCGGCCAGCACCACGCGGCGATCCCGCGTAACGCCAAAGCTGGTTTGAAACGGTCGCACCAGCGGCAGGTTCAGTTCGCGCAGATAAATTGCGTCAATCTTCATCGCTGTCATCCTTTTTTAGGGGGAAGCACTCTATAGGGTATCGCTCACCGGAACCTCGGTTCAGGCCATCCTTACAGCGACCAGAGGGATCATTACTATCCTGCCACAGCCGGGTCCATCTTCCCCAACAGAAAACAACCGTTTCCTGCTCCATCGACGCGGTAATCCACCACCGCCAGCCCGCGACGGAAAGCATCCTGCAAGCGCTCTCGATTCCGAGTCTGCACCTCCTCGGCCAGCGATCGCGTACGCTCCTCTGCTTTCCAGGCGTAAACCGCTTTCGGCACAATCACCTGCTCGTCTTCCTGCAACCCGGTGGTTTCATCTCGATCATTTGCTTGCTCGGACAGCCGCGCCGCTACCCGCGCAGAATCCATGCTCCACTCCGCCACCAGCCGATCCGTCGGCAAGCCGCCCTGCAACCGCGAACTTGAACTGCCATAGAAATTCGGCTCATAGCGCCGCACAATCGCTCCCAGCCGGTGAATGTTCAGATGTGCATTCTTGATCTCCAGCGGATCGAAGGTCCACTCCATGTGCGTGATTCCGCGCCGCAGAGCATCCTCGCGCTGCGCCAGCTTCAGCCTCCGACCGATGCCCGCATTCCGATATCCCTCGCGCACGGCGAGCATGTGCGAGTGAAGATAGCTCACAGGACGCCCAGCCGTGCCCTGCGCTTTCACGCCTGGCAGCGAAAGCGCAAATCCGATCATCTTTGCGGCGCTGCCCAGCTCCTCGCTGTCGGCATCGCCTGCATCAAACGCGCCAATCACCTGGCCGCCGATCTTCTGTGCCACCAGGAATACCCGCCGCGGAATTACATCTCCATCCGCATAGCCCCACACGTCTATCTGCAACTGCACACAGGCTTCCAGCTCCTCCAGCCCGCGGCACTCACGCATCGCAATCATTTCGCCTGCTCCATCGACTGCTTTTCTTCGTTGGCCAGCGCCACCTTGGCCCGCCGCCACAACTCTTCCAGTTCACTTGCTTTCGCCTGTTCCAGCGCCTGTCCGCTCATCGCTTCCATCCACGCAAAGCGCCGACGGAAACGCAGATTGGCTCCGCGCAGCGCCATCTCCGCATCCACGCCAAGATGCCGCGCCAGTTGCGCCGCAGTAAAAAGCAGATCGCCCAGTTCGGCTTCCATCCGCGCCTGTCGCGCAGGAGCGTCCTCCGGCTCGCGCGCCTCAGCCACCAGTTCTTCGGTCTCTTCAGCCAGTTTCTTCAGCAGTTCGGTCCACTCCGTCCAGTCAAATCCAACCTTGGCCGCCTTGGATCCGATCTGCGCAGCCTCCGCCAGCGCAGGCTGCCCGCGCACCACGCCATCCAGCACTCCCACGCGCCCAGCATCGCCACTGTTCCGTGTTTCTGTCCGCTGTTTTTCCGCTTTCTTGATTGTTTCCCAGTTTGCCAGCACGCGCTCGGATGAACCATCCACATCCGCGTCCACCGCTGCCACATTTCCCGCCGCGCGCGAGGCCTCCTCGCCGAAGACGTGCGGATGGCGGCGCACCAGCTTGCGGTTCAGCTCCACCAGCACATCGGCCATCGAAAATCCCGCCGACTCGTGCTCCGCAGCCATCTGCGCATAGAACAGCACCTGAAGCATCAAGTCGCCCAGTTCCTCGCGCAGATTTCCCCAGTCCCGGCGCTCGATTGCATCCAGCACCTCCCAGGTCTCTTCCAGCGTATATTTCCGAATCGAATCGAAGTCCTGCTTCCGGTCCCACGGACATCCGTCCGGCCCACGCAACCGCGCCATGATCCGCACCGACTCGGCAAACTGCTCCGCCGCTCGGGTCGCACTCTCTGGCGGCTCATGCTTCATGCCACTTTGCATACTTTTACTCTAACCCGCGGATGCACGCTTCCCTGCGCCGTGCGGCGCGCCACCCGGTACACTGCGCATAGCCCGATGCACGCACTGCTCCAACCCGCGCCCGCGCTTTTTGCTCTCTTCGGCTTGCTCTTCGGCAGCTTCCTCAATGTGGTGCGCCTGCGTCTGCCCGCCGGGGAGAGCATCGTCCATCCCGGCTCTCACTGCCCGCACTGCCAGCGCCTGCTGGCCTGGTGGCAGAATCTTCCCGTTCTCAGTTGGATTCTGCTACGCGGCCGCTGCCACTTCTGCCGTCAGCCCATCTCGCCCGCCTATCCTCTCATGGAACTCGCCACGGCAGCGCTCTGGGCTTGCGCCGCTGCTGCTTCAGCGCATCAGCCCGCGCCTTTGGCCCACGCGCTGGCCGTTGCGGTTTTCTGCTGGCTCATGCTGCTGCTCGCAGCTCTGGACTGGCAACATTTATGGCTGCCGGATCGCATCACATGGCCCGCCATTGCGCTTGGACTGCTGTGGCAGGGGTTGCGCGCCAATCTTGCTCCAGCGCCTGTTTCGCCTTTGGTGGCCGAGCTGCTCCACTCATCCGGTCTGCAACCAACACTGCCTTCCGCGTTGCTTGCGGCCACTCTTGCGGCCCTCGTCGGCGCGGCAATTGTGCTCGTCATTCGGCTGACTTACTGGCTGGTGCGCAGGCGCGAAGGCATGGGCCTTGGCGATGCCAAGCTGATGGCCGCGCTCGGCGCGTGGCTTGGTTTCACCGCCATGCTGGATTCCTTCTTGATCGCCGTCTTTGCCGCCTCGGCGGCCGCGCTGCTCTGGATGCTTTTCGGCAAATTGCGCCGCAGTGCAACGGACTGGGCAGCCATGCCTCTGCCGCTCGGCACGTTTCTTGCGCTTGCCGCTATCGCGGAGATATTCCACCCCGGCTGGCTGCTGCATCTTTGGCTTCGTTTTTCTCTGTAATCCGGCGTGTTCCCACGAAAGCCGCCGCTGCTGCTCAGTGATTCTGCGCGCCGTCAGTCTGTGGCATCTCTTTCAGCGCCTGGCGCGCTTGTTTGGCTTCGCGCCCATCCATTCCATAGCTCAGATACAGCTCAAAGTGCTGCCTGGCCTTGGTGTACTCCTGCAGGTGCTCTTCGGCGACCGCCAGTCCCCACAGCGCCTTTGTCTCTTCGGGATTCATCTGAAACGCCTCGGCAAACCGTGACTCAGACGCTGCCCAGTTCTTCTGATCCGCATAGAACGATCCCACGCTCAGATCTTCCTTCAACCGCTGCTCCGGAGTCTGTTCGGCCACTTCCTGTTGACCCTTTTTCTTTTTCCCTCGACTCGGCTCGGGATCGGGAGTATTCCAGTCCTGCACTCCGGAGTTGCTTGAACTGTACCCACTCGCCGCATCCTGACTGGCCGCAGCAACTGCGGGATCAGCATCCGCCTCGTTCCACTCCGGCGTACGCACCGGATCGCCATCCGGGTCCAGATCGCTCACCGTCGGCGACGGCGTCGCATGCGCAGGCGCTGCATTTGCACTTCCCGGCTCAACCGACAGAACCGGCGCATTCGAGTCTTCGCCGGGAAACGGATTCTGCTCCGTGCCGCTGCCGTTCGTCCCAGGAGCGCTGTTTCCCGGTTTTTTCAGAGGCGTCGGAGCGCTCTGCTGTTTTGTCTGTGAGGACGACTGCTGCGTCTCTTCGGGAAAAGGATTTGTCTGCTGGCTGCTGCTCTGCGCCCGCGCAACGATGCCGCCGCACATCAACAAAATCAGCCCCAGCTTCTTCATTTCCGTCATCCGATTCCCCGTCACTCGAATTCTTCGCTCCAACCTCAACAACCGTGGCAACCGCACAAACAAAATCGCAGCCGCAGCCCCGTTCCAGCATAGTGGATGAGGCGTGCGATCTGCGATCCTGCCTGCAATTGCACTTGTTCGTAACAGCTCAGGCCGACTACATCTTCATCTTGTCGTGCTTCATCGGCTTGATGGGAAGCTTTTTCAGCATGTCGTCGGCGTCCTTGTCCAGCGTCTTCTTTTCTTTGCTGGATTTGTTGGAGATATCCTGATCGGCCACGCCGCGGAAGAGCAGTTTCTTGCTTGATCCTTCAAAAAGATCGAGCACAAACTTTCCCGTACGCTGATCCACTTCAGTTGTCGTTGCGGTGGTCATTCCCCCCATTCCGCCCATTTCGCCAAAACCGCCCATTCCTCCGCCAAAGCCGTCACCCCAGTCGTCACCCCACGCCCAGCCATCACCCCAGCCGCCGCCCATGCCGTTGTACATCGTCTCCATCTCGTGTTCGGTCTTCACCTTATCCTTTGCGAAGACGACCAGATCGCCGCCCGTCGGCACCAACTGCAAGCCGCGCATCTCCAGATCGCGCGTCACCACGCGCTTGATCCGGCTGGCGTCCAGCGGATTCGATGTATTGATCTTTCCGATCGAGAAGGTGTGATATTTCGCAAAATCCGCGTGATGGTTGAAATCGGTCCGAATCTCTGCGGATGCAACAAACGTCAGCGCGCAAGCCAGCGCGGCCCCAATCATTCCTTTGTACTTCATCGTTTCTCCTTGTCACCGGCAGAATCGAATTCGCCGGTGAGCCTTTGATGGAGGCTCCGGCGGATTGCTCCGGATGTTCAGTACTTACGATGCCTGTTCCCGCATTCCGGGATGCCCTGCATCGCAAACATCCACAGGTGCCGGCCATCGCGCCTTGCAGCAAACGATACAATCCCATTTGGGAGCACCACCCGATGGCTTATCAGGTTCTGGCGCGAAAATATCGTCCGCAGCGCTTTGCCGATGTTGCTGGACAGGACCACGTCACGCGCACGCTGAAAAACGCGCTCACACAGCAGCGCGTCGCTCACGGCTACATCTTCTCCGGCCATCGCGGCATCGGCAAAACCACCATCGCCCGCATCCTGGCGATGGCTTTGGACTGCCGCTCGATCGTCGGCTCCCCGGAGCGGCCCGATGTCGAGCCGTGTCTGCAATGTGTCAGTTGCCGGGAAATCTCCTCCGGCGGCAGTCATGAAGCGGTCACCCAGTCCTTTGACTTCATCGAGATCGACGCGGCCTCCAACCGCGGCATCGATGACGTGCGCTCCATCTGTAGCCAGGCCACCGTGCGCCCGGCTCGCGAACGCTACAAAATCTTCCTGCTCGACGAAGCACACCAGATCACCGATGCCGCCTTCAACGCCATCCTCAAGACCCTGGAAGAACCGCCCGAGTGGGCCGTCTTCATGATGGCCACCACAGAGCCGGAAAACATTCCACAGACCATCCGCTCCCGCTGTCAGCACTTCAGCTTTCACGCCGTCCGTTTTGACGACATCCTCAGCCAACTTCGCACCATCGCCGCGCGCGAAGACATTCTCTTCGAGGACGAAGCGCTTGCCCTGCTGGCCGAGGCAGGTGACGGCTCCATGCGCGACGCGCTCTCCATCATGGACCAGGCGATCGCCTCCGCACCGCGCCAGGACGGCAAGCCACTGCTGGAAGCCGCACTCATTCGCGAGCTGATGGGCGCGCTGCCCAACGCAACGCTGGAGCGGCTCTTCGAGATCATCGCCAAGGGCGAATCCGCCCCGCTCATGTATGAGTTGGACCGCCTGCTCACCAGCGGCAACAGCCCCATCGCCATCGCCCGCCAGATGGTCCGCTATCTGCGCAACACGCTCATGGCCTCGCTCGGCGGCGAAAACACCACTCTGCTTCAGATTGCAGCCGAAGAGCGCGCCCGCGCCGCACGCACCGCGCTGCTTTTCTCCGAAGAAGAACTCACGCGCAACCTTCAGTTGCTGCTGCGCACCTTCGATGATCTCGGCTTCCGCCAGGAGCAGCGCTTCCATCTGGAACTCGGCCTGCTGCGACTGGTGCACGCACAACGTCTCGTTCCCATGGAACAGATTCTCAGCGGACTTGCCGCCTTGCCGACAAACTCCGCGGCATCCGCTGCATCTTCTACTGCTGTCCGTTCTTCTGCTTCAGCCGCAAACCCACGCACAGCATCCTCATCCGCTCCGGTGCACCAAGCTCCGGTGCACCAAGCTTCGGCTGCGCCCGCTGCTTCGCCCTTTGCTCCCTCCGGTTCAACATCGGCTTCGCTGACCTCCGCGCGCATGCAGCCTGCCTCCGATGCTGCTTCCAGCTCTGTCTTTGCTGAGCTGGGCCGCATCGAAACCAGCGCCTTCAACGCAACCGAAGGCGCGCTGGCCCGTGCTGTCGGCCCGCAGCTTGTGCAGCGCCCATCGTCGGAGTCTGCACCAGCGCCTCTTGCTTCAGTTCTCGTTCCCTCGCCGGAAGCGCAGGATACCGCCTCCGTTGCCGACATATCCGCAGCGGCCACATCAGCGCCCACAGGCGATACTTCCCCCGATACTTCCCCGGATACTTCGCTGGACGCTGTGCGCACAGCCGTCGTCCAGGCGCTCGAATCCGGTGGCCACAACTCCGCTGCAACGCTGCTCGATGCCGCTCAGTGGATTCCCGACGGCGCGACGCTGCGCATCGAGGTTCCGGCCAAAGCCACCATGATCCGCATCACCTTCAATGCCGCGGCAGAGAAGATCATCCGCCAGATGCTGACCACCTCCGGCGCGCCGACCCGCTATCGCATCGTCCCAGGAGAATCTTCCGCCACCGTCACTCCACGGGCCACTGTCAGCGCGGGCAGCATCGATCATGAAGCGCGCAATCATCCCCTGGTCGTGCAATCGCTGGAGATATTTGACGGCGAAATTTGTAGTGTCATCGATTTGCGCCCAAAATAATCCTGATACGAAAGATGCTTTGCATCCAGCGTTGCCGCCGTACATCGTATGCTTGCCACAGATTGCGGAATTTTCGCGGGAAAGGAGTCGGCCATGTTCAACCCGGTCAAGCTTCAGGAAATGCTTTCCAAAGCCGGTCAAATGCAGGAAGAGGTACAGCGCAAGCTCAGCCAGACGCAGATTGAAGGCGCCAGCGGCGGCGGTGCCGTCACCGTCCTGATGAACGGCAAAAAGCAGCTTCTGCGCCTGCGCATCGACCCCGCAGCCATCGCCAGCCTCAGCGGCGAGACGCCCGATCTTGAAATGCTCCAGGACCTGATCATTGCCGCCGTCAACGACGCCGGCAACAAGGCCGAGCAAAACCTAAAATCCCAGATCACCGGCCAGATCACCAGCCTGCTGGGTGGACTCAGCATTCCCGGACTCAGTTGATCCCTGATCATCCAGTCGCCCCTTTTGCAGCACTGCTTCATCTTTTCCAGAAACGAGGACACCTCATGAACCCCACCGACTCTACGCAACGCGTCGTCTCGCCCACCACCAGCCGACGCTCATTCCTGAGCATGGCCGCGGTAGCCGGACTCGCAGCCGCAACGCCTGTCCGTTCAATCGCCCAGGCCGCCGCACAAGCCGACTTTCGCACCACCAGCCGCGCAGCAGCAGCCAAAACTCCGATTCGCGTCACGCAGCTTGCCCCCAACGTCCACCTGCTCCAGGGATACGGTGGCAATATGGCCGTGCAGACCGGCCCGGACGGCAAAGTGCTCATCGACAGCAGCTATATGCCCGCTGCGCCACGCATCCTGGCCGCGCTTGACTCCATCAGCAAAGACCCCGCGGCCACGCTCATCAACTCTCACTGGCACGTGGATCATGTGGATGGCAATCAGCCCATGCACGAAGCCGGTTTTCGCATCCTTGCGCACAGCAAGACCCGCGAGCGGCTGATGACGCCGCAGTCCATCGCCCTGCTCCATGTCTCGCTTCCTGCTTATCCGGCTGCTGCCTGGCCCGTCACCACCTTTGACCAGTCGCTCACGCTCTGGCGCAACGGCGACCAGCTCACACTTGCCCACTACGCGCCCGCGCACACCGATACCGACATTTACATCCACTTTCCGAACGCCAACGTCCTGCACGTTGCCGACATCTGGTTCAACGGAGTCTACCCGCTCATTGACGAAAGCTCCGGCGGCAACATCGACGGCATGATCGCCGCCTCCGCGCATGCGCTCAACCTTGCCGACGCGCAGACGAAGATCATTCCCGGCCACGGCCCGCTGGGCACACGCGCCCAACTTGTGGGCTACCACGCCATGCTCTCCACCGTTCGCGATCGCGTCGCCACGCTCAAAAAATCCGGACTCACCGAGGCGGAGGTCGTCGCGCGCAAACCCACTGCTTCGCTGGATGCACAATGGGGCAAGGGCGGCATGACGCCCGACGTCTTCACCGGCATCGTCTATCGCACCGTGCGCGTCTGATGCGCGCCCTATCTTCCGAGGAGTTTGCATCGTGCAGCGTTACGCCGAGCCGCTTGCCAGGCTCATTGAAGAGCTGAAGAAACTGCCCGGCGTCGGCGGCAAAACCGCGCAGCGCTTCGCCTTTCATCTGCTGCGCGCCAGCGACGAAGACGCACATGCGCTGGCCGCGGCGCTGGCCACGCTGAAGGCCAGCCTGCGCCTTTGCTCCATCTGCAACAACGTCACCGATGTCGATCCCTGCGCCTACTGCGCCAGCCCCGTGCGCAACCGGCGCATGATCTGCGTCGTCGAGGAGCCGACCAGCATCGCCTCCGTCGAACGCACACGCGGCTATCAGGGCGTCTATCATGTCCTGCACGGCACGCTTTCCCCGCTCCATGGCGTCGGCCCGGACCAGCTTCGCATCGCCTCGCTGCTCGCGCGCGTCGAGGCCGGTGAGGTCGATGAAGTCATCCTCGCCACCAGCCCCACGCTGGAGGGCGAAGCCACTGCGGACTGGCTCGCCGGGCTGCTGCGACGGATTTCCGTTCGCATCACTCGCATCGCCACCGGCGTTCCCGCGGGCAGCGATCTGGAATACGTCGATGAGGTTTCCATGGCGCGCGCGCTCGATGGCCGACGCGAGTTTTGAGACGCGCGCCAGTCTTTCCTCACCGGCCACATCCTGCTCCCGTATAATTTTGCAGATGAACGGGATCGCTGTTCACAATGCCGGAAAGTCTCCACTCACCTCGCAGAATCTCCCCCACTCGCGTCGGAAGACGTACTCTTTTCTCTTGTTCTGTGCCGTGCTCAGTTGCATTCTGCCCGCCATCGCGCAGCAGATGGGCGGCTCTTCCAGCGGTCCACCGCAGAAGCCTCTCTTTGACGCGCAGCATCGACCGATCACCGCCGGCGGCTTCGTCCAAACCGGCCCCATCGTCTTCCAGAACGTCGCGCAGCAGGCTGGCCTCACCGTCTGGCACCACACGGCCGGAACCGCAGCCAAGAAATACATCCTCGAAGCCAAAGGCCCCGGTGTCGCGCTGCTCGACTACGACCATGACGGCTGGCTCGACATTTACTTCGTCAACGGCTCCACCTTTGACGCACTTGACGGCAAAGCCACCGCGCCGCATGCCGCGCTCTTCCACAACAATCATGACGGCACCTTCACCGATGTTGCCGCCAAGGCCGGAGTCACCAACGACCGCTGGGGATACGGCGTCGTCGTCGGGGACTTCGACAACGATGGCTGGCCAGACCTCTACATCACCAACTACGGCAAGAATCGCCTCTACCGCAACAACCACGACGGCACCTTCACCGATGTCGCAGAGAAAGCCGGAGTCGCCCTCGGCGGCTGGTCCGCCGGAGCCACCTTCGGCGACTACGACGGCGATGGACGGCTTGATCTCTTCGTCGATGGCTACATCGACTTCGACACCAATAACCCGCCTGAAAGCGGCAACAAAGTTGTCGGCTACTCCCGATGTGTCTTTCGCGGCGTGCAGGTCATGTGCGGCCCGCGCGGCCTCAAGGGCGAATCCGATCATCTCTTTCACAACAACGGCGACGGAACCTTCACCGACGTCAGCGCCAAGGCCGGCGTCAGCGATCCGGACCGCTACTACGGCCTTGGAACCGTCTTCGCCGATGTCAACAACGACGGCTGGCTCGATCTGCTCGTCGCCGACGATTCCTCGCCCAATTACCTCTACATCAACAAGCACAACGGCACCTTCGAGGACGATAGCTACACCGGCGGCTTTGCCGTCAACGAAGGCGGGCGCGAGGTCGCCAACATGGGACTCGCTCTCGGCGACTACAAGAACAACGGCCATCTCGACGTCGTCAGCACCACCTTCGCCGACGACTACAAAGTGCTCTTTGAGAATGACGGCACCGGAAACTTCAGCGACGAAAGCTACAAATCCGGCATCGCCATGCCCACCATGCCGTTCGTCGGCTTCGGAGACGGATTCCTGGACTACGACAACGATGGCTGGCTTGATCTGTTCATCGCCAATGGCCACGTTTACCCGCAAGTCGATCAACACCCGGGCTGGGGCCAGAGCTACGCCCAGCGCCCGCAGCTTTTCCAGAACAACCGCAATGGAACCTTCACCGAAGTTCCGCCTGTTGAAGGCACTGGGCTGGCAACAGTCAGCGTGGGTCGCGGCGCGGCCTTCGGCGACCTCTTCAACAACGGGAAGATCGACGTCGTCATCAGCAACATGGACGGCGTTCCGGTGCTGCTGAAAAACGTCACCTCCGACCATCACCACTGGATCGAGCTAAGCCTCATCGGCGGCGCAAAAAGTCCGCGCGACGCCGTCGGCAGCACCGTCTACCTCACCTCCAACGGACAGCGCCAGCGTCAGGACGTGCTCAGCGGCGGCAGCTATCTTTCGTCCAACGATTTTCGCCTTCACTTCGGCCTGGGCGATGCCACGCAGATTGATGCTGTGGAGATTCACTGGCCGGACAGGACGGTCGAAACGCTGAAGATTCCAGTGGTGGACCGCATCCTGACCGTCGAGGAAGGCAAAGGCATCATTGCGGGCTTGTCCAGGCCCGCAGAAGCATCTTCGAGCATAACTCCAAAATCATCTTCACCAACGAGGTAGCACATGCAGAAACACTCCCGACGCAACTTCCTCCTTCAATTGCCCACCGGTTTAGCCGCACTGACCATGGCTCTGCGCGCGCCGCAATCCATTGCACAGAGCGCAACAATCATCCCACATGCAGCGTTGATCGAACCCGCTGAGGCAGCGGCCATGCTGGACAAACCCACTAACCATCGCTGGAAGATTCTGCAGGTCGGCTTTCACTCCATGTATGACCAAAAGCACATTCGCGGCGCAGTGTACGCTGGCCCTGCTTCACGAGCCGAAGGATTGGCAACCCTGAAACAAGCTGTCGATTCTCTGCCGCGCACGACGCCCATTTTGCTGTATTGCGGGTGCTGTCCGTGGACGCATTGTCCAAATATCGCGCCGGCATGGGACGCGCTGCAAGCGATGCGCTTCCAGGCTGTGCGGGTGATTGAAATCACGAACAACTTCGGCGATGACTGGGTCGCCAAGGGCTATCCGGTTGCGTGACGAAGCCATCTCTGCCATACAGGACGCGCCAGAATACACATTGTCGCGAAGGCGTGTCCTGCTGGGTTTGGGAGCTTTTGCGGCCACAGCAGCCATCACTCCAGCCCGGGCGGTCATGCCTGTGTTGCATACACCCGCACCGGATTTTACGCGTCCCGCCGTGCCCAGTCATCGACCGATCCGCCTCAGTGCTTTTCGCGGCAAGGTCGTGCTACTCAACTTCTGGGCAACCTGGTGCGGTCCCTGCCTGGCGGAGATTCCACGTCTCGCAAAATGGCAGAATCGTCTTGGAGCGCAAGGCTTGCAGGTGATCGGCGTCTCCATGGACGACGAAGAGGCGGATGTCGTCAAGTGGATTCAGAAGCTGAATCTTCCCTACCCGATCGTGATGAGCGATGCCAGGCTGAGTCTGCGCTACGGCGGCGTCCTGGGATTGCCCATGTCATTTTTGATTGATCGGCATGGGATGCTACGTCAACGCTTCGAGGGTCCATTGGACGCCTCACTGAGCAAGCACAGGCTGCCCCAACTGCTGCAAGAATAAGTGGCCCTCGACGCTCGCGCGGGCAAGCAAACATCCAAAATCGGCGCTGTTACCGCTGCATGCGCGCCAGCAGATCCTGCGGATGCACAGGCTTGGCCAGAATCTCGAAATCGTAGCCACGCGCGCGCGCCTTTTCCAGCAGATCGGCCGTCGCCGCCTGCCCGGAAAACAGCAGCACTTTGATCTCCGGCAGCATCCGCCGAATCTCAATCGCCGCGTCAATTCCGTTCACGCCCGCCATAATGACATCAGAGATCAGCATCTCCGGCTTGAACTCGCCGGCAATCTCCACCGCCTGCTCGCCGGAGTAAGCCACGCGCGTCTCAAACCCGCTTTGGTTCAGGATCATCGACAAGGTGTCTGCAATCACGCGTTCATCGTCGGCCACCAGCACTCGCTGTTTATTCTTGGTTTCGCTCATACCGCGTGCCACCATCTCCTGCGCTCCTGCCGCATCGTCCATCCTGCCAGGCTTCTGTGGAGCGTTTGACTGCATCTATTGTAGCGGCCCGGACCATAGCTTCGGCGCGACAAGCCGGTCATTTGCACGCGTTTTTCCCTCCGGCTTTCCTGTCGCACACACCCTCACTCGCGTTATGCTAGGTGCAGACAAGCTCCAACCCTACAACTCATTTGGAAGTGTTTCAGTCCGACTTCTGATTCATCTTCCGCAACATCAGATTCTTCGCTCGGACCAATCTTCCTGCGCAGTCCCACTAACGGCTTTCTTTTGTGACACTCCAGACCTGATGCGTTCCATCTGCATCGAATGCTTCAGGCGCGCATGCTGCCATTGGCTCAATCCAAGCTGCATTTTTTCAGTCTTCTAAGCTCCTGGGGGTATCCGATGAGCAACTCGGTCATCAGCACTGTACGTACCATCCCCGAAAGCGCTGCACCCGAAACTTTGCAGCCCATCATCCGCGCCGAACGCATTGAAAAGTACTACGCGCAGCCCAGCCAGAATCGCATCCAGGTCATCTCGCCCACCGATCTGTCCATCGTTCCCGGGGAGATTCTTGCGCTGCTTGGCCCATCCGGCTCCGGCAAATCCACCATGCTGCGCATGCTCAGCGGCCTGTCCCGCCCCAGCGCCGGCCAGGTTTACTGGCACGGTCGCCCCATCGCAGAGTCCGCCATCAACGTCTCCATCGTCTTTCAAAGCTTTGCCCTGTTTCCCTGGCTCACGGTGCAGGAAAACGTGGAAGCTCCGCTGCGCGCGCGCGGCCTGGACGCCGACGAACGGCGCGAACGCAGCCTTCGCATGCTCGATACCGTCGGCCTCGACGGCTTTGAAGCCGCCTATCCCAAGGAGCTTTCCGGCGGCATGCGTCAGCGTGTCGGCTTTGCCCGCGCCCTGGTCGTCGAGCCGGAGGTGCTTTTCATGGACGAGCCGTTCTCCGCGCTCGACGTGCTGACCGCCGAAAATCTGCGCAGCGAGCTGCTCGAACTCTGGTCGCGCAAGACCATGCCCACCAAAGCCGTCTTCCTGGTCACCCACAACATTGAAGAGGCTGTCCTGCTGGCCGACCGCATCATCGTCCTCGGCCGCAATCCAGGCCACATCCGCACCGATTTTCGCGTGCAGCTTGCTCATCCCCGCGACCGCAAATCCGAGCCGTTCACCCAGCTCGTCGATTACATCTACAAAGTGCTCACGCGGCCCGAGGTCGCTCCGCTTGCCGCGCCCGACCAGAGCACCGGCAAACCGCCGCGCGACCAGCGCCAGATGCACTACCAGATGCTGCCCCACGCTCGCCCCGGCGGCGTCGCCGGCCTGCTGGAGTTGCTCATCGACAAAGGCGGCAAGGACGACATCTACCGCCTGGCCGACGATCTGGCATTCGAGATCGACGACCTGCTGCCCATCGTCGATGCCGCGCAGTTGCTCGGATTCCTCATCGTCGAAGAAGGTGATGCCGCCATCACGCCTTCCGGCACTGCATTCGCCAACTCCGAAATCCTTCGCCAAAAGGAACTCTTCCGCGCAGCCGCGTTGGAGCACGTTCTGTTGCTGCGCCAGATTCGCCGCGCGCTTGAAACCAAGAATGACCACACCGTTCCGGAGGAGTTCTTCCTCGACATGCTCGACGAGCAGTTCAGCGAAGACGAAAGCCTGCGCCAGGTGGAGACCGCCGTCAACTGGGGGCGTTACGCGGAACTCTTCGATTTCGATGCCGCACGCCGCCGCTTCATCCTGCCCGAGGAACCCGAGCCTGCCGTCCCGATCGAGGATGCGGAATGAAGCGCAACTTTCGTCCACTGGCCAGTTCCCTGGTCATGACCTCCACATGGCCGGTCTTCATTGACGCAGGCGTCGCTGCCTGCGGCCTGGCCATTTTTTTCACCATCGTCCACATGGGTGCTTACTGGATGCAGGCACCCATCCCTGTCGTCCCCATCTCGCACTCCATCCGCGCCCTTCCTGCTTACGCTGCTTACTCGGTCGTGCGCATCGCCATCGCCTACCTGCTCAGCCTCGTCTTCGCCATCAGCTATGGCTATCTGGCTGCCTACAATCCGCGTGTCGAGGCATGGATGATCGCCGCGCTCGACATCCTGCAATCCATCCCCGTGCTCAGCTTTCTGCCGCCAGTTGTGCTTGCCATGGTCGCTCTCATTCCCGGGCACCAGCTTGGCATCGAACTCGGCGTCATCCTGCTTATCTTCACCGGCCAGGTCTGGAATCTTGCCTTCAGCTTCTACACTTCGCTCAAAACCATCCCACGTGAGATGCTCGAAGCCGCCAGCATCTTTCGCTACTCCGCGTGGCAGCGCTTCTGGCAGCTTGAGATGCCCTACGCCACCATCGGCCTGGTCTGGAACTCCATCGTCTCCGTCGCCGGCGGATGGTTTGCCCTCATCGCCTGCGAGATGTTCACCATGGGCGACCGCAGCTTCCAGCTTCCCGGCCTCGGCAGTTATCTTCAAACAGCGGCCAGCTCCGGCGATGTGCGCGCTTTATTCTTCGGCATCGCCACCGTCATCCTCATCGTCGTCGCCACGGACCAGCTTCTCTGGCGCCCGCTCATCGCCTGGAGCGACAAATTCAAGTTCGAGCAGGTCGAATCCGACGAGCGCATCGTCTCACCCATTCTGGAGCTTCTGCGCCGCTCTCCCATCCTGCAATCGGCACCGCGTCGCATCTGGACAAGCATCGAAGAGCCGATCTTTCGACGTTTTGCCGCCGCTCACCGCAACGAACCGACACATCCACTCGACGAAAATATCTCCCGCGAGCCGTCCCTCCGGCTCTGGATTCTCGCCGTCGCGGTCGCAGCAGCCGTCGGCTGGGGCGCGTGGCAGGGACTCCTGCTGTTGCGCGGCATCTCCTGGGCCGATCTACGCCTCCTGCTCGCCGGAGCCGCAGCCACCTTCCTGCGCGTCAACGCTTCCCTGCTCATCTCCGCGCTCTGGACGATCCCCGTCGGCGTCGCCATCGGCTTTAACCCGCGCCTGGCCCGCTTTGTCCAGCCCGTCGCGCAGATTCTCGCCTCCGTCCCCGCAACAGCGTTTTTTCCGATCCTACTCATCGGCCTCGTCAAGCTCGGTGGCGGACTCGGCATCGGCTCCGTCGCCCTCATGCTCCTCGGCACCCAGTGGTACATCCTCTTCAACGTCATTGCCGGAGCCATGTCCATCCCCTCCGACCTCCGCGAAGCCGCTTCTCTCTACAAATTCACACGCTGGCAACGCTGGACCACACTCATTCTGCCCGGCATCTTCCCCTACCTCATCACCGGCATGGTCACCGCCTCCGGTGGAGCATGGAACGCCTCCGTCTTCGCCGAGTACTCCCACCTGGGCAATCGCACCCTGTCCACCATCGGCCTGGGCGCGCAGATTGACGCCGCCACCGACCGCGGGCAGTTCCCTCTGCTCCTGCTGGCCACCATCCTCATCTCGCTCATGGTCGTCAGCATGAATCGCCTGGTCTGGCGCCGACTCTATCGCCTAGCCGAAACCCGCTTCAAGCTCGACGCCTAAAGCATTTTCCGGAAAGGTGTAAACCAAAACCATTTTGCGAATTGGATTTTTCCTCAAGAAAAATCCACCCTCACGAACTTCGGAAAGTTGATCGTATTCCGGAAAATGCCTGAACCGAATCCCTGCTTCACAATCCCCCTCAGACTCCATCCACCGGCTTCGCCGTCAGGCTTAGCCGGAATTCATGAAATTCCACTCAATGTTTGGAAAGCCCTCATCTTTCCCGCACACATGCCGATACAAGCTGCAGGCGATACTTCGCCGTCGGGGATTATCGATGACTCTTTCTCTCTTCAAAACTGATCGTCCATCGCCAAGTCGCGCCCTTGCAGCGTTCTCTGGTTTTGCCCTCATTGCGATGCTGCTGGCCGTAACTCTTCACGCCGAGGATCGCGCCGTCAAGCAGCGCGTCGCTCCCATCTATCCTGAGATTGCCAAGCGCATGGGCATCACTGGCGTCGTTCAGGTTCAGGCCACCGTTGCACCCGATGGCAAAGTAACCGCCGTCAAAACCGTCAGCGGCAACCACATGCTTGCCTCCGCCGCTGAGGATGCCGTTCAGCGCTGGCGCTTCGTCGCCGGGGACAGCCAGTCCACGGTCAACGTCGATCTGAACTTCACCCTCAACCATTGATCGCTCAACGGCTGAAATTTTCACCCCTGAACTCTGCGTTCGTGTAACATTTGCCGCTGGCCATCTGCCTTCAGAGCAGCCTCCGCGGCAGGGCAACGAACAAAACAAAAAGGGCCGGATGCAATCCCTGCATCCGGCCCTTTTTCATTCGTCCCGCTGCCTCAGCTTTCCACGCCGTGGCACTTCTTGTATTTCTTCCCCGATCCGCACGGGCAAGGATCATTGCGACCAACCTTGGCTCCCGTCTGACGCTGCACTGGCGCAGAAGAGGACGCCGGTCCGGCAAAACGCGCCGCTTCCATCTCGCGCTGCTTCTTCCGTTCAAACTCGCGCTCCAGCGCATCGATCGTCGTCGCCGGCGCGCGCGTCGGAACCGCGATCTCCCTGCCTGGATTCACCGCTGCGCTGGCCACCGGCGGTGCCGCCGGAACCTCGCGCCTGATCTCCGGCGCTGCCGTCACCGGCTGACCATCCGGCCCTACAATCTGCATCCGGAACAGATACCGAACCGTATCTTCCTGGAAGCGCGTCATCATCGCCTCGAACATGTCGAACGATTCCTTCTTGTACGCCACCAGCGGATCCTGCTGCGCATAGCCGCGCAACCCAATCCCTTCCTTCAGGTGATCCATCGCCAGCAGGTGATCCTTCCACAGCCCATCCAGCACGCTCAGCATCACCATCCGCTCGTGATACCGCATCGCCTCCATGCCCAGGATCGATTCCTTGCTTTCGTAGTGCGCCTTCAACTGCGCGTAGATCGCCTCGCCCAGCTCATGCCGCGTAATCTCCATCGGATCGATCTTCGCCTCAGCCAGGTCCAGGCCGAACTGATCCACCAGGCGCGCGTTCAAACCCTTCAGGTCCCACTGCTCGGGATGCTTCTGCTCATCGGCAAATTCATTCAGAACCGCGCCCAGAATCGTCGTGACGTAATCCTCCAGAATCAGCTCCCGCTGTTCCATGGCAAGCAACAACTGATGACGCAGCCCATAGACCGCCTCGCGCTGCTTGTTCATCACGTCGTCGTACTCCAGCAGGTGCTTGCGCGACTCGAAGTTCTGCGCCTCTACGGCCTTCTGCGCGCCTTCAATTCGCTTCGAGATCATCTTCGACTCGATCGGCACGCCCTCTTCCATCCCCAGCCGCTCCAGCAGCGTGGAGACCCACGCCTTGGCGAAGATGCGCATCAGATCGTCTTCCAGCGACAGATAGAAGCGCGACGCACCCGGGTCGCCCTGCCGCCCTGCGCGTCCGCGCAACTGGTTATCGATGCGCCGCGACTCGTGACGCTCCGTGCCCAGAATGAACAGACCACCGGCAGCAATCACCGCCTGGCGCTCCTGGTCCGCTGCCGCAGCATGCACGGCAAAGACCTCATCCCACTGCCGCTGCTCGGTCTCAAACTCCTGTCCCTGGTAGTAGAAGCGCAGAAAGCCACTGGGAGCCGACGGATTGATTGCACCCTCGGCCACGCTGATCGACCGCGCCTGCGCCTTCTTCACCAACTCCTGCCGCGTCATGAACTCCGCGTTGCCGCCCAGCAGAATGTCCGTTCCGCGCCCGGCCATGTTCGTCGCAATCGTCACCATGCCCAGACGACCGGCCTGCGCCACAATCTCCGCTTCACGCTCATGGAACTTGGCGTTCAGCACCACATGTTTCACGCCCTTGCGTTGCAGCGTCTGCGAGAGCAGCTCGCTTTTTTCAATCGATGTGGTGCCCACCAGAATCGGCTGCCCGGTCTTGTGAATCTCCGCAATGTCCTCGGAAACCGCCTTGTATTTTTCCTTCACCATGCGATACACCACGTCGGAATTGTCCGCGCGCAGCATCGGCTTGTTCGTCGGAATCACGGTGATTTCAAGTTTGTAGATGTTGTCGAACTCGGTCGCCTCGGTCTCCGCAGTACCCGTCATGCCCGACAGCTTGTCATACAACCGGAAGTAATTCTGAAACGTAATCGTCGCCAGCGTCTGGTCTTCCTTGCGAATCGATACGCCTTCCTTGGCCTCCACCGACTGGTGCAACCCATCCGACCAGCGCCGCCCCGGCATCAGGCGTCCGGTGAAGGTGTCCACGATGATCACCTCACCGTCCTTCACCACGTAGTCCACATCGCGCTTATAGAGCGAATGCGCCTTGATCGACGTCTCCACATAGTGCTTCAGGTCCCAGTTTTCCGGGTCGGCGATATTGCCGATTCCCAGCAGCTCTTCGATCTTCAGCCACCCATCGTCGGTCACGCTGATGGTGCGCATCTTCTCATCCACCACGTAATCGCCGGTCAGGATCTTGACCATCTCCTCTTTTTCAATCTCCTCACCCAGTTCCAGGTGCGGAATGATCTTCTTTACGCGCTCATACTTGTCCGTCGTCTGGTCCGTCGGGCCGGAGATAATCAGCGGCGTCCGCGCCTCGTCGATCAGGATCGAGTCCACCTCGTCCACAATCGCGTAATAATGCCCGCGCTGCACGCAATCCTTCACATCGAACTTCATGTTGTCGCGCAGATAGTCAAACCCGAACTCGTTGTTCGTCCCGTAGGTGATATCCGCCGCATACGCCTCGCGCCGCTGCGTATCGTCCAGATCATGCACGATCACGCCCACCGTCAGCCCCAGGAAGGTGTAAATCTTGCCCATCCACTCGGCATCGCGCTTGGCCAGGTAATCGTTCACCGTCACCACATGCACGCCATGTCCAGCCAGCGCATTCAGATAGCAGGCCAGCGTCGCCACCAGCGTCTTGCCTTCGCCGGTGCGCATCTCGGCGATCTTGCCCTGGTGCAGCACCATGCCGCCGATCAACTGCACGTCGAAGTGGCGCATCTTCAGCACGCGCCTGCCCGCCTCGCGCACCACCGCAAAGGCCTCAGGCAGCAGCTCGTCCAGCGCGGCTTTCTCCGCCGCCTTGCACGCTTCCACCTCGGTCACACTCTGCAAACGCGCCGCAATCCGCTCGCGAAACTCCACTGTCTTCGCCCGCAGTTCGTCGTCAGTCAAAACTTCAATCGCCGCTTCCAGCGCGCCAATCCGCGCCACCAGGGGCATCATGCGCTTCACCGCGCGATCATTGCTCGTACCAAATATCTTCGTTAACAACTTGCTGAACAAGGCAAAGTTCTCCGTCTACCAGTGTAAATGCTGCCATGACAAACCCCGCCCCAGCAGGTCCAACTGTCTGCGTAGAAGACCCCTTGCGTCGGATTGCAGTTTGTGGGCAAATTCCCGATGCGGACGATCAGTTCGTCGATGCCATATCCGAATTCCCGCGAATCTGACGACGAAGAAAATCGTCGAACAATGGAACGGTAAAGGCGTTGTCGCCATGTGCGGGACTGTAGATCATTCCTTTGCGGATCAACTGACTGCGCAGGGGACCGATAGAGGTCGTCTTCGCCCCCAACCGATCTGCAATATCTCCCGAACGCTGCATTACTCCACCCACTCCGACCATTGCAAATAGAAAATCCTTCTCGCGCTTCGTCAGGCGATCAAACCGCACGCGGAAAAAGCTTTCATCCAGTTGACGAATCGCATTCTTTGTCGCAACCTCCACATCCGAAGTTGTGATCAATGAGCTTTGCGCTGCATTCCACGTCTCATATCCCCACTGTTGCAAGAAATATGGATAGCGACCTGTCTTGTCGAGAATCGCCTGAACAGCGTCGGGCGCATAAGCGACATTGAGCAATTCGGCCGGGCGGGTCAGCGCTTTTCGAGCTGCTTCCTTGTCCAGCTCGGCGACCGAAGGATAGGAGAAAAGCCGTTCGGAATAAGACTTGGAACGCCCCATCAAGCCCAGAATCACCGGCAACCCGGCGCCATAAAGTACCAGTGGCAGATTCCGCTGGGAGACCTGGTGCAACGCCAGAATCAGCGCGCTCATCTCTTTTTCCCCTAGGTACTGAATCTCGTCGATCATCAGGCAGATGGCACGATCACGCGACCTCGCCGCCTCCGCAATCGCCAGCAGCAATGCGCCAAAATCATGTTCCAGATCGCCACTGTCCGCAGAGCCAGGTTCGGGATCGACAGACAATTCCAGGTCGAGCGTTTCATAGAAACGGGCCTTTACCTTCAGCGTTCCAACAAAACTTTTCAATACCCGTAAGCCGCGCCGTGCAAGCTCGTTTATCGATCCGTCACTGTTGAGCTTGATCAGGATTTGCCGCAGGTACGGAACCAGCAGGTCGGGCATCGGTTTTTGTTCGTGGGCTTCCGCAAAGACTGTAAAAAAACCTTTATTGTCCGCAATTTCACGCACACGGTTCAGAAGAACCGTTTTGCCTACGCCTCGAAGCCCCACAAAGATTGAGCTTCGGCTGAAAGTGCCACGTTGAATACGTCCCAATGCAACATGCACATCCTCCAGAATTGCGTCGCGGCCTGCCAGCTCAGGTGGCTGAGTCCCTGCTCCAGGCGAATACGGATTGCGTGCGTGGTCCATTTATAGGGAGTTTACCCATTTATACGCCAAACTCCCAATTCTTCGATAAATTCCCTATAAATGCCCAGTTCTCGCAATTTGCTCGCGTAATCTGTTCGCCTGATCTCCCGCTCCCTCATCCCCGCCGACGCAGCACTTCCTCATACACTTCCACATACTCCCGCGCCGGGTGCTCCCACCCGTAGTCACGCGCCATTCCGTTCCGCATCAGCGTCTGCCAGCCTGTGGGATCGTTGGCAAAGACCCACAGCGCGCGGTCGATGGCCCATAGAAAATCGCCCGGGTGATAGCCGAAAAACTTGAAGCCGGTGCCCGTTTTCTGGTCGGCATTCCACTCCTCCACCGTATCTTCCAGACCGCCCGTCGCTCGCACCACGGGGATCGTCCCATACTTCATCGAGTAAATCTGGTTCAGCCCGCACGGCTCATACCGCGACGGCATCAGGAAGATATCCGCGCCGGCTTCGATCTTGTGCGCCATCGCGTCGTCGTATTTCACCTGCACGGCCACCTTCTCCGGATATCGCGCCGCAAAGCTGCGGAAGAAGCTCTCGTAGTACGGCTCGCCGGTTCCCAGCGCAATCAGTGCAATCTCCCGCTCGGCAAGCTGGTCGCTGATCGCCGCCAGCATGTCAAAGCCCTTTTGCGTCGCAAAGCGCGAAACAATTCCCAGTACCGGAGTGGTCTCCGCGATGTGCTCCAGCCCAAAGGCGTGCAACAGGTCGCGCCTGCACTCCGCCTTGCCCGTCAACTCCTCCGCCGTGTAGTGCGCCGCCAGATGCGCATCGCAGGCCGGGTTCCACTGCGCATAATCCACCCCATTCAGAATCCCGCGCAGATCCCAATGCCGTCGGCTGAAGATCGACTCCATCCCCTCGCCAAACTCCGGCCCCTGTATCTCCCGCGCATAGGTCGGGCTGACCGTCGTCATGTAGTCGCTCATGACCAGGCCGCCCTTCAGAAAGTTGAAGGTGTCGTTCTGCTCCACCTTGTCAAAGGTGAACAGATCCCACGGCAGCAGCAGCAACTCCGTCGTCCGCGGCGGAAACCATCCCTGATAGCCCGCGTTATGCACCGTCAACACCACACCCACATTCCGCAGCACCGGATCGTAGACGTACAGCGTCCGCAATAATACCGGCAGAATCGCCGTCTGCCAATCATGCACATGGAAGACATCCGGCACGCCCAGCAGCTTGGTCGCCTCCAGCACTGCGCGCGAAAACAGTCCGTAGCGCTCTGCATTATCCGCATAATCTCCACCGCCGCGTGGACCGTAAAAGCCTTCACGATCAAACAATTCCGGACAATCAATGAAGTAGTACTGCACCCCTTCGCGCTGGCCGCCGTCCACCACCCCCACAAACCGGTTGTAAAACGGAAACGGAATTGTCAGCGAACGTACCGCATAGGAGCGCGGCTCCGGCACAAACGCCTGCGCCGACCGATACAGCGGCAGATACACCGTCACACGATGGCCCAGCTTCACCAGCTCCGGCGGCAGCGCTCCCACCACATCGGCCAGGCCACCTGTCTTGGCAAACGGTACACACTCTGAGGCAGCAAAT
>JAJZHE010000211.1 GCA_021804655.1 Acidobacteriota bacterium
AAACCGGTAATGATGGGAGGCGCTGCCAGCAGTTTTCCATCGCGCAGCAGCCCCAGCAGATTCTCTCCTGTATGCGCCAGCTTTTCCAGACGATGAAAACCCAGAAATCCTGTCGTTCCCTTGATCGTATGTACAGACCGGAAGATATCGCTCAGTAGCTCTTTGTCGTCAGGACACTCCTCAAGATCCGTGAGGCATCGCTCCATTCGATCCAGACCTTCCTGGCTTTCAATCAGAAACTCTCGCGTCAGATCGTCCATAGCTGACCTTTCCTGCTCGTTTCACTCATCGGGTCCAATGTTGCTCACTGGATATGCAGCGGCTGCGGGGACCGCATATACGGATTTCCTGATGCTCTTATCGACTTGCTCATCCATAAACTTGAATGACCGCAATTGCATGACTTGCTGCACGTGCAGCTTGCTCTCGCACCTCCACTCCGTTTACGCTTGGATTTCATTCCACCATTGAATCCAATGTCCATGACCAGTCAAAACGCAGTGAACAAACGCCTTCCGCTCACGGCTGAGACTGAGCGGCTCATGGAAGCCGCCGCTGCCGCCGCGCTCAACGCCTACGCGCCGTACTCTGGCTTCCGCGTCGGCGCCGCAATCCTGCTGCACTCCGGCGTCGTCGTGACAGGAGCTAACGTCGAAAACATGAGCTTTGGACTCACCCTCTGCGCCGAACGATCGGCCCTGGTCCGCGCCATCGCCGAACACGGCCCCAAACTGCGCATCGCCGCAGTCGCCATCGCGAACCTCAACCAGGCTGCCAGTCCACCCTGCGGCGCTTGTCGGCAGGTTCTGGCCGAATTTTGTCAACCAGATGTCATGGTTAGCTTCCCGGCTGCTTCCAGCATCCCAGGTGAAATTCATCCGCATACCTGCACCTTCGGCGAGCTGATGCCTTTCGGCTTTCAGCTTCAACCCCGGTCATCCTGAGCACCTGCATGTATCCCGTCGATCTCATCCGCAAAACCCGCGACCGCCAGCCGCTCACGCCCGAGGAAATTCGCTTTCTGGTTGCTGGCGCCGCGGCCGAAACCATCCCCGCCGAGCAGCTTGCAGCATGGCTGATGGCTGCCCGCCTGAACGCTCTTTCGCTCGACGAGATTCGCCTGCTCACGCTCGCCATGCGCGACTCCGGCGAGCGTTTCCATCCCCACTCCGGACCCAATCCAATCGTTGCTCGTGCCGTGGACAAGCACTCCACCGGCGGCGTCGGCGACAAGACCAGTTTCCTCGTCGCGCCGATCGCCGCGGCCTGCGGACTGATTGTGCCGATGATCAGCGGTCGCGCGCTTGGCCACACTGGAGGAACGCTGGACAAACTGGAGTCCATCCCCGGCTTCCGCACCGCGCTGTCGCTCGACGAACTCGCCACATCGCTCCGCGCCAACGGGCTGGCCATCGTCGGTCAGACGCCTGCGCTTGTCCCCGCCGACCGCGTCCTCTATGCACTGCGCGACCGCACGGCAACCGTCGAATCCCCAGGCCTGATCTGCGCCTCCATTCTCAGCAAGAAACTCGCTGCCGGGCTGGATGCTCTTGTCCTCGATGTGAAGACCGGTTCCGGCGCTTTTCTGCGCAACGCTGCCGAGGCCGAGTTCCTCGCAGCCCTGCTTGTCTCCACGGCCAACGCCGCTGGCACGCGCACCGTAGCTCTGCTTACAGCGATGAGCCAGCCGCTTGGCTCAGCCGCAGGCAACTGGATCGAACTCGCTGAGGCAGTTGCCCTGCTGCGCAATCAGCGTTCGCCGCTGACCGAAGATCTGCGCCTGCTTTCGCTTCACCTCGCTGGCTGGATGCTTCATCTGGGCGGCATTGCACAGACTCCAGAAGATGGCCGCACGCGCGCCGAGCGCTCACTCGCCGATGGCTCCGCGCTCGATCGCTTTCTCGCCATGGTTGCCGCGCAGGGTGGCGACCCAGCGGTCTTTGACCATCCAGAAGTGTTTCATCGCCCCGCTGTCACGCACACGCTCCGCGCATCGCGCTCCGGACGCATCGTCGCGCAGGATACGACGGCGCTGGGCTGGGCCGTTCAGCGACTGGGCGCTGGGCGCGAGACAGTTGGCGTGTCCATCGATCCGCACGCGGGCATTCACTTCCACTACCGCACGGGCGATCTGATCGCCGTCGGCCAGCCGCTGGCCACGCTCTATGCTTCGCGTTCCGATCAGGTTCCTGAAGCCATCACGCGCATCGAGTCCGCGCTCACCTGGGAACCATCCGATTCATCGCAACCCAGCGCCACTGCCATCGCGCCGCCGGTACCCGTCGTCCTGCAGATCATCGATGCCGATCGCGCGGCGGCCATCCTGGCAAAGGCATCCAACCTGCGCTGACGATCACCGTCCTCGCCATCGAGCGCGATGCGGTAATCTAACTCCATCCCTGGCTCATTCGGAGACCTGCTTGGCGCGATTCACCGGCATCCTTGGTCTGGCCACCCTGCTCCTGGCTGCATGGCTCGGCTCCACCCACCGACGCGCCATCCGCTGGCGCACGGTCCTGTGGGGGCTTGGATTGCAATTTCTCTTCGCTTACGGCGTTCTGCGCTTCCAGTTTGGCCAGCGCGCGCTTGCCTGGGCCGGCGGCGTCATCAACAGCATGCTGGCCAGCACCTACGCTGGCACCGCGCTGCTCTTCGGCGAACTCGGCAAACCAAACTCCTCCCTGGGCACCATCTTTGCCTTTCAGGTGCTACCCACCATCATCTTCATCTCCGCCTTCTTCGCTGTGCTCTATCACATCGGCGTCATGCAGTGGGTCATTCGCGGCTTCGCATGGATCATGCAGCGCACCATGCGCATCTCCGGCGCGGAGAGCCTGAACGTGGCAGCGTCCATCTTCATGGGCCAGACCGAAGCCCCGCTCACCATTCGCCCGTTCCTGGCCCAGGCCACACGCTCCGAACTGATGACCATCATGACCAGCGGCATGGCTCACGTCTCCGGCGGCATCATGGCCGCTTACATCCTTAACGGCGTCGAAGCCAAACACCTGCTGGCCGCTGTCATCATGACCTCGCCCGGCACCATCCTGATGGCCAAAATGCTTGTCCCGGAGACGGAAACTCCCGCCACGGCAGGTCGTGTCACACTGCCCGCCAGTGAAGAGCACCGCGAAGAAAACCTCCTTGGCGCCATCGCACGTGGCACCATCGACGGCGGCAAACTCGCCTTCAACGTCGGCATCATGCTCATCAGCTTTCTGGCCCTGGTCGCTCTGGCAAACAGCCTCATGGCCTGGATTCACTCCGGCATCTGGTTCTTTCCCAGCAGCCTCAATCAGGTGATGGGCTGGCTCTTTTCACCGGTGGCCTGGCTCATCGGCGTGCCCTGGCGCGACGCCCCGGCGATCGGCAATCTGCTAGGCACACGCATGGTGCTCAACGAGGTGATCGCCTACGTCGCCCTGGGCGCGCAAAAGGCCACACTGCTCCCGCGCTCCTTCACCATCGCTACTTTTGCGCTTTGTGGCTTCGCCAATCTGGGATCGATCGGGATGCAGATCGGCGGCATCGGCGCGCTCATCCCGGAACGACGCAACGAACTGGCGCGCCTCGGATTCAGAGCCATGCTCGCCGGCACCATGGCCAACCTGATGTCCGCCTCAATCGTCAGTTTGTTCCTGCACTAAAGCATTTTTCTGAAAAGATGTAAACC
>JAJZHE010000061.1 GCA_021804655.1 Acidobacteriota bacterium
GAGAACTTCCGCGGGATTGTGGCGGACATGCAGGCGGAAGATGCGATTCTGGTCACGCAGACCGAAGGATTCGATGCGGTGCGCGACGCTTTGCAGAACCTGTTGAACGATCCAGCAACTGCACGGATGATGGGCGAACGCGCGCGCGCTGTGCTGGCGCGACATGCGGGAGCGACCGAGCGAACGCTGGAAGCGATGCACAACGTGTTGCAGGCGAAAGGCAAGGCTCAGCCATGAAGCGTCCGTGGCTGGCTCCGCTGGCTCCGCTCTACGCTGCGGCGTGGTCGCTGCGCGCATGGGCCTTGTACGCGGGCTGGGCGAAACGTCGGCGGCTGAATTGGCCGGTCGTCAGCGTGGGCAGCATCTCAACGGGCGGCGCGGGCAAGACGCCACTGACGATTGCACTCGCGCGACTGATGACGGCAGATGGAATTGCGGTGGATGTGCTTTCGCGCGGCTACGGACGAAAAACCGGGCAGGCTCTTGCCGTCGATCCAGATGGCGATGTGGGCGGCGATGCGGAGACATTTGGCGATGAGCCGCTGCTGATCGCGCGTCAGGCCAGGGTGCCCGTCTATGTGGCTGGCCAACGATGGGAAGCAGGGCGAATTGCGGAGACGCGCCCAACGGCAGGCTGCGCCGCGCACCTGCTCGACGATGGCTTCCAGCATTGGCAACTGGAGCGCGCGCTGGATATTGCGATGGTCGGCGTCGAAGACCTGGGGGACCATCTGCTGCCTGCGGGCAATCTGCGCGAGCCGCTGCGTGCGCTGCAACGCGCAGACGTGCTGGCCGTGCGTGAAGACGATGCTGCCGCGCGGGAGTGGTTCTCTCAGCAAAAGACACAGCAGCCGGTGTGGCTGTATCGGCGGACGATGCGCTGGCCCGTGGAGATGCCGGAATCGGTCTTCGCTTTCTGCGGAATCGCACGACCGGAGGCGTTCCTGCAAGGGTTGCGCGCGGGCGGCGTCAGGCTTGCGGGTGAGCGTATCCTGCGCGATCACCAGCCTTATGGCGAGCAGGAGATGGCTCGACTGCGCAGAGAGCTGGAGCAATGCGGCGCACGGGCCTTTGTGACGACTGCGAAAGACCTGGCGCGGATGGGGAGCCGGGTGGTGAAGTTGCAGCAGGCGGCACCGGTCTTCTGCGCGGATGTGGAAGTGAGCTTCATGGACCCGGAGGCGGTGATGGAGCGCATCCGGAAGGCGTGTCGCGAGCAGGACCGACGCGCGTGAATTCGCCTTTGTTCGCCGGAGAGCTGTGAGAAAATCAGGTTTGCAGCGGCTGGCACAATTTCGAATTCTGGTGGTGCGGCTTGGCGCGATGGGCGACATTCTGCACGCATTGCCCGCAGTCGCAGCTCTGCGTCGAATCCACCCACTCTGGCGCATCGACTGGCTGGTGGAGCCGCGCTGGCGACCGCTGCTAGTGGCCCCTGATTCCCATGAACCACGTGTCGATGGCGAAGTGAGCGCACAGCGTACAGTATCGCGACCGGTTGTGGATGGAGTGCTGGAAGCGGATACGCGCCTGTGGCGCAGACAGGGCCTGAGCCGTGCGACTGCGGCTGCAATCCGGCAACTGCGGGGTGAACTGCGCGCGAACGAATACGACGCGGTGCTGGAGATGCAGGGCGCGATTCGCTCCGCGGTTCTTGCGCGCTTCACGGGCTGCCGACGCATTCTGGGAGATGCGCGTCCGCGCGAGGCGCCGGCGCGATGGCTCTATACCGAGCCGGTGAATGCGCAGAGCGAGCACGTGATTGATCGCGGATATGAACTGGTATCGGCCATCGCAGCAGATTTTCTGGAGATCGGCGTGCCTCCACTGCCCATTGATCGAGCAGCGGAGACATGGTGCGATGAGCGATATAAGCAATGGAAGATGGATCAGAGTCCCTGGGCGCTGATTCATCCTGGCGCGGGATGGGGCGCGAAACGCTGGCCTGCCGAGCGCTTTCGTGAAGTGGCGACGTGGCTGACCGCGCAGGGGATTCGCGTTCTGGTGAATGCCGGCCCGGGTGAAGATTCGCTGGCGGAGAGTGTTGCACAGGGAAACGAATCCGCGCATGTGGTGCGCAGCTCGGTGGCAGAGATGGTTGCGCTCACGCGGCGCGCAGCAGTGGTGATTGGCGGCGACACGGGACCGCTGCATCTGGCGTGCGCCCTTGGGCGCGCGGTCGTGGGCATCTATGGCCCAACCGACCCGGCACGCAATGGTCCCTATCGCTTTCCCGACGGAGCAGAATGTGTGGTCCTGCGCACACCGGAGATCAGGCGCGATCATCGCCGACTGCCAGAGCCGGAAGCGGGACTGCTGAAGATCGATGTGCGCGAGGTTTGCGAAGCGGCAGGACGACTGCTGCAACGGTGACGAACAAAGCAGCGACGCAAGAACCGGCGATACAATCAGCAAGGGTGAAATTGCAAGGATGAAATTGCCGACATGTGGATGGTTGTGCCGTGAATGAACTGCCCCAATCGAGTGAGACATGGATGGCGCGCTGGCGGCGCATTGCGCGCAGGATTCGCGTGCCACTGGGTTTTGCAGCGGCGGGTGTTTATCTGTGGCGGCTGCTGCATGCGACGCCTGTGCCACTCGCGATTCTGGCCAGCCTGGCGCTGGTGTTGCCGGGGCTGTGGCTGCGCGGATATGCCGCCGGATATGTGAAGAAAAATCAGGAGCTGACGCAGACCGGACCCTATGCGTATACGCGCAATCCACTGTATCTGGGATCGATCCTGATAGCTGCGGGTTTTGCGGTTGCGCTGACGAGTGTGGTCTTTGCGCTGTTGCTGGCGGCGGGATTTGTGCTGATCTATGTGCCTGTGATCGCCGGCGAAGAGGAGTTTCTGCGCAAAACTTTCTCTGATTATGCTGCGTACTGCCAAAGAGTTCCGCGTCTTTTGCCGCGCATTTTTCCGACAGGCGAGACCAGCGACGCACCGCGTTCATCCGAGGGGACATTTTCCTTTGCGCTCTATCGGCGGCATCGCGAGTATCGTTCGGCGCTGGGCGCAGCCGTGCTCTACGCGAGCCTGCTGGCGTCTTTGCTTGGGCATCTGCATCTGCTGCATCGATGACCATGTTTGCGCTCGCTGGACAGCCTGGCGCAAGTGGCCTGATTTGATCGTCTAAAATCGAAAAAGCAGGCCCGCGCGTCGCGTACGTTTTCTCTGCGAACACTGTTCCGTGCGTAGAACCAGCGTCAATGCAGCGGATATCAATGTGAGGACAAGCTTCTGAGATTGCGCAAGAAATATGTAGCGCTGCTGTGTGCGGCAGCTCTGGCCTGCGGTGCGCTTCCCGCGCCAGAGAACGCGAGCGGGCCGATGCCTGCGCTGCCGGCGCCACGAGCGGGGTTTCAATTTCCTCAGCATGAAACGCTGACCTATGCCGTGGACTGGCGCGTCTTCCCCGCTGGTTTGGCCGTGCTGCACTTCGATGCCGACGGCGCGCGGGAACGGCTGACGGCGACGGCGGATACGACAGGAGCCATCAATCTTCTGTTTCACGTCGCGGATCGATTTCAGTCAAGTTTTGACCGTGAGCGAGGATGCACGACCGAGTTCGACAAGCAGACAGTGGAGGGTCGCAGGCAGATCAACTCCACGCTGCGGCTGGACTACGGCGCGGGCAAGTCGATTCTGGATGAACGCAATCTGGTGACGGGGCAGAAAAAACGCCTGGAAAACAAGATTCCAGATTGCCTGACAGATTTGCTGACAGGCGTCTTCTATGCGGCTTCGCAGCCGATGGAAGTGGGGCAGAATTTTGATCTTCCCGTCGCCGATCCATTACGCACGGTGCGGGTGACGATGAAGGTGGAAAGCCGCGAAGAGTTGAAGACGCAGGCTGGCATCTTCCATACGATCCGCGTGCAACCGACAGCGGATGCGGGTGTAGTGAAAAATCGCGGCGATATCTGGATATGGTACACGGATGACGAACGTCATCTGCCGGTGCAGATGCGCGCGCGGCTGTTCTGGGGCACGATTACGTTTCGCCTGATCTCCGCGGAAGGCAGATAACGTTTCACTCTGGCAGACGATGTGGCGATGGAGCAGCGCTCAGAATCGTTTTTGGCATGCACATGGGCATCGCAGTGGCGGTGCTTCCGTTGAGCAGAAAACAGGTAGTGCCGTCCAGATCGGTGCGGAATGTGCGGACATGCGCAGCTTGCAAGGCAGCGAGCACCTCTGGGCGGGGATGGCCGAAGTGATTGTGCAATCCACAGGAGATGACCGCCCACTGCGGAGAGACAGCGTCTAAAAAGGCTGGCTGGGTGCTGGTTTTGCTACCGTGATGGCCAACCTTCAAAACGGTGCTCTGCAGCGGGGCTTGGTCCATCATGCTGTCTTCTTCCGGAGCCTCGGCATCGCCCTCCAGCAGAACGGAAGTTGCGCCAAACGCAGCGCGCAGCACCAGGGAATCGTCGTTTTGGGGTTGCGTGCCCGGGGCGTAATCCGGCGCGGGCGCCAGTACCTGAAAATCTACCCGATCCAGATGCAGATCGTCTCCGCGGTGAAGCTGGCGCACACGCGTGCCCTGCAAGGACGCATCCCGCAAAAGAGCAAGGTATGCAGGCACAGGCGGGTTTGCGCCGACCCACAGTTCACGCGGGCGGAAGTTGCGCACTACAGCGCTGAGTCCGCCGAGATGATCGGCATGCGCATGGGTGAGCACAACGGCGTCGAGGCGACGGATTCCGCGCGACCAGAGAACAGATGAAACCACGTCTTCGCCAATCTCAAACGACGGCTGCGCATCCTGCTGGCCCGGGTCTGAATGACCGTAGGAAAGCAGTCCACCACCATCGACGAGAACGGTGTGGCGATCGGGCGTGATGAGCAGCAGCGAATCGCCCTGGCCTACGTCGATCGCCTGAAACAAGAGCGCATCGGGAGGCGCAACGATGGGCCGCGGCCACAGAACGACGGGCAGGATGAGCAGCAAAACGGGAAGCGCAGAGAAACGCAAAGCGGAGCCTGTCTGCGACGCAAGATAGACCGCCGCAAGAAGAATCAGAACGACAAGGAGCGAAGACAGGAGCGCAGGCGAAGGCAGGCGGAGATTTGCCCAGTGCTGGCGCGCAAAAAACTCGATGGCGCCATGGGCGAGGTGAAGCAGCAGCGCGGTGCAGGCAGCGGGCAACAAAGCCAGCGGCGACCAGAGCAGCAAAGTGCCCAGAGTTAACATCGCCAAGGGCAGCAGAATGGAAAGGAGTGGAAGAACGATCAGGTTCGTCGGCAGCGCGTAGAGCGTGAAGCGATGAAAGTAGATTGCCATGGGAAGCACGAGGGCGACTTCCACAATGAGGCTCGTCCATACAAGCTCCACGATGCGCAGGATGAAACGCGCGGTCGAGCCGACGATGACCTCCGATCTCCGCGAAGAAACAAGCGGAACGAATCGTTGCGCGAGCCATCGCATCTGCGTACGAAACTGAAGTTGAGCGGGAATGCATGCCTTATCCAGCGTGGGGTCTGACAGCCTGTGCGTGGCGCGGAGAAACGGCTGCACCGTGTCTTCGAGCAAGGGAAGCGCAATGCCTGCGATGGAGATGACGGCAAGCAGCGTCATTTGCAGACTGGCGTTGAGGATGCTGCCGGGCTGCTCGGCGAGAATGCAAAGCGCGGCAAAACCGATCAGATTGAGGGGAGAGCGTTGGCGATAGAAAATTCTCCCAAGCAGATAGAGCGCAATCATCCAGAAGGATCGCTGCACGGGAACGGAAAACCCTGTGGCAAGAGCAACGAACAGCGTGCAGAAAATCGTGATCCCCGTGGCGAGGATGCGGGATGCGTGCATGCGTTCGCAAAGCGTGAGCAGGAGAGCCGCAAGAATGGCCAGATGCAGGCCGGAGACCACCACAAGATGGAAGGATCCGGTGCGCTCAAAGCCGCTGCGCAAGCGCCGATCCAGAAGGCGGCGGTCGCCGGTGAGCATTGCGGTCAGCATCGCAGCATCCTCCGGCTGAACGCGCAGCCATGCGGGCAGAAAGCGCATTTGCTCTGGAAGATGCTCGATGCGAGTGGCTACGGTTTCGCGCCATTGGTTCAACAGACATGCAACACTGCGCTCGCCGACACGATTGACGACCTGCAACCGATCCGGCAGGTCGGCTCGGACGCTGCCGCTGGCGGAGACCGATTGCGTTGCAAGATAGAGTTCGCGATTCCAGACGCCGGGATCGTGATAGACGGCAGGCGGGTGCATTTGCATCACGATCCGTATCTGGTCACCACAATGCAGAGTTGTCGCAAGATTGCGGCGCCACGCAGCAGTGACGCGTATGCGCTGTGCTGACGAGGCAGGCAGCGCGAGCAGCAGATCGGCTGTGTCGGTGATCGACTCAGCACGCGCGACCTGCATGTCGAATGTCTGCGATGAAGTGGGCAGATTGGACGAGGTGGAATCCTGGTCGACAGGTTCTTCGGCTTCCTCTTCGCGATGAAGCGGCTCAGCAGCGATGACGGTGCCTTCAAGGGTGCGCAGCAGGCCGTCGTTCAACGCATGAATGTCTGGAGACTGCGCTGGCTGTGGAGTTGTCTGCGCAGACCAGAAACCGAGGATGACCCAAAGCGCGATCAAAGATATCCATGCGGTGCGCGGTGCGCGCAGAATGCTGACCCAGGAAACAACGGCAAGGACAAAAAGAGCGGCCAGCAGCCAGGCAGGACGAAGATAAAACGCCTGCGCCAGAAGAACGCCACTGGCGAAGAGAACCGCAGCGCAGAAGAGCGGACTGCTGGCGGCAAAAGGCAGCGGCAGCGATTCCGTAGTTGCGTTCTTGGTTGCGCTGGCCTCTGGCACGTCGATGCACCTTGCAAAAGATGGCGGTCGGCAATCGCGCAGATCAGGGAAAAGGTGTATTGCGCATCATCCGCTCATCGATTTTTTCTTGCCAGCTTGACGACGGATTCGATGTGGTACGTCTGCGGAAATAAATCTACCAGATGAATCGACTCGATCTGAAATCGCTCCGCGGTGAGCAGTTTGAGGTCGCGAGCAAGCGTGATCGGGTCGCAGGAGACGTAGGTCATGCGAGGCGCATGAATGGCGGCGAGCAAGGAACAGGTTCTGGCGTCCAGACCCGCTCGCGGAGGATCGAGCACGATGAAATCCGGAGCCGGTTCTCGCTGGAGGCGATTGTTTTCCAGATAAGCCAACGTGGACGAATGTACTGCTCGACTGGATGGCCTGGTGAGCGAGTGCGCGAGTGAGGCAAAGGATGCGTCCGCACCCTCCACCGCCGTCACAGCAGCGAATTGCGCCTCCAGCGCACGGGCAAAAAATCCAACACCGGCAAAAAGATCCCAGGCGAGATTGCCGCGTTCCTGCGCTGTGACGAGTGCGCGAAAAGGCTCCAGAAGCCAGCGGTTGACCTGGAAGAATGCACCTGTCGGAACGGAATACTCAAGGGCCGCAACAGGATATTGCAGTGCATCGCACCCGGCTCGCGCGATGACGGAGTCGAGAGCTTCGCCGCTGCGAACGACAAGGGCGACTCCTATCAAAGGCGGGCCAATTTCAGCGAGCATGGCTTCGAGCGTTGCGGAGACTGGAGCCGCTCGATCAGAATCGCGCGCGATCAGCGTTACGGAAACCGCATCTTCGGTCGGCGTAGTCATCAGTTCCATCTCGTCGATGTTGCCGAGAGAGCCGAGTTCCCGCAACCACTGCGCGATGCGATGCGCCGTCGGCAACAGCACGGGCGCTGCGATGGGACACTCCGACACGGGAATCAATCGGTGTGAACTGCGCGCGCGATAACCGATCGATCCGTGCTTATCCGCTGCATCGATGGCCAGCCGGATGCGATTGCGATAGGCCCAGGGATGCGCACTGAGAATCTCGACGGGAGCAGGGATTGGGATGCCTTCCCGCTGCAATGCCTCGATCAGAATTGCGCGCTTGAAATCATGCTGCGTCTCCGGCGAGGTGTGCTGATAGTGGCATCCACCGCACTGGCCGAAGTGCGCGCACGCGGGCTGGATCCGCGCCGACGACGGGGTAAGCAGCGTCTCCGCTTCGGCGCGCGCGAAACGGCGTTTTGCTTCACAGACGCAGACCGAGGCCACTTCACCGGGCAGTAGAAATGGAGTGAAGACCGCTTGTCCGTTTGTGTGCGCGAGAAAGTCGCCGCCGTAAACAGGCTTCTCGATGCGCACTTTGACCTGCTCGCCTGGCTTCACGCGTGCCTCATATAAAAGAGACTGAGCCTCTGCAGATCGTACTCTTCGATCAGGCGCTTGTGCAGATATTGCCGCTGCACAAGCTGCATTTGAAGCGCCTGCATCCGTGCGCGGAAGGCAGCGAGATCGTGCGCAGCCTGCTGCTTCCATTCGATCAACCGCGTCTCCGGTGTGGAGGCGAGCAGTGCGGCAAAGAGTTTCTCTTCGAGAGCTGTGAGTGTTGTCTCCAGTTCTTCCGGATGCACGGCGTTGCGTTCTGCCTCCTCGGCAAGTTGAAGCAGATGTTGCGCAATCGATGGACACGCTTCCTGAGCAATGGGCGCGGCGAGCAGGCGCTGAGCGGCTGAGCGCAGATGCGCCGCGATGTGAGCGGCTGCAAAATCCTGGTCTGTTTTCTGCTGCGGCGTGGCGCCGGTTGCCGCCTCCTTCATCTGCTCGGCTGCTGCCATCACGGCCTGCGAACACCAGGCGAGACCGTTGATGCGTGATGAGGCGCGCGAGCGTTTGCGGGATTCATATTTGTCGAATGCCTGATCGATGCCGCGCAGAACCGCAGTCAGCGGAATGCCAGCTTCGCGCCAGCTTTCAATTAGCGCCCAGTCCAGCGTGGAAAGCAGCAGGAGGGTGCCGCGCCGATGCTGAAAATGCTCTTCGATCTCCGTAAAGTAGTTGACGTAGTTCTGCACGAGCGCGTTCACCGGATGCGTCGGGCTGGCCGCGCGGCAAGCTGTTCTGGACGATTCTTTTCAAAGAGCAGCCGTAGTCCGTTGAGAGTGAGCATCTCATCCTGCTGCTGAATGAACTCGGAGTCTTCCAGAATGAGACCGGCCAGTCCGCCGGTTGCGATGACGCGCGGTGGAGTGGGATCGGCAAGCTGCATCTCGGCGATCATGCGGCGCAGAATGCCATCGACCAGTCCGATGTAGCCGTAATACAAGCCGCTTTGCAGATGCGCGACCGTGTTGGTGCCGATCACCTTTGCAGGCCGACGAATATCGACACGGCCCAGACGCGCGGCGCGGGCAAAGAGCGCATCCGCGCTGATGCCAAGGCCAGGTGTGATGACGCCGCCGAGATATTCTCCGCGTGCGGAGATGACGTCGAAGGTGGTGGCCGTTCCAAAATCCACGACAATCGCCGGACCGCCATATTTTGCAAACGCCGCGACCGCATTGACGAGTCGATCGGCGCCAAGCTCAGAAGGATTGTCAACCAGCACGGGCATTCCGGTGCGGATGCCCGGCTCGACAAAGATGGGCTGGATGCCGAAGTACGATTCGCAGACACGCTGGAGCGTGCTCTCAACGGGTGGCACCACCGAAGAGATGATGATGTGGTGCACCTGGCTGGTGGAGAGATGGTGAAGGTTGAAAAGATTGACGAAGAGCACTCCGTACTCATCGGCAGTCTGCGTGCGATGGGTGGAGACGCGCCAGTGCGCCACGAGCGACGGGGATGACGGGTTCTCGCCGCTCTCCGCGGCTGCATCGAGGGCGAAGAGTCCCAGTACCGTGTTGGTGTTTCCGACATCGAGAGCTAGCAGCATCTGAACCTACTCCGCACACGCAACCTGTCTTCCATTGTCTCCGCTTACACCCTGGAAAGCGGCTCGCGCAGGCCGCCGGTGGTGATGGTCTGCACGCCATCGGCAGTTTGTACCCGCAGAAACCCCTGCGCATCGAGACCCGCGGTGACGCCCTGCACCTGCTGCGGTCCGTGCACCTCGACGGACTTGCCCCGAACCCAGGTAGAGATGGCTTCCAAACGTCCGGGAATGGCAGTGCAATGTGCCGCGCGCGTCGCGGGTGAATCGATCAGCGACAGCTCGGTATGCAGCGATTGTAGCAGCGCGATCAAGAGCGCTTCATTCTCAACGACGCGTCCGGTTTCCAGATCAAGCGAGGTGGGCGGCGTGGCCATCTGCGCAGGAAACTGCCGCTGGTGCAGATTGACGCCGATGCCGATCACGGCAAAGACTCCGAGCGCGGCGTCGGTCTGCGCCTCCACCAGAATTCCTGCACATTTGCGGCCATGCAGCAACATATCATTGGGCCAGCGCAGGTCGGCAACCAGAGCCGTGGTTTCCAGAATGGCGCGATGCAGGGCAAGCCCGGCAAGCAGGGGCAGCCAGACAAGCTGTTCCACCGATATCTGCGGACGGATCAGCGCACTCAGGTACAGTCCCTGACCGGGGGCGGAGTGCCAGCGATGATCGCCACGACCGCGACCGGCTGTCTGCTCATCGGCCACATAGACGGAGCCATGCGGCGCGCCGTCTCGCCCCTGTTGCATGGCGTGGAGGTTGGTGGAGTCGATCTGGGGGAACCAGTGCAGACGCCGGGCAAAGATGGTCTGGGCCAAGGCCCGATCGACAGCGGAGATATCCAGCATCGCTCAACCTGCCGCGACGATGCGCATGGAGATATCCGCCGCAGCAGCAGAGTGCGTGAGCGCGCCGACGGAGATAAAGTCCACCCCAGCCTCAGCGTATGCGCGAATGTTTTCGAGGACGATGCCGCCCGAGGCTTCGATTGGAATCCAGCGTGACTCGGTGCGAATGCGTGCGACGCAGACGGCCACCTGTTCCGGGGTCATGTTGTCGAGCAGGATGGCTTCCGCTCCGGCGTGCAGAGCTTCATTCAACTCCTCCATCGTGCGCACTTCGATTTGAATTCGCTTGCCCGCGGGCCGCGCCGCGAGCGACTGCGCAAGAACGTTGCGGATGCCGCCGCCAAGTGCGATGTGATTGTTCTTGATGAGGATTCCATCGGAGAGATCGAGACGATGATTGGTGCCGCCGCCGCAGACGACCGCATATTTGTCCAGCATGCGCAGACCGGGAATCGTCTTGCGCGTGTCGAGCACGCGAGCCGAGGTTCCTCGCATGGCATCGGCGTAGCGGCGGGTGAGCGTGGCGATTCCGCTCATATGCTGGAGCAGATTGAGAATCACGCGTTCACAACTGAGCAGAGCCTGCGCGCGATGGCGAATGACGGCGAGCGGTTGACCGTCGTGCACCTGCACTCCATCAAAAATCTCAGGATGACTGACGATTTCGTAATGACTGGCGCCCGTTGAATCGTAGGATGCGAATCGATCGAGAAAAGCCGAGATACAGCCCAGTCCGCAGACGACCATCTCCTGACGGGCCAGGATAGTTGCCGTCGCGCGCAGCGCCGGGTTCACGGTGAGCCGCGTGGTTGTGTCGCCGGTGGCAATGTCTTCGCGCAATGCACGATCCACCAGCGTTTCGACGTATTGATTTTTCCATTCCACGGTGCCTGCTCCTGTTTCGATCAATCAGACTCTACGAGCCGACAGACAAAGCCGCAAGAGCCTGCCGGGCTTTTGCCAGCAGAGTCTCCGAATCAGCGCGCTGCGATTGCAACCCTTCGATCACGGAGGCCGGAGCCTTGGCCAGAAATCCCGGATTTCCAAGCTGCCGGTCTGCGCCGAGCATGGCTTTTTCCAGCCGCGCAATCTCTTTGTCCAGCCGCTCGCGCTCGGCTGCCACGTCCACCTTGCGCTCATACTCGATGGCAAGATCGAATGCCGCGGTAGAGCGAGCCGCCAGGTGCGCCGGAAGCGCGTTGCAAAAGGTAATGGCACGCACACGCGCCAGGCGCTGGATCACGGCTGCATTCTCTTGCAGCGTCTGTGCCAGAGCCTCGGGCGCACGCACGAAGACCGGCGCTTCCGCCTTTTCTTCCATGCCAATCTCCTTGCGCAGCGCGCGCGTCTCGGTGATGAAACTCTGCACCTGCTCCATGCTGCGCGGCGAAGGATCGCGCAAGGCAGCATCCGCGGCGACGGGATAAGCGGCGAGAGCGATCGACCGGGCAGGCGGGTGGCCATCATAGAGCGCATGCCATATCTCCTCGGTGAGGAACGGCATCAGCGGCGAAAGCAGCCGCAGCGCAGACTCAAAGACGGCGACCAGCGCATGAAGCGCGGTGCGAGCTGTGGCATGGTCTTCCGGATTGGCGAATTGCAGGCGGAGCTTGACGATCTCCAGATACCAGTCGCAAAAACTGCCCCAGAAGAAGCTGTACAGCGCGTGCGCTGCTTCATCAAAACGGTAGGCTGCAAGCGAAGAGTTGACCGCGGCAGCGGTGCGATGCAGTTCCGCGCTGATCCAGCGATCTTCCAGCGGAGCTGCGGCATCAAGAACAGGCAACGGGCCGTCGGAGGCAATCTCCACCACAATGCCAGCTTCTGCCGCGCGATTGATGTTGAGGAAGACGAACCGAGCCGCGTTCCAGATTTTGTTGGCAAAGGCTCGATTGCCCTCCGTGCGCGCAACGCTGAATGCGATATCGGTGCCCGGAGAAGCCATGGAAGCCAGCGTGAAGCGCACGGCATCCGTGCCGTATTGACGAACCGTCTCGATGGGATCGACGACGTTGCCCTTGGTCTTCGACATCTTGTCGCCGTGTGCGTCGCGCACCAGGGCGTGGATATAGACATCGCGGAACGGAACCGTCTCCGCCAGAGGACGCGGCGAGCCGTCAGGCAGCGGCACATCGGCAGAAAACCAGCAGCCCAGCATGATCATCCGCGCCACCCAGAAGAAGAGAATGTCGAAGCCGGTGACGAGCAAAGAGGTGGGATAAAAAGCGGAAAAATCCGGCGAAGGACGACCGTCCGCAAAGGGCCAGCCAAAGACCGTGACGGGCAGCAGACCGGACGAGAACCAGGTGTCGAGCACGTCGCTCACCTGAGTGATCCCTGCGCTGCCGCAGTGCGAGCATGCGATGGGAGTCTCGCGCGCAACGGTCATCTGGCGACACGCAGCGCACTGCCAGGCGGGAATGCGATGGCCCCACCAGAGTTGCCGCGAGAGGCACCAGTCGTGGATGTTTGTCATCCAGTTCAGATAAATCTTGCGGTACTGGTCCGGAGTGAAGCGAATCGCTCCCTGCTCGACGGCAGCAATGGCTTTCTCTGCAAGCGGCTGAATGCGCAGAAACCACTGCTCGGAGAGTCGAGGCTCGACGACGGTCTTGCAGCGATCGCAGATGCCGACCGAAAGCGCATGATCCCTGGCCGCGACCAGCAGGCCCTGCGCTTCGAGGTCCGCCAGAATCCGCTCGCGCGCTGGAAAGCGGTCCAGACCATGGTAAGCGCTGCCCTCAGCCAGAATGCGCCCCTGCTCATCCATCACGTTGATCGATTGCAGTCCGTGACGCTGGCCGAGAGCAAAATCGTTGGGATCATGCGCGGGCGTGACTTTGACGGCTCCGGTGCCAAACTCGCGGCTGACCCACGCATCGGTGAGGACGGGGATTTCGCGACCGACCAGGGGCAGCAGAAGCCGCTTGCCGTGGAAAGCGGTGTAACGCTCGTCCTCCGGATGCACGACGACGGCGACATCGCCGAGCATCGTCTCCGGACGCGTCGTCGCAATGGTGATGAAGCTACCCGGCTCACCGACGACCGGATAACGAATCTCCCATATTTTTCCCTGCCGGTCTTCGTGCACAACCTCAAGATCGCTGATCGCAGTCTGGCAGCGCGGGCACCAGTTGACGATGTATGCGCCACGATAGATCAACCCCTGCTCATGCAAGCGGACGAAAGCCTCCCGCACGGCATGAGAGAGATTATCGTCCATCGTGAAGTACTCCCGGCTCCAATCCACGGAAGCACCCAGCCGCTTCATCTGGTCCAGAATGGCTCCGCCGTAGAGCCGCTTCCATGCCCAGACACGCTCCAGGAACGGTTCGCGTCCGAGTTGCTGGCGCGTGATGCCTTCCTCGGTAAGCTGTCGCTCCACCATCATCTGCGTGGCAATGCCGGCGTGGTCCGTGCCGGGCACCCAGAGCACACGACGACCGCCCAGCATGCGCTGCCAGCGCGTGAGAATATCCATCTCCGTCTGGTTGAGCATGTGGCCCATGTGCAGGCGCCCGGTTACGTTGGGCGGGGGCAGCAGCAGTGTATAAGCCGAATCCGCGCTCGCCATTGAATGATTGGAAGCGAGGATACCTGAATCGGACGATTGCTCGAAAATCCGCTCTTCGAGCCAGCGGGCCGCCCAGTGATCTTCAATCGCGGTAGGGTCGTAGGTTTTGGAAAGATCCTGAGGCATGGGTCAGTCTTTTGCGAGGGTAAGTGGAATGAATCGATGCGCGAATGCCGGGTAAGTCGAGCGCATCCTTACTCCCGGGAAACTATAAGATAGCATAGCAGCGCTCCGATATTTTTCGATGAGCTTGCATATTCCAGCCCGGCTGATCGGT
>JAJZHE010000062.1 GCA_021804655.1 Acidobacteriota bacterium
CTGGGTGTATCTTTAGCAGCGCAATCTGCCCCCCCCCCAGACAACCCAGGACGCACTAGCACGAGCAACTTGGCGAGTTAGCATGAAGCACACTCAACCGCCAAGCAAGGGGTGCTACACGGTCATCTATCCAAATACAGTCTGGACTCCAGTAGCTTGTGAGGCTGCTCGGAAGGAGCCTTTCCTTCCAGCGCATGGACGTCCACTCAATACCGCAGGCAACAGCAACGATTTTTCAGCATACTCGTATTCAGGAACAATTACGTCATCTGACGGATCATTTCTCACCGGTTCTGGTGGCATAAGCGAAAACGGATATGTCGATAACAATCCGCCTGCTGAGCCCAATACGTTTTCACTTCAACTCAATACGAATATTTTCTCGGGCACGCCGCTTTGTGGGAGCGCTTCAGATCCAGCGCAGTGCGTGGGATGGGAGCAGTTCGTATATTCGGAAGGGAACGGTCAGAATTCAAGTTCGTTGATTGAGTATTGGTTGCTGAATTATGGACCGAGTTGCCCCCCAGGCTGGAGTCAGCAACTGTTTAGCACAAATTGCTACATAAACAGTCCTATGGTAGCTATACCTCCACAACAAGCCTCAAATATTCCGTATATGACACTTTCAGCAAGCACGTCGAATGGTGTTGATACGGTTGTGTTCGAGAATACGCAACGCGATGAGCTATATTCCGTCGATGCGGACAGCGTACTTAACCTTAGTCAATTATGGAAATCATCAGAATTCAATGTTTTCGGTGATGCAGGCGGTGCCGAGTCAAATCTAAGCACAGGTTCTGCCTTGGTTGTGCAAACAAACATCGACAATGGAACCACGAACCCACCACGCTGCATCGGGCCGCAGAGTGGAGGAACTACCGCCGAAACAAATAATTTGAATTTGGAGCCGCAGTCCGGGCCCGTATGTTGTCCATACGGAGGGAATACGCCTTCTATTCAGTTTCTTGAGAGCAATGCTTCCGGTGCAATCGCAGCATGTGAAGCAAGCCAGCTTGCGGTTACAGGTGGAAACTTCGCGGCAACGCCGTATTCGACCAATGGTTCCATAACCCGCCTGACTTACCCGATCATCCTGGGCCAGACCCGCACTCTGTACAGCGCAACCTTGAATGATGTGACGTCTGGTGCTTCCATCACATATCAATTTTTCGACAACTGTGGTAACCCACAAGGCGCTCCTGCTAGCGTAAGTCCTGGGACAAATGTCTCGTACTTGTTAACTGAGATTAACGGACAGCCATGCACATACGGCTTCCACAGTAGCGTGTATGCCAGCGCTCCGGGATATGCGCCAAGTTTCCTCACAAGCATCATTTTTTGAGAATCATTGACTTCTAAGGCAAGAGGTCAATTGGCTGTAACATGCGTGGATCAGGCAAGCTCACTTCCACCAAAAATCAGGAGGGCATTATGCTTGTAAAACGGAGCGTGAGAGCTTTGCTTCTGCTGCTCGCCATTTCAGTGCTGAGTAGTAATGTATCCAATGCACAACAAAAGTATACCGAAACCGCCGACATCGGAGTCAATTTTCTGGGTGCGCTGAACGGCTCACTCAGCACCGGAAGTAGTCCCTCGCAGCCGATCCCTTCGAACACCGTTGGCGGGATGATCGAATTCCGATTCCTCATCCATCGCTGGGTCGGTTTCGAGGGAACCTACTCCTATCGCCAGCCGAGCCAGGACGGTCCCTCATTTACGTTCCAGCCTATAGGTAGCCCACAGACGAGCGGTCTAATTTCGTATTCAACTCACGCTCAGCAGATCACCGGGGACTGGATGTTTTCAAAGAAAACCGCGCGCTTCACCTACTTTGCACTAGCTGGCCTGGGTGGTCAATTCACCACCGCCCCAACCGGCGGAATCGGGACACAAAACTCCGCGAATCTTGCCTACGAATACGGCGGCGGATTGGACTGGAAACTTAGGCCACGTTTCGGGGTTCGCCTTCAGTATCGTGGCGACATCTCGAAAACACCCGCAATCAGCCAGCAGTACCCGTCCAACAGTGGGTATATGCATACCGCCGAGCCGATGATCGGCCTCTACTATCGCTGGTTCTGAGGCTGCACACGGTAGCAGAAAGCGGCAACGGTCAGACTTCCATCACCACCGGCAGGATCATCGGCCTGCGCCCTGTCGATTTCTGGATGAAGCGCTTGAGATCGACGCGCAGCTTTTCCTTCACCACGCCGTAGTCGGATTTCTCCTCGGCGTTGAGCGACTCCAGCGTCTTCAGCATCACCTGGCGCGCCGCATCGGCGATATCCGCCCCGCCAAAGCCGCGCATGATCACCTCCGGCTGGCGTTCCACCGTGCCGGTGCGCAGATTGATGGCCACCACCGCGAGCACGATGCCGTCTTCGGAGAGCGTACGGCGATCCTTGATGACCAGATCCTCGACGACATCGATCGTCGAACCGGAGTCGATGAGCACGCGGCCTGATGTGACCTTGCCGTTCTTGCGCGCCTGCTTGCCGTCCAGCTCCAGCACGTCGCCATCCTCGATCACAATCGCCGAGCCAATCGCGCCCGTCTCCTGCGCCACCCGCGCATGTTTGCGCAGATAGCGATAGTCGCCATGCACGGGAATGAAGTACTCCGGGCGGACGAGATTGATGAGCAGGCGCAGCTCTTCCTGGCTGCCATGTCCGCTGACGTGGATCAGCCCAGCCGAACCATCGTCGTAGATGACCTGCGCATCGCGCCGCGCCAGATGATCGATGACGCGGAAGATCGCTTTTTCATTGCCGGGAATGATGCGCGAACTGAGCACAACCGTGTCGCCGGCGTCGATGTGGGCGTGCTTGTGGCTGTCGACCGCGGCACGGCTGAGCGCGCTCATCGGTTCGCCCTGGGTGCCGCTGATGAGCACCATCAGCTCATCGGCGGGAACATCGCGCATGTGGCCCGGCTGCACGACCAGACCCGGCGGAATATCGATGTACCCGAAGTCCTGAGCAATCTCCGTGCTCTCGTTCATCGAGCGCCCGACGATGGCCACCTTGCGACCGTGCGCACGGGCCAGATCAAAGGCGATGCGAATGCGATAGATCGACGAGGAGAAGCAACTGAAGAAGATGCGCTTCTGCGCGCGGGCCACAATCTCATCCAGCCGCGGCTTCACCGCCCACTCGCTCGGCGTGTAGCCGGGCCGCTCGACGTTCGTCGAGTCCTGGAGCAGGGCCAGCACGCCGCGCTTGCCATACTCGGCGAAGGTGTGCAGGTCAAAGGACTTGCCATCCGGCGGCGAGAGATCAATCTTGAAGTCGCCGGTGTGGATGACCACGCCGACCGGCGTCTCAATCGCAAGCGCAATGCAGTCCACCAGTGAATGCGTCACGCGGATCGGCTCGATCGTGAACGGCCCGATCGTGAACTTCCGCTTCGGCTCGATGTCGATCAGTTCGGTCTCGTCAAGCAGGCGATGCTCTTCCAGCTTGCCTTCCACATAGGCCAGCGTGAACTCGGTGCCGTAGACCGGAACCTTGATCTCCTGCAACATCCAGGGCAGGCCGCCGATGTGGTCCTCATGCCCGTGCGTGAGCACGATGCCGCGCACATGCGCCTTGTTTTCGACCAGATAGCTCAGGTCCGGGACGACCACGTCCACGCCCAGAAGCTCGGACTCCGGGAACATCAGCCCGGCATCGATGACGAGGATATCGTCCTTCCAGCGCAAGGCCATGCAGTTCATGCCAAATTCGCCAAGGCCGCCAAGAGGAATAATTTTCAGTTTTTCGCTTTGCATCGTATCAACTCTGATGCTACCACCCTGGCCTGTTGCGGCTGTTTCTGTTGCAGCTATTCATGTCACGCCCTGCAGAGCGATGCGATGCCGACCGAAGCTCGGTTCAGCGCAGCAGGTCTTCGAGGGCTGTGGCGAGATCGGTTTTCTGGTCGCGGTATTTGACGATGACGGGCGCGTAGAGGCTGAGGCCCCATTCGCTGCCCTGGCCGCGGGAGACGGCGCGTGAGCCTGGGACGACGACGGCGTTGTCGGGGATGCGCAGGGGCAGGTCCGGGGTGGCGCGGAGGACGTTGCCGTGGACGAGGTCGAAGACCGGGGTGCCGCGCGTGAGGATAGTTCCGGGAGCGAGGACGGCAGCTTTGCCGACGATGGTGCCCTCGTAGACGCCGGTGTTGCCGCCGATGAGGGCGTCGTCCTCGATGATGACGGGGCTGGCGTTGACGGGTTCGAGGACGCCGCCGATCTGGGCTGCGGCGCTCAAGTGGACGCGTTTGCCGATCTGGGCGCAGGAGCCGACCAGCGCGTGGGAATCGATCATCGTTCCCTCATCGACATACGCACCGACGTTGACGTACATCGGCGGCATGCAGACGACCCCACGCGCCAGATAAGCTCCGGCGCGGACGCTGGAGCCGCCGGGGACGACGCGGATGCCTTCGGCTGCTGTGAAACGACGCGCGGGATAGGTGGATTTATCGACAAAGGACAGGCCGTCGCCGGGCAGCTCAGTCAATGCGCCGAGGCGGAAACCGAGGAGGATGCCGCGCTTGACCCAGGCGTTGACGCGCCAGCCGGTGGGGGATTGCGGGTCCGGCTGGGCGGAGCGGAGATGGCCGGATTCAAGCGCATCGCGCAGAGCGGCGAAGGCGGCGAGAGCATCGGCGCGCTGCGCTTCCTCGAAGGATGAGAGCGCAAAGAAGCGTTCGACAGCGGCGGCGAGGGGTTGCGCATCGAAGCGAGGAGAGTCTGTGCTGGAAGACATGCTCTCAGTTTAGAGGATTGCCGTTGACTGGATTGCAGCGTTGTTCAACCGATCATGAGAACCGTGCGCGTCGCATCAAGTTACGGGAACAAAGCAGGCCCGCCTTGCGTAATGCCTGTTGGGCAGACTGCCGCCAATCACGCAACCGCGCGACTGGCGTCCAAAGAGAAGCGGATCAAGAAAAGCGGATCAAGAGAAACAGGTCAAGAGAAGCAATTTTCGAGGAGTTCAAACGGCGCGAGCCGGAATTATGGAAAGTTTCGGAGACATCTTCGGGCAAGTGATGCAGGCGATGCTGGCGAACAAGCTGCGCACCTTCCTGACGATGTTCGGGATTGCGTGGGGAGTTGGTTCGCTGCTCGTGCTGGTGGGCCTGGGCGAAGGATTTCGCAGCGGGCAGCGCAAGAATCTTGCGGATGTGGGCAACGACGTCATCATGATGTGGGGCGGGCTGATTCCCGCCGTCCCCAACCAGCACACCGCGCAGCGCCCTTACAAGCTGACGCCGCAGGACGAGGCCGATATGCGCCAGTTGCCGGAGTTGCGCGCGGTGACCGCGGTGCTGACGCGCACGGACCTCTATGAGGTGAGCCAGTGGTCCAACACCTCCTCGCAGGTGATCGGCGCGGAACCGAACTTTCCAGTGGTGCGTTTTGTGCCGTTGATCGCGGGGCGTTTTCTGGACGAAGGGGACATGGTCAACCGGCGTCGCGTGGCGGTGCTCGGCGAAAAAACCGTGCAACTTCTTTTTTCCGGCCGTCCGTTTCTGGGCCATTCGATCACCGTCAATGGCACGGATTTCATGGTGATCGGCGAGACCGGCTCAACCGGACACGGAGACAACAACAGCGACAACCAGCGCGTCTTCATTCCGCTGCCCACGATGCAGGAACTCTTCGCCATGAAGGGCGAAAACATTCCGCACGACGCGCTCAGCTCCATCCAGTACCAGTCTGCGACGCGCGGCGACAGCACGGATGCCAAGGCCGCGGTGCATCGAGTGATTGCGCGCAATCACGGCTTTGATCCCACCAATCAGGACGCCTTCGACGAGTGGGACACGATCCGCACGAGCAAGCTGGTGGACAAGATCTTCGACGCGATGGATGTCTTCCTGGGCGGGGTGGGCGTGGTGACGCTGGGCCTGGGCGCGGTGGGCATCATCAACATCATGCTCGTCGCCGTCACCGAACGCACGCGCGAAATTGGCCTGCGCAAGGCGCTGGGCGCGACCAGGCGCAGCATTCTGACGCAGTTCTTTCTGGAAGGACTGCTGTTGACGACGGTGAGCGGAGCCGTCGGCATCGGCATCTCTGCGGCCTTCATGGGCGTGCTGCAACTGCTGCTCACAGACAAGATGCCGGGGTTCGATCCGCCGCGGCTGGTGTGGTGGTCGGCGGCGCTGGCGCTCGGCAGTCTGGCTATCTGCGGAGTCGTTGCCGGTGTCTATCCTGCCAGCCAGGCCGCTGCGCTGGAGCCGGTCGAAGCGCTGCGACGCGAATAAACCAGCGCGCAGAATCCGTGAAAAAGCAGGGGCGCATCCGCGCAGGGAGTGGACGATGCTGAAAGACATTCTGTTGCAGGCCTGGGAGGCGATGGTCTATAACCGGCGTCGCACGATGATTACCATCATCGGCATGGCCTGGGGCATTGCCACGGTGGTGCTGCTGCTGGCGTATGGAGCGGGATTCAGCCGCGCGATCGAGGCGATCTTCGCCGAGTGGGGCACGACGATGATCGGCGTCTTTCCAGGGCGCACCAGCGAACAGGCCGGCGGCGACAAGGCCGGCGTCCAGGTGCAGTTCACCATGGACGACCTGGATGCGGTGGCAACCAGCGTGCCCGGCCTTATCCACATCTCTCCGATGGTCAACAAGGCTGTGCCGGTGCAGGACGACCTGCACACGTACACGTGGACGGTGAATGGCGCAAACGAAAATATTGCGGAGATCATGCACCTGCCCACGCAGATGGGCCGCTTCTTCAACGGAGCCGAGGTGCAGCAGCGCGCGCATGTAGCGGTGCTTGGCTCGGAGGCGCTGAAAAAATATTTTCAAGGCGAATATCCGATCGGCCAGTCGATCCGGCTGAACGGCATCAACTTCACAGTGATCGGCATTCTGGAAGCGAAGATGGCCGAAGGCGAAGACGACAACAACCGCCAGGTGTATATCCCGTTCACGACGATGGACGACATCAAGAGCACGCATTACCTGGACGGCATCTGGCTGAACTATCGGGGCGATCATGAGACGGTGCAGAAGAACCTGCGCGATACGCTGGCCGCTGCGCACCACTTCAACCCTGGCGATCACAACGCGATCTTCGTGGCCGATATCATGGAACAGCTCAGCCAGTTTCGCATTCTCTCCATCGCGCTTCAGGTTCTGCTGGCGCTCGTCGGCGCGCTCACGCTGGGCATCGCCGGCATCGGCCTCATGAACATCATGCTCGTCTCCGTGCAGCAGCGCACGCGCGAGATCGGCGTGGAAAAGGCGCTGGGCGCACAGCGGAAACACATCCTGACCCAGTTCCTGGCGGAGGCGACGGTGATCAGCGCCACGGGCGGCATCAGCGGCATCCTGCTGGCCGAAATCATCTCTCTGCTCATCGGCCGCATCCGCTTTTACAGCTACATTGCAGAGAACGCGAGCGCGGCGGATATCTACCTGCGCATCTCCTTCACCTCGGTGGTAGTTGCCGTCGGCATTCTGGTCATCACAGGCTTGATCAGCGGAATGATTCCGGCGATTCGCGCAGCGAACCTGGACCCCATCGAAGCGTTGCGCTACGAGTAGCGCGGACGCAAAGCCCGATGCCCAGAAAAGGCGCTCAGGTCAGGCGCTCACGCCGGCGGAAGCCCATCGCTGACGGAAACGCCGCGCGGGGCGCTGAAGTGAAAGGTATCCGGCGCCAGCGCCGGGTTGTCCTCTTCCCCGCTCAGCGTAAATCGCGTCACCGACCCATCCTGCTCTCGGATCGTCATCGATTCAATCCGGCCATCCGCCGTGACGGTCAGAGCCACGGAGGCGATGCGTTTTTCCGCCCCGCGCGGCACCCCCGTCAGCACAAAGTCCGCGCCGCTGGCGGCTGCGCGCAGTCCCGTCAGCTCCGAGGCAATCTTTGTATGGCCCAACAGAAAGCGCAGCGGCGAGCGCAGGTCATCCAGTTGGCTGGCTCGCATTCTCTGCACCTGCTCGTTGCCTGGCGCATAAAAATACGCGTAGCGCCCATCCAGCAGAAAATACTTCCCCGCCGGACTGGAGTAATCCCAGCGCATGCGTCCCGCACCCGTGACTCCGGCGCGCTCCAGCAGCAGCGTGCCGGTCTCGTCGCGCTCCATGCCCATCCCCGTGTACTGTTCGCTGAATCGTGCGCGCAAGCTGCGCAGGTGGTTGTAGTGCTCATCGACGCGCTGAGCCACCTGCACAGCTGAAGCCTGCCCAGCAGCCTGCGGCGGTCCAGCTACTGCGCCCACGCAACTGAGACATCCTGTCAGCAGCAGCAGCACAACCGACAGGCGAGGCACCGTCGGCTTCACTGGATCGATTGCGTGCAGTTCGTGCCGCCCGAAGGATCGCTCCTGATCTCGCTGTAGGCGTCCATGCAGAAGCCGCGGTTGCCGGTCTTGCCCACCGCCTGCGGCACCGCGGTCACGTCAAAGCTCGTGATCTGGTCGGTATTGTTTACCGTCACCTTGGTGCAGTTGACGATTTTGAAGGTATAGCCGGCCTTGACGCCGGAAGACAGATCACCCTGCACGAGTTGCGCGGAGTTCGGCGTTGGCGGACCAGCTTTGGGATCGCCACCGAGCGCCGCCAGCGAGCAGGCAAAGCCATTCGACGGATACGTCGTCTGGTACTGAATCTCCGCCTTGTAGATTGCTTGCAGCGAGTTGATGGCGGAGGTTTCGTTGGCTGTCGCCTTCATCTTGTTGAAGTTCGGAATGGCAATCAGCATGAGAATGAGCATGATGCTGATGACGATGAGAAGCTCCATCAGCGTAAAGCCGTTGGGCCTGCGCCGGGAACTGGTGTGCGCGAAGTCCGCTGTTGAGTACATATCCAAACCTCGTTCAAATCCTAACGCCAGCAGCATGGATTGGCAAAATACGCGGCTAAATCCGTGATCCGAGCGACAGTTTTAAGCCGTCCAACGAAAGTACGCTGCATAGTAATAGACGGATGTCGGCGCAGAAACGCTCAGCAAGGCCGGAACGACGGTCATCCATGCCGCAGTCCTGAAAGTGCAGCCTTTGATGGGGCTTCATCTGAATCGCAAGCCAAAGCCGCGCCGCGCCGCCGCGCGAACGGCTGGAATTTATAATTAGCTGGATTGGCTGAGCCGATCCAGACTGCCCGCCGAGCCAATGCTGTGCGGACTGCACAGTACTTGTCACCGTTTTATTACCCGAATGCAACAGGAATGGTCTTTTGAACGACGCCATCGTCATCCGCGGAGCGCGGACGCATAACCTGAAAGGCATCGACTGCACCATTCCCCACGGAATGCTGACGGTCATCTCCGGTGTCTCCGGCTCGGGCAAGTCTTCGCTGGCCTTTGACACCATTTACGCCGAAGGACAGAGGCGCTATGTCGAGTCGCTTTCAGCCTATGCGCGCCAGTTTCTGGAGCGCATCGACAAGCCGGACGTAGACCTGATCGATGGTCTTGCCCCGGCGATCGCCATCAAGCAGAAGAACACCACACGCAATCCGCGCTCGACGGTGGCGACGGCGACGGAGATCTACGACTACATGCGCCTCCTGTATGCGCGCTGCGGCACGGTGCATTGCATTCACTGCGACGGGCTGGTGACGCGCGACTCAGTGGATGAGGCGGTGGCACGCGTGCTTGGACTGGGGGACGGCACCCGGCTGCACGCGCTGTTTCCGGTGCACACGCCTGTGAACGAAACGAGCGCGGAAACCCCGAAGAAGCTGGTGCACACCCATCGCAAAAAGCGCGCCGAAGCTGCGAGCGAAACACCTTCGCCGCTGACCGAAGCAATGAAAATCCGTCTGGCCGAGTTGCGTGCCAGAGGCTTCAACCGGCTCTATCAGCGCGGACGCATCTTTGAATTCTCGACGCCGGAGTCGCTGCTGGAGCTGGACTTTGCCCAGCCTCTCTTCGTGCTGGTGGATCGCGTGGTGGTCTCTGCGGAGAATCGCGCGCGCATCGTGGACGCAACCGAGATTGCTTATCGAGAAACAGGCGAGGCGATCTTTGAAGAGGTGGGGCGCGAGCCGGACGCCGAGCGTCGTATGCACCGTTTCTCCACGGCCTACGAGTGCCGCGTCTGCCATCGTCCGGGCCGCGAGCCGGAGCCAAGATTGTTCTCTTTCAACAATCCCTTTGGCGCGTGTCCTCGCTGCCAGGGATTTGGCAACACAATCGATTATGACCTGAACCTGATTGTGCCGAATCCCGCGCTCACGCTGAGCCAGGGAGCGATTGACCCCTGGATGCGCCCGAAGTATCGCCCGTGGATGACCGAGCTGAAGCGCAGCGCAAAGTCGCTGGGAATTCCGCTGGAGACAGCCTGGCAGGATCTGACGCCGGAGCAGACCGAAGTGCTGCTCTATGGCGACAAAAGCGGTGCAACCGGCTTTGATGGCGTCTACGGTTTCTTTGCCGCGATGGATCGCAAAAAATACAAGCTGCATGTGCGTGTGATGCTGTCAAAATATCGCGGCTACGCCACCTGCCCGGAGTGCCGCGGCCAGCGTCTGCGCGCCGAGGCACGCGCCGTGCGCGTGCAGCAGAAAAACATCTGCGAAGCGACAGCGTTGACTATCGGCGCGGCAAAGGACTTCTTCGCTAGCATGCAACTCAGCCCAATGCAGCAGGAGATCGCCGGACCGATCCTCGAAGAGGTGCGCAAGCGGATCGGTTTCCTCGACGCCGTGGGACTGGACTACCTCACGCTCGACCGCCTCGCCAGCACGCTCTCCGGCGGCGAGGCCCAGCGCATCCAACTCGCCACCTCCCTTGGCTCGCAACTGGTGGGCGCGCTCTACGTCCTCGACGAGCCATCCATCGGCCTCCACTCCCGCGATACACATCGGCTCATCGGCATCCTGAAGAGCCTGCGCGACCTCGGCAATACCATCCTCATCGTCGAGCACGATCCCGATATTCTGCGCGCCGCAGATCATCTGCTCGATCTCGGCCCCGGTGCGGGAGAGTTCGGTGGACGCCTGCTGGCCGTCGGCTCCGTGACGGAGGTGATGGCGAATCCGGATTCGCTCACTGGACGCTATCTGAACGGACAAATCGCCATTCCTGTGCCCACGCGTCGGCGCGAACCTGGCCGCGAACAGCTTCTGGTGCGCGGAGCGCGCGCCAACAACTTGAAATCGATTGACGTCGATATCCCGCTCGGCATGCTCGTCGCCGTTACCGGCGTCTCCGGCTCCGGCAAATCGACACTGGTGCATCAGGTGATCTACCCGGCCGTGGCACAGGCCCTGGGCAAAGGCGAAGGCGGCGACCTTGCCCAGCGACTGACAAGCCTGCGCGGAGCCGAGCGGCTGAACGATCTCGTGCTCGTCGATCAGACGCCCATCGGACGGACACCGCGCTCCAACCCCGTCACCTACATCAAAGCTTTCGACCTCATCCGCGAACTCTTCGCCGCACAGCCTGAGGCGCGCAAGCAGAACCTCAGCGCCGGCCACTTCTCCTTCAACGTCCCCGGCGGTCGCTGCAAAACCTGCGAAGGCGACGGCACCGTCACCGTCGAGATGCAGTTCCTCGCCGACGTCGAGCTGCCCTGCGAAGACTGCAACGGCACGCGCTACCAGGCCAAGGTGCTGAGCGTCCCCTACAAAGGCAAAAACATTCACGAGGTGCTGGGGCTGACGGTCAAAGAGGCGCTGCGTTTCTTCGTCGGCGTGCCGCGGCTCGTCGATCGCCTCGCCGTCCTCGACGAAGTCGGCCTCGGCTACCTGCGCCTGGGCCAGTCCGCCACCACGCTCTCTGGCGGCGAGGCGCAACGCGTGAAACTGGCCGCGCATCTGGCTCAGGTACGCACCACGGGTGGACGCGCCTCGGCGGCCAGCCGTGTGCTCTACATCCTCGACGAGCCGACGACTGGACTCCACTTCGACGATGTATCCAAGCTGCTGACGGCCCTGCGAAAGCTCATCGACGGCGGCGGCTCGCTGCTGGTGATCGAGCACAATCTGGACGTCATCAAAAGCGCAGACTGGGTGATCGATCTTGGACCGGAAGGCGGCGCAGGCGGCGGCACGATTGTCGCCACGGGCACGCCGGAAGAGATCGCCACCCACCCCGCAAGCCACACTGGCCATTGGCTCCGCCAAGCGCTCTGACGAGCTGAGCTTGCCCAGCATCTCTCTGGGGAAATCGGAGTTCTTCTCTTTTGTGTAATCAGGAGATTTGGTGGAGCTGAGCGGGATCGAACCGCTGGCCTCCTCGTTGCGAACGAGGCGCTCTCCCAGCTGAGCTACAGCCCCACAATCAGGGAGTGACTTCCCTAGTGTAGCAGCCCGTCGGCCTTGCGCCAACAGGCTGCCAGCCGCGCCCTTACAGGTGATTCATGTTCTGCAGGAACTCGGCGTTGTTGCGCACCTTTTCCAGACGGCTCACCAGCAGCTCCATCGCCTCCACAGGCGACAGTGGATTGAGCACTTTGCGCAAAACCCAGATGCGCTGCAAATCTTCCTTCGGAATCAGCAGCTCTTCCTTGCGCGTTCCCGAGCGCTGGATATCGATCGCCGGGAAGACGCGTTTGTCCACCAGCTTGCGGTCCAGGATCACTTCCATGTTGCCCGTGCCCTTGAACTCCTCGAAGATCACCTCGTCCATGCGCGAGCCGGTATCGACAAGCGCCGTGGCGATGATGGTCAGCGAGCCGCCCTCTTCGATATTGCGCGCCGCGCCGAAGAAGCGCTTTGGCCTTTGGAGCGCATTGGAATCGACGCCGCCGGAGAGCACTTTGCCCGAAGGCGGAACGATCGTGTTGTAGGCCCGCGCCAGACGCGTGATCGAATCCAGCAGGATCACCACATCCCGCTTATGCTCCACCAGGCGCTTGGCCTTCTCAATCACCATCTCGGCCACCTGCACATGCCGCGCCGCAGGCTCATCGAACGTCGAGCTGATCACCTCGCCCTTCACCGAGCGCTGCATGTCGGTCACCTCTTCCGGGCGCTCGTCGATCAGCAGCACAATCAGCGTCACCTCCGGATGATTCGTCGTGATCGAGTTGGCAATCGCCTGCAGGAGCATCGTTTTGCCCGTGCGCGGCGGCGCCACGATCAGTCCGCGCTGCCCCTTGCCGATCGGCGTCAACAGGTCCATCACGCGCCCGCTGGTGGCTTCGCGCGTGGTCTCCATCTTGATCCGCTCCTGCGGATAGAGCGGCGTCAGATTGTCGAAGAGAATCTTGTTGCGCGTCTCCTCAGGCGATTCGAAGTTGATCGCCTCGATCTTCACCAGCGCAAAGTATTTTTCCCCCTCGTGCGGCGGCCTTACGTTGCCGCTGATCGAGTCGCCCGTCTTCAGGTCAAACTTGCGAATCTGAGACGGCGAAACATAAATATCGTCTGGCCCAGGAAGATAGTTGTAATCCGGTGAGCGCAGAAAACCGTAGCCGTCGGGCAGAATCTCCAGCACGCCGTCGGCGAAGATGTGGCCCTCCTTTTCGCTCTGCGCCTGAAGAATCTTGAAAATCAGATCCTGTTTGCGGAGGCCGCTTGCTCCGGGAATGTCCAGTGAGCGCGCAATGCGGCTCAGCTCAGTAATGTTTTTTTCTTTCAATTCAGAAATAGTCATGGATTCCTGCGGGAATGAGGATGGAAGTTTGAGAAGGGAGGGCATCCAGATGAAATCAGCCAGGACTCATCCCGGATGCCTGAATGGGTGATCTTTGAATAATATCCGAAGCAGAAGTGAAGATTTGAGGGGTCAGGCAGAAAAGAGAAAGCAGCGGCGCTTACGCAGCGCGACGCTGCTCCTCGATGTGAGCCTCCGCCATGGAGGTTGGGTTCAAGGGCGATCCGGGATTGGACTCACGGAAACGGACCAGAACCTCATTGGTCGTGTCCTGCAACCGGGTGTTTGGCTTATGCAGCTTGCGCGTTGCCTTGCTGGCAAGCTGGCAAAGCTGATAGCGGTTAACAACGTGGGTCAGTGCTCCAAAAATCAGTTCCGAGCGCATAATCTTCATCTCCTTGGACATCGTTCTTCCTGATCGATACTTCGGTCAGGTTCGCGTCGCTTTGTTACCGTCGGTTGCAGCAACTCATGTTGGACGCAGTTCTTGCAGAATCGATACTGAAAATTCTGCAACAGTTGTGGGATGCGGAAAATATCTCCGCGTGTTGTTTATCTGGCCATCTTTGTTACTTCAGGACAA
>JAJZHE010000212.1 GCA_021804655.1 Acidobacteriota bacterium
GCTGACTGCGCAGCCGTGTTCAGCGTCTGAAATTCGGCATAGATCGTCGGCAGGCTCGCGTTCGGCAGCGGATTGTCCAGGTCGTGGTTCGCCACCACGGCGCGCGTGCCCAGCGCCGCGCGAAACTGCTGCATCACCTGGATCGTAAAGTTCAGATCGTTCTGTCCGGTCGCCGCCAGATACAGCGGGTTGAAGGTGTAGTCAAGCGGCGTCTGCTTCCACGCGGCATAATCATTGGGCGCGTTTGACAGGCACGCCTCCATCTGTGCGTCGGTGTACCCGGCCGCCTCCAGCGCCTGGATATTGCTCACCGCTCCGGGCAGGACAAACGGCTCCGCGGTAATCGAAGAACAGACGCTGATCGCCACCTCGCCGATCAGCGGATTCGAGTCATACTCCGATGCCAGATGATTCTGCAACGCGGTCCAAAGCTGGCTATACGCCGACGTCCAGAAATCCGGTTCCGTGATCTGCGTATTCGTACTGCTGTCCGTCACCACCACGGACCCAACCTGCTGCATCACCCAGGCCGGCGTGTTCTTTCCCGCGAAGATGCGCAGCTTCGCCACCAGCGGCGTCGCCGGGTACTTCAGGTTATAGTTCTGCACATTCTGCAACGCCGCAATCAGCGCCGAATCGTCAAACTGGTTCGGCTGCGGCTCCAGTTGCGACCACGTCAGTTCAATCACCGCCGCCGAATAGATGGCCGGATGCGCATTCGCCTCCTGCAGCCGGTTGGTCGGCAGCGTGCCGTTGCTCACAAAGTTTTCCTGCCCCATCGTCACCAGCCCGACGATCGTCGGCTTCGCCTGACTGCCGCCAGAACCTCCCGACCCAGAGCCTCCGGAACCTGATCCGCCCGACCCTGACCCGCCCGATCCTGACCCACCGCCCGCATTGCTCGCCGAACCGCCTCCGCAGCCCGCCACCAGCAGCAAAATCAAAACCGTAGACCATCCCGCAAATCGACGCAGCAGCAAATTCATGGCACCTCCTCGGAACGATCATCGGCCAGCCGCATTACAGTTAGCAGATCAGACGTCGATCTTTCCGGCAAGGATGACGGACTGATTTCCATCTCATCAAAACACGCCGGATCGGGAACGCAGGCCCTCCAGCTTGGTACGATGCAAGTGGGAGTGAGGGTTGAGAATGGCGCAGATTCTGGACAGGGTTCTGAACGGCGCGGCGATCGCCGCCGAGATTCGTCAGGAGGTTGCCGCCGAAGTGGCTGCACTGGCCGCGCGCGGAGTCCGTCCCGGTCTCGCCGCCGTCCTTGTTGGCCACGTTCCGGCCTCGGAGATTTACGTCCGCAGCAAAGTCAAAACCTGTGAAGAACTCGGCATCTTTAGCGAACTCATCACACCGCCGGAGACCGTCACCACCGACGAGATGCTCGCCCTTGTCGCCGACCTCAATCGCCGCGAAGAGATCGACGGCATCCTCATCCAGTTGCCGTTGCCGCCGCACGTGGACACCAAGCGCCTGCTCGACGCCGTACTCCCCGAAAAAGACGTGGATGGATTCCATCCCGTCAACGCAGGCCGCTTGCAGGCCGGTCGTCCCGCGCTCGCTCCCTGCACACCCTCCGGCGTCATCGAAATCCTCAAGCGCAGCGGCATCGCCATGGCCGGCACGCGCGCCGTCATCGTCGGACGCAGCGACATCGTCGGCAAGCCCGCGGCCATGCTCCTGCTCAACGAAAACGCCACCGTCACCATCTGCCACTCGAAGACGCGCGACCTCGCCTCCATCACGCGCGAAGCCGACATCCTCGTCGCCGCCATCGGTCGCCCCGGCTTCCTCACCGCGCCGATGGTCAAGCCCGGCGCCACTGTCATCGACGTCGGCATCAACCGCATCACCGACCGCGCCGACTTCGATCGTTTCTTCGCCGGAGACGCAAAGCGGGAAGAGACCTTTGCCCGTCGCGGATCGGTCATCGTCGGCGATGTTGATCCCCACGCCTTCGACCTCGCAGCAGCCTATACACCCGTCCCCGGCGGCGTCGGTCCGCTCACCATCGCCATGCTCATGGCAAACACGGTCAAGGCCGCAAAGCTGCGGCGAGGCTTGTAACCCATGCTGCGTGTCGGACTCACCGGCGGGCTGGGCAGCGGCAAAACCACCGTGGCCGCGCGCCTTCGCGCGCTCGGCGCCGAGGTCATCGAAGCCGACGAGCTGGGCCGCCAGTTGATGCAGCCCGGCCAACAGGTCTTCAACGCCATCATCCGCCATTTCGGACCCTCCGTCGTCGCCGCCGATGGACGTCTCGACCGCGTTGCATTGGCCAGGATCGCCTTCGACAGCAGCCGTCTCGCCGAACTGAACGCCATCGTCCATCCTGCAGTCATCGCCGCACAGCAGCAGTGGATGCACGCGCTCTTTGCTCGCAACCCGGCAGCCATCGCCGTCGTCGAGTCCGCGCTCATCTTCGAGGTCGAGCGCGACGCCCGCGCACGCGGCGAAAACCAGGGCGTCCTGGCTGACTGGAAGCAGCGCTTCGATCACATCATCCTCGTCACAGCTCCGGAGAAGATCAGGATTGCCCGCTACGTTGCGCGCCTGTCTCCCTCCGGATGGAATGAGCAGGTCGCAGCCGACGCAGAGGCGCGCATGCGACGCCAGATGTCCGACGAAGAAAAGATCGCCCGCGCCGACTTCGTCCTCGCCAACGACGCCGGACTCGACGCCCTGCTCGCCCAAACCGACGCCCTGTGGGAAAAGCTCAAACTCCTCAACGCAACTGAACGCAACCACGCTTCCAGCACGTAACCGCAAATCCACCGCTGCGACCCGCAACCGGATTCGCGCATCAGAAGGATTGATTTCTGGCAGAAAACCTCCGCGACGATCAACCGCGGATGCGAGAAAATGAAAGATGAGGGAAACGAAAATGCGAGTACGGCCTGTTTTGCTGGTGTTGATCCTGCTGGGTGGATTCTGGCTCCTGACCACGCATCCCCCGCGCGAACTGGCTCGCCTTCTGCCCATCAGCGGCAGTCGCTCGCCGCTGGAACTCACCGAAGCCCACGCCGCGCCCGCCTTTGACTCCGAAGAACTCAACAACATCAACGTCTACAAGCGTGTCCTGCCTTCCGTCGTCAACATCACCTCCACCGCCATGAAGTTCGATTTCTTCTATGGCCAGGTGCCACAGCAGGGGCAAGGCTCCGGCTTCATCCTCGATAAAGCCGGCCACGTCCTCACCAACTTCCACGTCATCGCCGACGCCAACCGCATCGAGGTCATGCTCAGCGACAAGCGCCACTTCAAGGCAAAGATCGTCGGCTACGACCGCATTCACGATCTCGCCCTGCTTCAGATCGACGCGCCCAATCTCCAGCCCGTCACTCTGGCCGACTCCAGCGGTCTCCAGGTCGGCCAGAAGGTCTACGCCATCGGCAATCCCTTCGGCCTCAGCGGAACCATGACCCGCGGCATCATCAGCTCCATCCGCTCCATTCGCGGGCCTCAGGGCGCGCCCATTGAAGACGCCATCCAGACCGATGCCGCGATTAATCCTGGCAACTCCGGTGGGCCATTGCTCA
>JAJZHE010000004.1 GCA_021804655.1 Acidobacteriota bacterium
TTGCTCAACAGATGGAATAACATGTCCATACTTTTTCTTGATTGACATTCTAACACTATTAATAACATAATCCCCATGCTTGTTGATATAACTAATCCAATGCCATAGACCTCTTTTAGTGTCCAGGCCATGATACATTCTCATGTCGAGATGAAAGCATACTCGCAAGCGCATTTCTTGATCGCCACGAGGGCCGTTGAATAAATGCCCGTGGTCTATAAAAAATACAGATAGTTTTTGGCTATTGGATAACTTAACAAATACAACTTGCCTACTGTCAACATGGTCACACCAGACATCAGCAACAAGTGAAGCTAAAAACATTGATCTGTTTTCAATCCGATTTATCCAACAAGTCGGGACAGCATCGAAAACATCTTGAGATTTATTACCCAACCATAAAGAAGCAAAATGATAGCCAGCTTTCGGCTTTATGTTCGAGTTGCTCATATCTTCCCAAAAATTCTGATTTTTATCAATAAACTCTTGAGCAACATATATTATTGTAAAGTGTGGTGTAGGTATTCCTAGTTTTATATATATTAGCGATCCGACTATTTCATTCATTACTAGATTAGGTCCCTGTGGATTCTGAACCCATTTAATAACATATAGCAGTCCATCTGAGGCCTCGACGAGCGTGCTTCCTGATCCGCCATGCATCCGCTTGATCGCACGTGTAGGCGTGATGATGTTGATTTTGCGTGTAGACATGATCGCCCCGAAACGAATATGTCCAACGCAGGCTGGGAAATTGCACTGCAATCAGTAGAAGATTACATGTAGCTATTTTTGGCTTTGAATTCTGCAAGTAGACTACTCTGTTAAATTGCTTTTTATTTTTTCACGATGAATTATTTTCGATCAGAACCAAAATTGACATTTCCTGATAGCTTGAAACTGGACGGTCATCGGGATGCGCATCTTTCATCTGAGGCAGCGTTCACTGCTGCGCGGCACGCTGGTGGCGCTGGCGAGCGGCGGTGCGGGATTTGCGCTGTCGGGATTTCCCGCGCTGCGGCCCAATCTCTGGCTGCTGACGCCGGTGTTGTTGTGCGCGCTGGCTGCTGCGGATACGGCGCGGTGCATGCAGAAACGGTGGAACTTCTATCACGGAGCGGTGCTGCTGCTGCTTTACTCGGACCTGATGATCCTGCTGCTGCTGCTGTTTTTCCTGGTGGTGCCGTATGCAAGGATGCTGGCCTGAGACGGCGCGGCATCACACCCAGCCGCCATCGACGACGTAGCTCTGACCGGTGATGGCGCTGCTGTCGGCGGCGGCGAGAAAGAGCGCCAGCCGCACGACCTCATCGGGTTCGAGGTGACGCTGGATGGCCTGACGGCTGAGGATCTCCGCACTGTATTCGGGCGTGATCCAGAGTTGCTTCTGCTTTTCGGTGAGGATGGCTCCGGGCTGGATGCTGTTGACGCGGATGTTGTGGATGCCTTCTTCAAAGGCCAGTGAACGAGCGAGACCGACGATGGCGGCCTTGGATGCGACGTATGCGGGCAGGCCGGTGGAGGGAATGCGCCAGGCGATGGAACTCATGTGCAGGACAGAGGCCGAGCCGGAGCGACGCAGCGCGGGCAAAGCGGCCTGGGTGACGAAGAACTGCTGGCGGAGATTGATGGCGAGCAGTTCGTCCCACTCGGCGGGGCTGAGCGCGTCGGTTGCGTGGCGACGGTCGTTGCCGGCGTTGTTGACGAGCACGTCGAGTGTTTCGGCTGTGTCCTGGCTGCCCAGCGCGTGAATGCAGTCGGCGACGGCGGCTGGAATGGCGGATGCGTTGGCGAGGTTGCAGTGGCGATAGATCGGCGCGAGTTGCGCTGAGTGCGAGGTGGCGGCAAGCTCGGAGACCAGCTCGGCGGCGGCGGCGTCCTGAATGTCGAGGAATGCGACGGCGGATCCCTGCGCAACGAATCCCCGCACCAGCGCCGCTCCGATTCCGGTGGCTCCACCGGTGATGAGCACGCGGCGGCTGCGCAGCGATGGATAGCTGGCAAATGGGCCGACAGGAACACGCGAGCGGGAATCTTCGGCAGAAAGCATGGTAAGTGAAATTTTAGCGGGTCAAATCCGGGCGGCGCGCAATCACGCCGCGATTTCCGGCGCAAATGAAGGGAATCTCTGCGCAATCCGCGCTATTCTTTAGATCAACTAGTTCGATGCCTGAGTCGGCAGGACGTGAAAGAACGGGTGATCCGTATCACAGACGGCGAGGAACAACGCTCGGAATAATGGGGTCACACAGATGAGGCGATTCGCCAAATTCGTTGCGGGTTTGCTCGTAGCTCTTACGGCGATGCCCGTGCTGGCGATGGTGCCTTGCCGCCAGTCGATGCACTCCATGAAGTGTTGCAGTTCGGAGTGTCCGATGATGGCTACGTCGGCAGGTGCGAAACTCGCTATCCGGACGGGGCTGGAAATCACGAGGCCGGCGTGCTGCACAACGTCTCATCGAGCAACCCCGTTCGCTGTACAAGCGGCGACAGAAAACCTGTCGAATATTGCGGTACAGCAAAGCCAGTCCCTCCATGTATTCATCGTGGTTGAAGACAACCGCAGACTGACGCCGCTGCCCAATGGGCCACCGTTCTCCCTGTTATCTCGCGCTTCTCTCTGCACGTTTCTGATCTAGCTCCCTTCCTGCCTCTGGGAGTCTCGCACCTCCGTCCGAGACTCTTTTCTCCGCAAGCGAGCCATACGTGCTCGCGCAAAAAACATATCCTTTCTGCTCGCTATGAAAAGCGAAGCATCCCGAGTACGGAGATTCTGCTTATGCTTTCTGGAATTTGGACACGATACAAGTGCGTCATCCTCCTGTCGGTGATCGCCATAACGTTGAGCGGGATTTCGATGGCCGCCCAGGCTGCGCGACAGCCCGCTTCGCCGCCAGATCATCCCGTGGCGGCCTCACTCGGTTGGAAAAGTCCCGCGCGAATACATCGCGTCGATCTCATGCCCAGTGATCGCGGATATCTTCTGATTGACCAGAAGGGAGTAGAGTTTCGCTCCAGCAACGGACGGAGCCGTCGATGGACTCTCGATGAAATTCATACTGTTTTCCTTGCTCCTCATCGTCTGGTGCTCGAAAGCTATATCGATCACAGTCTGTATCGCCTGGGGGAGCGGAAGTATCGGTTTGACCTGACGCGAACGCTGCCTCCAGCCGTAGCGGCAGGCATTGCCGAAGCTGTCGCGCGGCCCTCGCAGAATGCGGACCCGGATCCAGACGCGCCGACAATCGCCACGATTCCAGTCCGTCACCGTTCGCTCGCCTCCGGCACAAACGGCGTGCTGCGCATCCGGCGGGATGGGATCGATTATGTGACTCCGTCGAAAGACGACAGCAGGAGCTGGCGCTGGGCCGATCTTCAGACCCTGTCGAATCCAGACCCGTATCACCTGTTTGTTTTCGGATACCGGGATACCTATACCTTCGACCTCAAGGCACCGCTCTCCGACAAACTGCTCGACTGGGCGTCCGACGCAATCTTCGCGCATAGCGAATCGACGAACGGACCAGCAGTCACCGCGACGCGTGAAGTCGAGCCGGGCGCGACGGGAGGTCTCCATGAATAGCCGCCGCGGATCATTCTCGTGGGTTCTGGCAGGCGCAATGGTACTGAGCACCGCGTCAGCCGGAGCGCAGGCGCCTCCGAACGGCTCCGGGGCCGTAGATGCTCCTGTCGCCAATTCAAACGTCTTTGCGCCATCTGTGCCGACCGGCCTCCCATCCGGGCCGACGGCTAAAAACGACGCACTCACTGGTCAGGAGATCGCGCTCCAGCAATTAGTGGCAATTGCTCTGGCACGGAATCCTGGCATCAAGAGCGCGGCAGAACGCTTCCAGGCGGAACGATCCCGCGTCCCCCAGGTCCGCTCACTGCCGGACCCGATGGTTTCCGGCGGATGGATGGGGAACATCGCTCCGTTCAGCGTCCAGCAGGGCGATCCGTCGAGTTACCGGGGACTGATCGTAAGCCAGGCATTTCCATTTCCCGGCAAGCTGGGCTTGCGCGGCAAGATCGCCGACCGCGAGGCTGAAGCAGGCCAGTGGGAGTATGAGCAGACGCGGCGTCAGGTCGTCTCGGACGTAAAGACCGCCTACTACGCGTATTTTTACGACAACAAGGCCATCGAGATCACTGAGAAGAACAAAGATCTTCTCCAGAAACTGGAGAACATAGCAGAGGCTCGATATCGAGTGGGCAAGGGCATTCAGCAGGATGTGCTCCGCGCACAGATCGAGGTAGCAAGAATCGATCAGAAGCTGATTGTCCTCCAGCAGGAGGAAGACACGGCGCGCGCCCGCCTGAACACCCTGCTTTACCGCGACCTCGAATCACCGCTGCCATCGCCGACGCCGGTGAAGGTGGCAGACTTTCATGACTCTCTCGAAGTCCTCTATGCGATGGCGCATAGGAATGATCCCGGCCTTGAACGCGACAAGCGCATGGTCGAGAGCAATCAATACGCGGTGCATCTGGCGCAGAAGGCTTACAAGCCAGACTTCGATGTGGCTTACAGCTACGAGCAGCGCCCTGATATGCAGGGCATGCACGGCGTCATGGTTGGAGTTAACATCCCAGTTTTCTTCCGCAGTAAGCAGCGCGAAGGAGTGATCGAGGCCAGTCACGAGCTGAATGCAGCACGCCACGAACTCGACGATCGTTTGAACGAAGTCAACTTTGAGATCAAGCAACAATATCTGGCGGCAACCGCGGCGCGAAATCTGATGAATCTTTACTCGAAAGCGATTGTTCCGCAATCGTCGCTGGCGCTGGAATCCTCGATGTCAGCGTATGAAGTGGGCAAGGTGGATTTCCTCTCCATGCTCGAGAACTTCGTATACGTACTGAACTACGAGGTCGGCTATTACCAGGAACTGAGCAACTATGAGACCGCGCTGGCCCGGATGGAACCGCTGGTCAACACCGATTTGACGGAATAGGAAGGAACGGTCATGAAACTCAGTTGGACGGCACACGCGCTGGTTATCGGAATTGGGTTGCTGGTTGCTGGAATCCTGCTTGGAGGCGGAGCCACGTATTGGTATGCAATGCGGAAACATGCCTTGGCCGCGTCACAGAGTGCAGAAGCGGAACCGAGGCAGGTAGCCTCGCAGTCCAGCAGCGCAAACAACATGCAAGGAATGAGTATGCCGGACAGCTCCGGCGGCCAAACGGCGAGCATGCAGAACATGACTCCTGGAACGGTCGTGCTGGACGCGGCCACCGAGCAAAAGATCGGCGTGACCTATACGACGGTTCGCCGCGCGCACCTGAAGCGCACAATCCGCACCGTCGGACTGCTGCAAATGGACGAGGAAAAGATATCCCGCGTCCACGTGAAGGTTGTCGGCTGGATCGAGAACGTCTATCTCAATTATGTTGGCAAGCTGATCAAAAAAGGACAGCCCCTCTTTACGCTGTACAGCCCGGATATTGTCTCCACCGAGCAGGAGTATTTGATCGCCCGCAAAGGCCAGCAGTATCTGGCGAAGACTCCCTACACCGATGTCTCTTCCGATGCAAATTCCCTTCTGAAGGCTACGCGCGACAGATTGCGGCTGTGGGACATCAGCGACACAGAAATTCAACAGCTTGAAACCAGCGGAAAAGCTGCGCGGACGATGACACTTTACTCGCCGGTCAACGGTTTTGTAATGTCTCGGAACGCCTATGAGCAGGCTTATGTGACTCCGGAGACCGATCTTTACGACATCGCCGACCTTTCCACCATCTGGGTCAATGTGGACATCTTCGAATACGAGGCACCGTATGTCCATGTAGGGCAGACAACACAAATGCAACTCAGCTACTTTCCTGGCAGGACATATCGCGGGAAGGTGACTTATATTTACCCAACCCTCGATCCGAAGACCCGGACCATCAAGGTTCGTCTGGAGTTTCCAAATCCAGGTTATGAGTTGAAGCCCGACATGTACGCCGACGTGCAACTCAATGTGGATTACGGAACACAAACCCTTGTACCGAGCGAGGCCGTGCTCAATTCCGGGACGCGGCAGGTGGTCTTCATCGCCAAGCCGAATGGCTATTTTGAACCGAGGGACGTCGAGATCGGCGATCAGTTCGACGGACAAACCGTGGTATTGGTCGGCCTCAAACCCGGCGAGAAAATCGTCGCCTCCGGAAACTTTCTGATCGATTCGGAAAGCCGCCTGGGGGCAGCGATGCAACAGATGATGGCCTCCATGCCCGGAATGGATATGGGCAAAGGCAAAAAATAGGTGTGTGATGCGAACACGACCCAACCACTTTGACTTTATCGCTCTCCTGGTCGTTCTCTTTGTTCTGGGTGGCGCCTGGTATCTCGTGAGCCATCGGCAGCCGAAGGTTTGCCCTTTCTCGGGCCGCGCGATTTACCCGCAAACGCGAGCGCTGGTCACGGTCAGCAGGAAGAAATACGAGACCTGCTGCGTACGCTGCGCCATGATCGAAGCCGAGCAGACAGGCAAGCTGCTGAAAGTTCTAAAAGTCGCGGACTTTGAAACCAGCAAACTCATCGATCCGGAAAGCGCCTGGTTTGTCGAGAACAGCAACGTGAACCTCTGCATGCGCACGGCGCCGGCCGTGAAAAGTCCTGGCAGAGAGTCGGTCTACGTTCGCACCTTTGACCGTTGCTCACCGAGCGTGCTGGCATTTTCGAGCGAGCAACGGGCGCGCAGCTTCATCGCGCAGCACGGCGGCCTGCTGAAGCGTATCGCCGATCTGCACATGGAAGCGGCAAAGACCATCGGGAAGGTTCAAACGCCATGATTGAGAAAATTATCGATTGGAGCAGCAGAAACAGGTTTTTCATCTTCCTGGGGTTGTTCTTTGTGGTTGCCTGGGGAATCTGGGCGCTCAAAAATACGCCGCTTGACGCTATTCCGGATTTATCAGACAAACAGGTCATTGTTTTTACTGAATGGCAAGGGCGCAGTCCCGATCTTGTCGAAGACCAGGTGACCTATCCCATTGTGACGGCGTTGATCTCCGCGCCTCACGTCAAGGTCGTACGCGGTTATTCGTTCTTTGGTCTCTCGTTCGTCTACGTCATCTTCGACGATAATACCGATCTCTATTGGGCGCGCTCGCGCGTCGTCGAATACATGCAGGGTGTGCGGGGCAACCTTCCTGCAGGCGTCACGCCAACGCTCGGACCGGACGCAACAGGTGTCGGCTGGGTGTACATGTATGCTCTGGTTGATAAGACCGGTCAGCACGACCTCTCCCAGTTGCGAAGTCTTCAGGATTGGACCGTGCGCTACGCGGTCGCCAGCGTACCAGGGGTCTCTGAGGTGGCCGGCATCGGCGGCTTTGTCAAGCAGTACCAAGTGGACATCAACCCCGATTCGCTGCTTGCTTACCATCTCGCCATCAATCGCGTGATCGAGGCCATTCGCCAGAGCAACAACGATGTGGGTGGGCGGGTCGTGGAGTATACCGGCCGCGAGTATATGGTGCGTGGACTCGGTTACATCAAGTCGGTCGCCGACCTTCAAAAGGTGGTCGTCGGCACCAATGGAGACGGCACGCCCATCTACCTGCGTGACGTGGCGGATGTCCATCTCGGTCCGGACATGCGGCGCGGCCTGGCCGAGTTCAATGGCGAAGGACAGGTTGCCGGGGGAATCGTGGTTGCGCGCTACGGTGAAAACGCGCTGACCCTCATCGGCCGTGTCAAACGAGAGATCGACCAGATCAAGGGTTCACTACCCAAAGGCGTGGATATTGTGCCGGTCTACGACCGATCGCAATTGATTCTGCGCTCGATCGCGACGCTCAGGGAGAAGCTGATCGAAGAAATGGTCATCGTCAGCATCGTCTGCCTGATCTTCCTCTTCCATGTGCGTAGCGCGCTGGTTGCGATTCTGACGCTTCCTGTCGCCATTCTCATGATGTTTATCGCGATGTATTACATCCATCTCAATTCGAACATCATGTCGCTGAGCGGCATCGCCATCGCCATCGGCGCCATGGTCGACGGCGCCATTGTGATGATCGAGAACGCCCACAAACACCTTGAAAAATGGGAAACGGGAGGCAAGAAGGAAGACCGCAACGAAGTGATCCTCGCCGCCGCCAAAGAAGTTGGCAAGCCGCTCTTCTTCTCCATGCTCATTATTGCTGTTTCGTTCATTCCGGTCTTCTCGCTCCAGGCGCAGGAGGGGCGGTTGTTCAAACCGCTGGCCTACACCAAGACCTTTTCCATGCTCTTTGCCTCGCTGCTTTCTGTCACGCTGGTGCCGGTGCTGATGACGCTCTTTATTCGCGGCAAGATCGCGCCGGAACATAAGAATCCGGTGAATCGCTTCTTGATCTGGGTGTACAAGCCATTTGTGTACCTGGCCCTGAAGTTCCCCAAAACCGTAATTCTTCTGGCTCTGGCCGCCCTGGCCATCACCGTTCTTCCTGTTCGCCGTCTTGGATCGGAGTTCATGCCGCCTTTGTACGAAGGCAGCCTGCTTTATATGCCCAGCGGACTTCCCGGGCAGTCGATCACTCAGACGATTGCAGCGACACAGCTTGAAGACAAGATCATCGAGCAGTTCCCCGAAGTGGTTTCCGTCTTCGGCAAAGGAGGGCGGGCACGCACCTCCACCGATCCGGCTCCGCTCGAAATGGGCGAAGCCACGATTGTTCTGAAGCCGGAAGAACAGTGGCCAAAGGGTATGACCCCGGAGAGGCTGATCAGCCAGATGGATGCGGCAATGCACATCCCGGGTGTTTCCAACTCATGGACGATGCCGATCAAAGGCAGGACCGATATGCTTTCAACCGGCATTCGCACCCCTGTTGGCGTCAAGGTCTTCGGGCCGGATCTAGCTGTGATCCAGAACATCGGAGAGCAGATCGAAGATGCGCTGCGCAATCTGCCCGGCAGCCGGAATGTCTACGCAGAGCGCGCGGCCAGCGGCTATTATCTGGACTTCAAAATCAACCGCGATGCAATTGCCCGTTATGGACTTACGGTGGCCGACGTAGAAGACGTCATTGAAACCGCTATCGGCGGTACGAGCGTCAGCACCACCATCGAAGGCCGCGAACGTTATCCCGTGGACGTGCGTTATCTGCGCGATTTCCGAACCGATCTCCAGGCGCTCGACAGGGTGCTGGTTGCAACTCCGGGCGGGGCGCAGGTGCCGATTACCCAACTCGCGGATATCCGAGTAACCATGGGTCCGCCTGTCATCAAGACGGAAGGTGCGATTCCCGTGGGCTATGTTTACGTCGATGTGGCGGGCGTGGACATTGGCACCTATGTCCACAAGGCAATGCAGGTTGTCCATCAGAAGGTCAAGCTGCCGCCAGGGTACTACCTCAACTGGAGCGGCCAGTGGGAGTACATGGAACACGCGAAGCAGACGCTTAAGTACGTCGTTCCGCTCACGCTGCTGATTATCCTGGTGCTGCTTTACACCAATTTTCACTCCTTCGCCAAGACCATGATTGTCATGCTCTCACTGCCATTTGCGCTGATCGGAGGATTCTGGCTGCTATATCTGCTCAGTTACAACACAAGCGTCGCGGTGTGGATTGGGTTCATCGCCCTGGCCGGCGTCGCCGCCGAAACGGGCGTGGTCATGATCGTCTACCTCGACGAAGTCTATGACCGCCGCCGCGCGGAAGGGACCATGCTCACGCACCGCGATCTGTACGATGCCATTATCGAGGGCGCGGTGATGCGCGTTCGTCCCAAAATGATGACCGTTACGGCCATCATCGCTGGCCTGCTTCCCATCATGTGGAGCCACGGCACCGGCGCCGATGTCATGAAGCGCATTGCCGCTCCCATGGTGGGCGGCATGGTGACATCGACCATCCTGACGCTGATCGTGATCCCGGTAATCTACGAGATGTGGCGCGGCTGGCAGATGCGGCATGAGCGCCGTGCCGAGGTGAGTCATGCCTGAAACACAAGGGGAATGACAAACAGAAGAGGCAAGGGCAGGAACAATGACAAAGGCAGAAGCAGATTCTCTGCGGGAAGGCCGACAAGAAAGGCAGAAACAAATACAAAGGCAAAGAAAGACAGCGGCAACGAGACGAGCGCGGAGGCGGGAACGGAGAGCGGCAGAGGAACGGGGCGCATAAGTTTCGTTCTTTCTTCGCCTTTCAGGGTAGACTGGGGTTATGGATTTTCAGTTGCAGACGACTTATGAGCCGCGTGGCGACCAGCCGCGCGCGATCGAAGAGCTGGTGAGCGGGTTGGCGGCGGGCGAGCAGCACCAGGTGCTGCTGGGCGTCACCGGGTCGGGTAAGACGTTCACGATGGCCAAGGTGATTGAGGCGGTGAATCGTCCGGCGCTGATTCTGGCGCATAACAAAACTCTGGCCGCGCAGCTTTACAACGAATTCCGGCAGTTTTTTCCAGGCAATGCGGTCGAGTATTTTGTGAGCTACTACGACTATTACCAGCCGGAGGCGTATGTGCCGGCGGGAGACCTCTACATCGAAAAAGAAGCGACGGTGAACGAGGAGCTGGACAAGATGCGGCTGGCGGCGACGCGGTCGCTCTTTGAGCGGCGGGATGCGATTATCGTCAGCTCGGTGAGCTGCATCTACGGACTCGGCTCGCCGGAGGCTTACTACGGGATGCTGCTGCTGCTGGAGCAGGGGCAGCGCATCAGTCGGCAGGATATTGTGCGGCGGCTGGTGGAGATTCTGTATGAGCGGAACGATGTGGATTTTCGGCGTGGGACATTTCGCGTGCGCGGAGATGTGATCGAGGTTTTTCCCACGTATGACGAGAGCGCATTCCGAATTGAGTTGTTTGGCGACGAGATCGAGACGCTGGCGCAGATCGATCCTCTTTTCGGCACGGTGAAACAGAAGTATGCGCGGCTGCCGATCTATCCGAAGAGCCATTATGTTGTGCAGCCGGAGCGGAAGGCGCAGGCGATCGACAGCATTGTGGCGGAGCTGACGGAGTGGGAGGCGCAACTGGAAAAAGAGGGACGAATGGTGGAGGCGCAGCGGATTCACCAGCGCGTGCGCTTTGACCTGGAGATGATCAAGTCGATGGGCTATTGCCACGGCATCGAGAACTACTCGCGACATTTCTCCGGACGGCTGCCGGGCGAGCCACCTCCGACGCTGCTGGATTATTTTCCGCGCGACTTCCTGGTCTTCATCGACGAGTCGCACGTGACGATGCCGCAGGTGCATGGAATGTGGCACGGCGACCGGAGCCGCAAGCAGACGCTGGTGGACTACGGCTTTCGGCTGCCGTCGGCGATGGACAACCGTCCGCTGCGCTTTGAGGAATTTGAGCGGCGCGTGAACCAGTTGATCTACGTTTCGGCGACGCCGGGACCGTATGAGTTGACGAAGGCAGCGGGCGTGGTGGTGGAGCAGGTGATTCGCCCGACGGGACTGGTGGACCCGGAGGTGGAGGTTCGTCCGGTAAAAGGCCAGATCGACGACCTGCTGGGCGAGATTCGCGCACGAGCCAAGCGTAACGAGCGCGTGCTGGTGACGACGCTGACGAAGCGCATGTCGGAGGACCTGGCGGGCTACTACACCGAGGTCGGCGTGCGCTGCCGCTATATGCACTCGGAGATTGAGACGCTGGAGCGGGTGAAGATTCTGGCCGGGCTGCGCAAGGGCGAGTACGACGTGCTGATCGGCATCAACCTGCTGCGCGAAGGACTGGACCTGCCGGAGGTTTCGCTGGTGGCGATTCTGGACGCGGACAAGGAGGGATTCCTGCGTTCGACGGGTGCAATGATCCAGACGATCGGACGGGCGGCGCGCAATGTGGAGGGTCGCGCGATTCTGTATGCCGACCGCATGACGGACTCGATGAAGCGAGCCATCGAGGAGACCGAGCGGCGGCGGACGATCCAGCGAGCATACAACGAAGAGCACGGCATCGTGCCTCAATCGATTTTGAAGAGCCTGGACGCGGGGTTGGCGGCGATTCTGAAGGCCGAGTACGGCGATCCGGTCGAGATCGCCCCCGAGGAACAGACGGCGTTTGCCAGCCAGACAGAGTTGGACGCATACCTGTCCGGGCTGGAAGAACAGATGCGCGAGGCGGCAAAGCGGTTTGAGTTTGAAAAAGCGGCGAAGCTGCGCGACACACTGAAGGAACTGCGGGAAAAGGAATTCCTCTTCGGCTGAAGGGGCATTGCATGCAGCGGCTGCGCGTTCGCGCAGGGGCGCTCCCGTTGGTCGCGGGCTGGCGGTGATGGAGATTGCCGGTGAGAAGCAGATTCCCTTCGGGAATGACAACCAAGATCAGTCAAGCAAGGGCAATAGCAATCGCAAGGGCAACTGCAATCGCAAGGGCAATGGCAGGGGAGGTTTACAAGAGTGACTCTTGCTGGTGTCTCTTGTATGTGACTTGGGTGTAAGCAGCGGATCGAGGGAGCTGCGAGGCTTGAGGCAACCTGCGGACGTGAGCCGTCATCCTACGGGTGAGTTCGACGATTCCGGCGGAAGGTTGGAGAGTTGGCGTGCTGAAGCTGATTCGGTCCAAGTTGAACATGGCGGTTATCTTACTGGTTGACGAAAATCCGCTGCGAGCCTCGATGCGCCAGCGGTTGCTGGAGCGTGCGACGCCGGATGTGATCCGCGTAAGCAGCCCTGCCGAAGCGTTGTGCATGGTAGAGTCGGAGGACTTTTCCCGTGCGCTGCGACTGGTGGTGACGAGCAGCCGGGTTTCGGGGATCAGTAGTCCTGAGTTTGTGCTGGAGTTGCGGGCGAGGATGCCGGAGGTTCCTGTGCTGGTGTTGACGGAAAGCGCCGAAAAGCCGGTAGAGCGACAGGAAGTGGACGGCATTTTCTTTATGAGCGCGAACTCACCGGAAGAGCTGCGGACGACGGTGGATGGACTGCTGCACAGCCGATCACGACAGACGGCTTGACGGTGGACGATTCCCTTCCCTTTTTCTTTTCAGCAAACAATCCACAAGCAATGATGTCTCGACCGAAGGATGGATTCGCGGTCGCGACACAGCGGCATACCATCTGAAGAGATAGACATGCGGCAATGATTGCCCGCGCCGAGGCTGGGTGCGACAATCGTAGGGGATACGGACGCGCTGGCGGGCTGAAGAAGCTTTCCGCAGGGGATCAATAGAGATGGCTGCATTTGGAAGTTTTGCGCTGCTGATTGCGCTGATTCTGGCGGTGTATAACCTGTTTGCCGGAGGCGTGGGGCTGCGATTACAGGCGGTGGGCGGTGGCGCGACACGCGTGGCTCCGGAGCGGTTGCTGGAGACGGCGCGGCGAGCGGGGATTGCGGGATTTGCAGCGGTGACGGCGGCGGCGTTTGCGCTGGTGTGGTCGGTCTTTCACAACGACTTCACGCTGGAGTACATTGTCGAGCACTCGAATATCGCGCTGCCGTCGGCGTACAAGTTTGCCGCGCTGTGGAGCGGGCAGGAGGGATCGCTGCTGCTGTGGTGCTGGCTGCTGGCGACCTACGGTTTTGTGCTGCGGCTGACGGATGGGGAAGACAAGCGGCTGCACGCGTATGCGGGAACGATTCTGGCCGGGGTGCAGGTGTTTTTCCTGATCCTGGTGAACTTTGTGGCAATGCCGTTTTCGCTGGTGCGCGGCGGCGTGGCTCCGCCGGATGGAAACGGATTGAATCCACTGTTGCAGTATCCGGAGATGGTGATCCATCCGCCGATGCTGTATCTGGGATATGTGGGATTCACGGTGCCGTTTGCGTTTGCTCTGGGCGCGCTGATGATGAGGTATCCGGGCGAGAAGTGGATTCACATCACGCGTCGCTGGACGATGTTCACGTGGATGTTTCTGACAATTGGAATTTTCCTGGGCATGCACTGGGCGTATGCGGTGCTGGGCTGGGGTGGATACTGGGGCTGGGATCCGGTGGAGAATGCTTCGCTGATGCCGTGGCTGACGGGGACGGCGTTTCTGCATTCGGTGATGATGCAGGAGAAGCGCGGGATGATGAAGAGCTGGAATGTGTGGCTGATCTTCTCGACGTTTCTGCTGTCGATTCTGGGCACGCTGCTGACGCGCGGCGGGCTGGTGAGCAGCGTGCATGCGTTTGCACAGTCGTCGATCGGGACGTGGTTTGTGGTCTTCCTGGGGATTGTGCTGGCGGTGTGCGCGTTCACGTACATCGTGCAGAAGGATCACCTGAAGACCGAGCATCAGATTGAGTCGCTGGTGAGCCGGGAGTCGAGTTTTCTCTTCAACAATCTGGTGCTGCTGGCGGCGTGTTTCACGATTCTGTGGGGAACGCTGTATCCGGTGCTTTCCGAGTATGTGGACGGGACGAAGAAGACGGTCTCCGGCGCGTACTACAGTCACGTGATGGTGCCGATTGGGGTCTTTCTGCTGCTGCTGACGGGGGTGGGGCCGCTGCTGGCGTGGCGCGCTTCTTCGCTGAAGAGCATGCGGAGAAATTTTGTGTGGCCCGTGGTCGCGTTCTGGGTGGCATTGATCGGGTGCATGGTGGCGGGCGTGAAGGTGTGGGGCGATGAAGGCGTCTTCTACGCGGCGGTGACGTGGTCGCTGGCGGCGGCGGTGACGACGGCGATCGTCTCGGAGTTTGTGCGCGGCGCGATGGTGCTGCATCGGCAGACGGGCAGGAATCTGGCATCCTCGGCGGTGCTGCTGACGCGGCGCAATACGCGGCGTTATGGCGGGTATGTGGTGCATCTGGGTGTTGTGCTGATCTTCCTGGGCTTTGCCGGGTATGCGTTCAATCGCAGCGCAGAAAAAGAGATGCCGCCGGGCAGCGCGGTGACGGTGGGACCGTACCGGCTGGTGAACCTTGGGAATACCGAGGAGTCGAATGCGAACTACGATACTGAGTTTGCACAGCTTGACGTGTATGAGCACGGGAAGAAGATTCTGGACCAGCCGATGGCGCCAGAGAAGCGCGTCTATCTGGTGAACGGGCAGCCGCAGACGATTGTGGCGAACCACTCGACGCTGCTGTGGGATTTGTATGTAGTCTACGAGGGCAAGAATCCGGATACGGGGATGCCGATCATCAAGGTGTTTCTGAATCCGCTGGTGAGCTGGATATGGATTGGGCTGGCGGTGACGGTCTTTGGCACGCTGCTGGCGTTGGTGCCGACGTTGCAGCCGGTGCGTGTGGCGGCAACGGTTCCAGTGGTCCATGCAAATTCGGACGGCCGTGCGACGGCGGGGGGTGAAGGATGGCCGTCATGAAGCGAGGGATAAAGCTTTGGGGCAGGACGCTGCTGGCGACCGTGGTGGTGGCCGTGTGCCTTTGCGCGACGGGTGCGACAGATCCCGGTGCGCGCTTCGACGATCTGGGGCACAAGATGATGTGTACATGCGGGTGCAACCAGGTGTTGCTGGAGTGCAATCACGTAGGGTGCACGGTCTCTGGCGGAATGCGCGACGAACTGACGCGGGCAATTGCAGGCGGCCAGAACGACAGCCTGATCTTGCAGAGTTTTGTACAGGAGTATGGAGCGACGGTGCTGGCGGCTCCCACGACGCACGGACTGGATCTGTTGGCGTGGATCATGCCGTTTGCCGTCTCCTTGCTGGCGCTGGGGGGAACGATCTATCTGGTGCGGCACTGGGCGCGGCAACAACCGGCGCCGACGCAGGCGCGCACGCCGGAGGAAGCACAGGCGCTGGAGACGATGCGCGCGCGGATTCGGCGGGAGACGGGAACGCGGGAGGATGGGCAAGGATGACTCCGACAGATGGATTGATTGCGGGCGCAGTGCTGTTTGTGGCGCTGTTTGTCTATATTCTGTGGCCGGAAAAGATAGTGGTGGCGCAGCGGGAGAAGACGCGGCTGGACTTTCTGGAGGAGTGGAAAGAACAGCTGTATGCGAATCTGCGCGACCTGCACTTTGAGTATCAGGCGGGCAAGTATCCGCTGGAAGACTACGAAGAGCAACGTGCGCTGCTGGAGAACGAAGCGGCGACAGTGCTGGCGGAGATGGAGATGCTGGAGCGTCTGGAGCAGGCGACAAGCTGAGATTCGAATGCAGATGGGGGAAAATTTGAAGAGGTACGAGGGCAAAGTTTTGCAAGTTGCGATGCGATGGGCTGGATGGAAAAAGTTGGCGGCGATTGCGCTGCTTTCGATGAGCGGCGCGGCCGGGCTGGCGGGCACGATTACCGGAACTGTGATGAACAAGACGAATAACCGGCCTGCCGTGGGCGACACGGTGACGCTGCTGAGCCTGTCTGCGGGGCTGCAGGAGTTGTCGCATACGAAGACGGGGGCGCAGGGCGACTTCACGCTGACAACGCCGGACGACAGCCAGCCGTATCTGGTTCGGGTGCATCACGAGACGGGCGACTACTTTGAAAATATGCCGCCGGGGATGCATGAGGCGAGCATCACGGTCTATGACGTGGCGAAGAAGGTAGCCGGAGTTTCGACGGAGGCCGACGTGCTGCGTGTGGAGGCAGCAAACGGGCAACTGACGGTGACGGAGAGCTACTTTGTGAAGAATGTCTCTTCTCCGCCGGTGACACAGTCGGGGGATCATACCTATGAGATTGTGCTGCCGTCCGAGGCGACCCTGGAAGGCGCGGCGACAGTGGGACCGGCAAATATGCCGCTGGCTGCGACGCCGGACCCGGTGAGTCCGAAGGGACATTATGCGTTTTCCTACCCGATTCGCCCGAACGAGGGCGAGAACGGGACACGCTTTCAGGTGACGTATCACCTGCCGTATTCGGGAAGTTTTACCTTTCACCCGAAGCTGGTGGAGGGTGCCGACAACCTGGCGGTGATGTTGCCGAAGAGCATGCAGTTCAGCGGGACGGGCTTTCAGCTTGTGCCGGACGACGTGAATGCGCAGACCTATCTGGCGCGAGGAATTACGCCGGGGCAGTCGATGGCGTTCACGGTGACGGGCACGGGACAACTGCCGCGAGACACGGGCGATGGCGGTCAGGCGCAGGGCGCGGGACAGGGTTCCGGACCAGGTGCCGGGGACGCAGCGTCGCAACAGGGCGGTCCGAATGGAGCGCCCGGCGGTGGACTGGGCACGCCGATTGCGACGCCGGATCCGCTGGCGAAATATAAGTGGTGGATTCTGGGCGGTCTGGGACTGGCGCTGGTGATTGCAGCGGCGTTTCTGCTGCGCCAGCCTGCGCCGACTGTGGTGACAGCGGCAGCTCCAAAATCGGCAACGGGAAGTGCGCGCGCGACGGCCGGAACAGCGACAACGGCGGGCGGCTCGGGCGGGAAGCAATCGATGCTGCTGGAGGCGCTGAAAGAAGAGCTGTTCGCTATCGAAAGCGAACGAATCGCTGGTACACTCACGGCTGAGCAATATGCCGAGGTGAAGGCGGGCGTGGAGGTTGTGCTGAAACGCGCGTTGAACCGCGGAAAAGCAGACGGAGGCAGGCCGAAGCAGCGGGATTGAGCGGCAGCGTTTGCGAAGCGGAAATGCCGGGGAGGGACGATTGCGATGAAGACGCTGATTCGAACATTGCTGATGCTGGCGCTGATGGTGTGGCTGGGCGCGGAGATATTCTTTCCGGTTGTTGCGGCGGTGACTTTTGGCCAGCTTGCACCGAACACTCATGCGGCAGGACAGATTGTGGGAGCGCTGCTGCGCATTCTGCATACGATGGGCGCGGGCGCGGGACTGGTGGCGCTGGCGCTGCTGGCGCTGGCTCCGGCGTGGGGATTGTACAAGGCGAAGCATGTGCTGCCGGGGATGATCCTGCTGCTGTTGATGATCGGGCTGACCTCGTATTCGCAACATGGAATCATGCCGCAGATGGAGCGCGATCGCATTGCAACGGGTGGAGCAATCGATCTGGCGCCGGCGAACAATCCCGCCCGGATCGACTTCAACAGGCTGCATGAACGAAGCACGCAGGTGGAAGAAGCAATTCTGCTAATGGGCATTGCAGTGGTGGCCGTGGTGGCGCACGCGGAGACGCTGGCGTCGCGGGCCTCGTGAAGACACCGGGACTGGCAATTGCGCTGGGCACGGTGGCGGCGCTGGCGGATGTGGCTGGCGGAGTTGTGCTGGTGAAAGCGCATGCGGCGGAGCGTTCGCTGCGCTACTTTGTGGCGTTGGGAGCCGGGTTCCTGATGGCCACAACGGTGCTGGAGATGTTGCCGGAGAGCATCCGGCTGACCGGCAACACGGCGGCGGTGCTGGTGATGGCGGGCTACTGCGCCGTGCATTTCCTGGAACATACGGTGAATGCGCACTTTCATTTTGGCGCGGAGACACATGCGGGCGAGTTTGTCTCAGCGCATACGAGCTATTCGGTGCTGGGCGGACTGGCACTGCATTCGCTGTTTGATGGCGTCGCGATCGGATCAGGATTTGCCATCTCCGGAGCGCTGGGGTGGCTGATCTTTGCGGCGATCTTCCTGCACAAGGCACCGGAAGGATTCACCATCGCATCGGTGATGCTGGCCAGCGGCGGCAGCCGGGGCAATGCCTTTCTGGCGACCGTGACTCTGGCGGTGGCGACGGTGAGCGGGGTACTGGTGGTGACACTGGCACCGGAGCTGGTGGCGTATGGATTGCCACTTTCCGCAGGCGTGGCGCTCTATGTGGCCGCGACGGACCTGGTGCCGGAGGTGAACCGCGAGCCAGGAGTGAAGATGGCACTGGTTTTCTTTGCCGGCGTAGCCGGGTTTCTGCTGTTGCGGATGCTGGCTCCCGCGCTGTAAAGCATTGCATGCAGCGGACGCGCGTTCGCGCGGTGACCGCTCCCGGCGGTCGCGAGGGTGCGCGGGTGGAGTTTGCCGGTGAGAAGCAGATTCCCTTCGCGAATGACAACAAGAAAAGCGATGGCAAGGACAAAAGCAAAGACAAGAACGAAGGAAAAAGCAAATTCCCTTCGGGAATGACAACAAGAAAAACAACGGCAAAAGCAATAGCAAGGGCAGGAACTGAGGCCTGGGTGGGCGGCGGAGTTTCCGGGCGGTTTTGCAGTGAGGGATGGAGTGGTGGGTGGTGCGATAGGCTGGAAGGTTGCCCGATCAATCATGAATTCCGTAGCGCATCCATGCGACGTGTCATGAATTCCCGGACGGGCGCGCCGAGGACGATGAAGAACGACGTTCCACTCCGCCGAAAGATTTCGCTGCGGCAGCACCTGCCGCTGGTTCATGAAGACCTGGCCGGGGTGTACCGACGGAACCTGTACAAGTGGATCGTCATCGCGCCGATGATCGGCATCACCACTGGCCTGACGATTACGGCGGTAGCGATCCTGATCCTGAAGGAGATATGGCCAGCGGTACTGGGGTATTATCTGGCGCATCATTGGGCGATTGTGCCGGGGCTGGTGTTGGGCTGCGCGGTGACGGGGCTGATCATGCAGTATCTGACGCCAAATCCGAATGAGCATTCGACCGAAGAGATCATTCAGAGTTATCACAAACACGAAGGCGCGATCGACATGCGTCCGTTTCCGCAGAAGCTGCTGGCGGCTGTGACGACGGTGGGCTTTGGCGGCAGCGCGGCTCTGGAGGGACCGAGCATCTATGGCGGCGCGGCGCTGGGTTCGTGGTTGTGGACGAAGCTGCGGCGGTTTCCGCGCTTTCATCTGGAGGAGCGCGACCGGAGGATCATGCTGATCTGCGGGGCTGCGGCGGGGATGTCGGCGGTCTTTCGCGCGCCGTTTACGGGGATTGTGTTTGCGCTGGAGATGCCGTACAAGGATGATCTGGCGCATGAGGCTTTGCTGCCGTCGCTGATTGCTTCTGTGGTTTCGTATCTGACGCTGGGGAATTTTTTTCGCAGCGGGCCGCTCTTCAATTTTGTGGCCAACGCGGATTATCGGACCTCGGACCTGCTGTGGGCGATGGTGCTGGGAGCGCTGATCGGCCTGGTGTCGATGGCGTTTGTGATTACCTTTCGGCGTGTGCGCACATGGGTGGTGCAGTGGAGCTGGCCGCACTGGATCAAGCTTGCGCTGGGCGGACTGGTCACTGGGTTGTGCGGGTTAGGCTTCCTGCTGGCGTATCCGGGGACTCTGGTGCCGCTGGGGCCGAACTACGAAGCCGTGCAGACGGTGCTGACGACGACACACAGCTCGCGGGAGCTGGTGGTGTTTGCCGTGCTGAAGCTGGCGGCGACGCTGGGCACGCTGGGCGCGGGCGGAGTGAGTGCGATGTTTGTGCCGCTGTTTCTGACCGGAGGCAGCCTGGGTGTGGCGTTTGCGCAGTCGGTGGTGCATTCTCCGGCGGTGGGTCTGTATGCGGCAGTGGGGATGGCCGCCTTCATCGCCGCCGGCTACAAGACACCGCTGGCGGCTGTGGTCTTTGTGGCGGAGGCGACGGGCGGACACGGATTCATCATTCCGGCGCTGATTGGCGCGGCGGTGGCGTATGCGGTCTCTGGCGATGCTTCGGTCTCTGGCGACCAGCGGGTACATGGAGTGAGGCCGGAGTTTGTGAGCGATACGGAATCGGTGTGAAGGGCTTGGTTGCCGGGGGTGAAGATTGCTGGCAAACAGCAGATTCCCTTCGGGAATGACAAAAAAAAACAACGGCATAAGCGGCTGGGTGTCTGGCTGGCAGAGGAATTCTTGTTTCGTCTACACTGGAAACGAGATGGAAAGTGCAGGCGCGGCTGAACTCCCCCTGGCCAATCGCATTGGACACATGATCGGAAGCCGCTGGCGAACGATGCTGGCGAACCGTGAAGACCAGGTTTTTCTGGTTCTTTCGCTGGTGATCGGCGCGCTGGTCGGGCTGGTGGTGGTGGCCATGATCGTGCTGACAGAGCGGCTGGGCATGCGGCTGTATCCGGTGGGCAGTGCGGCGTGGCGGCGCGTGCTGATCCCAATTGGCGGATCGCTGGTGTTGGGCTTTCTGCTGGTGCGGTTCTTTCCGTTTGCGCGCGGGACGGCGATTCCACAGACGAAGGCGGCTGTGCAGACGCGGGGCGGATACATCTCGCTGCGCACGGTGCTGGTGAAGTTTTTCTGTACGGCAGCGTCGCTGGCGTGCGGCATTCCGCTGGGACCGGAAGGGCCGTCGGCGCAGATTGGCGCGGGCGTTGCGTCGGTGATCGGCAGGCGGCTGGGCCTGAAACCGGAAAAGGTGCGAGCGCTGTTGCCGGTGGGTGCTGCCGCAGCGATTGCGGCGGCGTTCAATACGCCGATGGCGGCGGTCTTGTTTGCGCTGGAAGAGATTATGGGGGATCTGAATGCGCCGATTCTTGGCTCGGTGGTGCTGGCGTCGGCTACTTCCTGGATGATGCTGCGGCTGGTGCTGGGAAACAATCCGCTCTTTCACGTGCCGCGGTACACGCTGGTGCATTCGAGCGAATTTGCCATCTATGCCCTGCTGGGCGTGGTGGGTGGCGTTATTTCAGCGGCATTTACGCGATTTCTGCTGTATCTGCGGGTGCAGTTCCTGGCGCTGCCGAAGAAGACGGTCTGGTGGCATCCGGTGGTGGGCGGCGTGGTGGCCGGACTGATGGGATGGGCTGTTCCGCAGACGCTCGGCGTCGGATATGGATATATCGGCGACGCACTCAACGGGCAGATGGTGCTCAAAATCATGCTGCTGCTGGTGCTGCTCAAGTTCTTTGCGGTGACCATCGCCTACGCATCGGGCAATGTCGGCGGCATTCTGGGACCGGTGATTTTTCTCGGCGCAATGGTCGGCGGATCGGTGGGCAGCGTGGCGCATCTGCTGCTGCCCGGCCAGACTGGAACGGTGGGTGCGTATGCGCTGGTGGGGATGGGGGCACTGTTTGCCGGAATTATTCGCGCGCCGATGACCTCCGTGGTGATGATCTTTGAGCTGACGCGCGATTATGAGGTGATTGTGCCGCTGATGATCGCCAATCTGCTGAGCCTGTTCATTGCAACGTGGCTCCAGAAGATGCCGATCTATGAGGGACTGGCGCATCTGGACGGGATTCATCTGCCGCGGCACGGACAGCAGCGGGACGAAGAGTTGCACGGGAAGCTGGTGATGAGCGTGATGCGTCCGGCAGCGGAGACGCTGGACGCGACGATGACGGTAACTGCGGCAGTGATCCAGTTGCAGTCCAGCCGCTATCAGACGTGGCCGGTGATGCGGGAATCGGCGCTGGTGGGAGCGCTGAAGCGAGAGACACTGGAACAGGCGGCGGCGCGCGGAGACGGAATGCTGACGCTGAACAGGCTGATGCCGTCGGCGGATTTTCCACATGTGCATCCGGACCATCCACTGTATGTGGCGCTGGAGCGGATGAGTCGGGCCGGGCTGAAGATGTTGCCGGTGATGGAGCGGGACGATGCCAATCGGCTGAGCGGGATCGTGACAATGAGCGCCGTGCTGGCATCCTATGGAGTGACGGACCACGCGGCGCTGTGAGCCATGCCTTCTGGCTCGTCGAGAATAGCAGCGGTCGGTTAATATTCGTACTGCGGTTCTCAGGGGGGTAGTCCATGCGCGATTACAAACATCTTCTGGTGAATACGTTTCAGGGCGTACAGACGATTACGCTGGATCGCCCGGAGAAACGCAATGCGCTTTGTCCGCTGCTGATGGACGAGCTGGTGACGGCGCTGGACGAGGCGGCGACGGACGAGAGCGGGGTGGTGGTGCTGGCGGCCAGCGGATCGGCGTTCTGTGCCGGTCTGGATATGGACGCGCTGGTGACGCTGCATGCTCAGACACGCAAGGATGCCAGGCTGGACTCCGAGCGAATGGCGCGAGTACTGCGCAAGCTGTATGAGTTTCCCAAACCTATTATTGCGGCGGTGAACGGACCGGCGATCGCCGGAGGGATGGCGCTGGCAATGCTGTGCGACTTCACATATGCGACGCCGGATGCACGATTTGGCTATACCGAGGTGCGGCTGGGCTATATTCCAGCGATTGTGGCAACGTTTCTGACACGGCAGATGGGTGAGAAACGAACGCGCGAACTGCTGCTGAGCGGGCGAATTCTAAAATCGGATGAGGCGATGCGGCTGGGTCTGGTTTCGCGCGTGGTAGCCACCGAGGAGTTGCGCGCCGAGGTGACGGCGCTGGCGCGCTCGCTGCTGCTGAACTCGCCCCAGGCGATGAGGACGGTGAAAAACTTGCTGACGCGTCATGCGGCTGAGAGCCTGGATCAAGAGATCGAGGCAGCCATTGAAGCCAACGCTGACCAGCATTCCTCCGAAGACTTTCGCGAGGGCGTACGGGCGTATTTTGAACGGCGCAAAGCGGACTGGCCAAGCCGACACGCACAAGTAAGCTGAAGCATTGCATGCAGCGGATGCAGCATTGCATGCAGCAGATGCGCGTTCGCGCAGTGGCGCTCCCGCTGGTCGCGGAGGGGCTGTTGTGGAGGCTGATGAGAACAGCAGATTCCCTTCGGGAATGACAACAAAAAAAAGAAGGGGCAAGAGCAAAGGCAAGAGCATGGATGACTGCGGATTCTCTGTGGAAAGGCCAACAACCTGTTGCGACTTTATTGTGGGCGTGAGGTGGCGTGAAGCGGAGCGATGGCGACGGCGACAAAGGAGTCGGCGCAGCCGTAGTAAAGAAACCAGTGGCGGCGGAAGTGAACGAGTCCTTCAGCAAAGGTGGTGCCGGCGGCGTATTGGCCGCTGCGCTCCCAGGGCTGCTGCGGAAAGAGCACAGGCTGGTTGAGGCGGGCGAGCAGGCGCGTGGGGTCAGGGGCTGAAAAAAGCGCTTCGCCGACCGCATACGCGCCGGGATCGAGTGCCGGGTCGCGGGCTGTGACTGGATCGGATGCGGCTGCATTTTTGCCGTTATAGAGCAGGACAATGCCGTGGCGCGTGAGGATGGGTGGCGGACCGACCTCCGGAAAACCGCTGTCGAAGGAGCCGGGGCGGTTGTGGAGCAGAACGAGCGCATGGCCCGTCTCATCGCCACTCGTCTCGGTGGAACTGGGCGGAGGCACCGCTTCCGCCGACCCCTGCTCGACCGGCGTCCAGTGAATGAGGTCAGGGGAAGTGGCGAGGCGAATCTGAATCTCGCCCCAGTACATCCAGAAGCGACCATGAAGACGCGCAGCGACCAGATGGCCATGCTGGAGGCGCGTAAGAATACCGCCAGACTTGTACATCAGGCTGGCGTAAGGGCCGGAGACGCCGAGCGCGGGACCGTATTTGCTCCAGTGCTCCAAGTCTCGTGAAACAGCGATGCCGATCGAGTAGGTCTGCCGGTTCCACTGGGTGTAGGTGAGGATGTAACGCCCGTCCGGGGCCTGGACGATGCGCGGGTCTTCGACGCCGCCGGGCCACTCGCGAGACTGCTGGGCGTCGTGGGCGGGATAAAAGACCGGCGTGGGCAGGGTGTGGAAGTGGAGGCCGTCGCGAGAGACGGCCAGACCGAGGCGCGAGGTGTGCATGCCGATCTGCATGCTGCCGGAGTCGTCTTCGGCGCGGTAGAGAACGTAAACCTGACCGTGGCGGACGATGGCTGCGGGATTGAAGGTGTGCAGAGCTTGCCAGTGGACGTCGCGGTCGAGGATGGGGTCGTGAAAGAGCGATTGCGGATCCGGTTTGACGATGGGCGCGCTGACCTGGCCCGTAACGGGACGCGTGAACGGGCCGATCGCCCAGGAAGGAAGCTGAGCAGAGACGGGCAGAGCCGAGACAACAAAGCAGAGCGCGGAAAGAAGAATATATGGCTTCATGGGGTACTCCAGGGTTCAGCGCCAACGGACGCCAAAAACGCAAAGCCAGACACAATCTTCACTGGCCGGGAAAGGGATTAGCGGTGCGCAGCTCGGCGACGATGGTCTGCGCGGCGATGCGGGCTTCGTCGGCACGGTCGGGCGGAAAGCTGATGGCTCCCACGCGGGCATGGCCGCCGCCGCCGTAGCGCTCGCAGACTTTGGCGAGATTGACCATCTGTTCTCCGGTGGCCGTTGTCCAGGGATTGGAGCCGACCGCAACCTTGGTGCGGAAGCTGGATCGGGACAATCCGATAGAGTAGGTGGCTTGTGGAAAAAGATAGTACGGGATGAACTTGTTGAAGCCTTCCATCGGATGATCGGTGATGTCGAAGAAGAGCGTTCCATCGCGATATTCAGCGCGCTCGCGGATGAGGGCGATGGCGCGCTCATGCTGCGCCAGCAAAGGCGGCAACAGATCGGCGACAAAGGGCTGTGCGATGACCTCGGCAAGAGGCATGGCGGTGAGCAGCGGAATGAGATGCGGCAGAAAGGATGGATCCTGCGTAGCCTCAATGATGAGCGTGAGGCGCATGGCGGGAGCGGGCATCTCAACGGCGGACTCCGGCGATTCATAGCGCGCGCCATCGACGATGTCGGCCCAGTGGATGAGTTCGGCGAAGGGAGCGGTGTCGAAGCCGAAGCGCGTGGCAGCGATGTGCGCCAGAAAACTGGTGCAGGAGATGTACGCGGGATCGTAAAAACGGCGGCGCGAGCAGGCTGCATCCTGCTGGCAGGCGGCGAAGTGCTGCTGATCGGCGGCGGTGAGGAAGGCCGAGAGGTGATGATCGAACCACCAGGTGATGCGTGGCGACGAAGAGTACTTGAAATCGACGATGGCGTTTTCCTCGCCGGTGAAAGCGGCTTCGTCGAAGAGCGCGCCGGCACGATGAACCAGGCCACAAAACTCGTAGGCGGCTGCCGGATCGATGCAGGAACGATGAAAACGCGTGAAAAGCGAGGCGGAACAGGCGCCATCGAAACATTTGTCGTGATAGAAAACGCGAACCAACGACCCAACCTCCGGGGATTGAAGCAGGATGCAGGACAGCGAAGCGCCCAGCAGGCGCGCGTGCCCAAATGACTAGCATCGACGCGAAGCAGCGGGATGTCAAGCGCGACGTCTGCTGGAAGCTTTGGGCGCAGCGGCTGCATCGGGGGATGCGCCCGAGTCGTCTGCGGATGTGTCGGCAGTGCGGCGCTTGCGCCCGAACCAGTCGTCAAGCATCTGCTGAGCGCGGCGGTCCGTCTCCTGACGCACGCGCAGCTCAGCCTCGGTGAGCAACGTCTCCACCTGGCGGCGAGCGGTACGGCGGGCCTGATACTCCTCGCGTTGGACGGCAAGCTGCTCGTCAAGCTGCTGGAGCTGGGGACGCAGAAACTCGGCTTGACGCGTGGCCACCTGCATGCGGATCAGGCCAGTCTGGCGGTCACGAGGGTCATCGTGTTCGACGCCGTGGACCAGGTCCGCACGGCCATCGAGACACTCCTGGTGAGCGGCCAGCAACTCGGCGGCAGCCTGTTCGCGGCTGCGTGCGGCTGCCTCCAGCACCAAGCGGCTTTGGTCCTCTTCGAGTTCACGAATGCGGGTGAGGCGACGGAGGGTTTTGACGGACATGAGCGAAACTCCGGACGGCGAAGGACAGGTTGCAGGTTGAGTGCGCGAGTTGAATCGGCAGATTGAGCGTGCACAATTTTCGTGCCTGGTTTGCGAGCCGGGTTTGCGAGCAAGGCTTGCGAGCTGAACATGCGCCATCAGATCGACTCGGCCAAAGCCAGAAGACGATCCACACAGCCCTGAAAGTCAAGCCGCTCGGCGGCGCCCTGCATGAAAAACTCGCGCAGCAGAGGGCGCGCTTCGAGCGCGCGGTCGAGGTCTTCATCGGAACCAGGGCGATACGCCCCGATGCGGACCAGATCCTCGGAGCGCGCATAGGCCGCCAGCAGGCGGCGCAGCTCGGCAGCGGCTTCGCGATGCTCCGGCGAGGCGACAGCGGTCATCAGCCGACTGACGGAATCGAGAATCTGAATGGGCGGATACCAGCCCTCCGAGGCCAGCGCGCGGGAGAGCACGACATGGCCGTCCAGCAGCGAGCGAACCGCATCGACGAGAGGATCCTGCTGATCGTCGCCCTCCATCAGCACCGTGTAGAAAGCCGTGATGGAGCCGTTGCGGAAGCTGCCGGCGCGCTCGACCAGGCGCGCCAGGCGCGTGAAGACCGAAGGGGTGTAGCCTTTGGCCGTCGCTGGCTCACCGGCTGCAAGACCGATCTCGCGGGCAGCCATGGCGAAACGCGTGAGTGAATCGAGCACCAGCAGAACATGATGGCCCTCGGCGGCAAAGGACTCGGCAATCGCCGTGGCTCCCAGCGCGGCGCGCATGCGCATCAACGGGCTTTGGTCGGAGGTGGAAACCATGACAACCGAGCGGCGGCGACCCTCCTCGCCCAGCGCATCCTCCAGAAACTCACCCACCTCGCGGCCACGTTCGCCGACCAGCCCGACGACGGTGATATCCGCCTCAGTGTTGCGCGTCATCATGCCGATCAGGGTGCTTTTGCCGACACCGGAGCCGCCGAAGATGCCCACACGCTGCCCGCGACCAACCGTGAGTAGACCGTCGATGGCGCGGATTCCAGTGCCCAGCGGACGGCGGATGGGAAGCCGGTCCAGTGGCGTACAGACCGGACCGTCGAGCGGAACCGAATGCGCGGTGCGCGGTGCGCGTCCGCCGTCAATGGGATGGCCCAGCGCGTCCAGCACACGGCCCATCAGCGCCGGGCCGGTCTCGACCTCCGGCGTCACCCCCAGCGCCTCGACCGCATCGCCATACTGGATGCCCTCCGGCGCATTGACCGGCATGGAGAGCACCGTCTGGCCGCGAAAGCCGATGACCTCGGCCAGGTGACGGCCGCCCTGCCGGTCCACGATGGCGCACAACTGGCCGACCGAGCAGATGGGGCCGGCTGATTCGATGGTCTGGCCGATGGCCTGCAACACCTGGCCGCGCCACCGCCAGGGCTGGATGCGCCGCAGGCGATGCTGATAGCCGCTGAGCTGCCCGGGAGGGGTCATCGCGGTGCTCCAGTGGCTTCGGCAGCCGGAAGTGGGTCATGCGGCGCAGACTGAACTGGCACAGACGGCGCTGGCATCGGCTGAAAATCCACGGAGGCTGGAGTTTGTGTTGCTGGCCGACGTGGAAGGCGATCAAAAAAGCCACGCTCGATCTCACGCAACTGCTCGTGCAGGCTGAGATCGGCTCCGCCAAATCCGTTTTCACCCAGACCGGTTTCGATACGGCACTCGCCCAGTTCCATACGCGCATCGCCAACAACCTCCGGGCGCTGACGCAGGCCTGGAGTCAGACGAAGCGACTCTTCCCAAAGTGCACGGTCGGCCTCTGGAACGATGATCTGGACCTTCGCCGACTCTCCAAGCTGGTTCAGCGCGACACGCACCGCTCCAGAAAGCAGCAGCGGATCCATCTGCGCCTCACGGCGCAGGATGCGCGCGGCAATGGCCAGTGCCAGACGCACGGCTTCCTGCTCCAGCTCATGGAGGCAATGCTCGCGTTCCGCGGCAAAGTCGTCAAGTACAGCCAGAACCTGCTGTCGCGCACCCTCGATCGCCGATTGCTGAGCCTCTCGATCGGCAGCCTGCGCCTGCGACCTGCCTTCTTCCCTGCCTTCTTCCCTGCCCTGCTGCAAACCAGCCAGCCAACCGTCCTGCCAGCGATGACTGACGACTTCTTCGGCCTCGCCTTCCGGTTTCTGATCTTCGATGCCGTCCGGCTGCGGCATCAGAGATCGTGAGGCCGCCGCTTGTGTTGTTTCGGTCTGATTTGTCTGCGGAGACATGACCGACAAAAATCCGGGGAAGACCGTGGCTAAATGTTGACTGGTGGCGGACTCTTCATCGGCGATGGAGATGGGGGCGACGGGAAAGGCGGAAGCGGCGTTGGAATCCTTCGCCGGGACGGTGGGATAGACAAGTGCGGAGAAGTCGCTGCCGTCGCTCGATTCCGAGGAGAGAGCGTCCAGAGACGCACCTGCATCGAACGAACCAGCATCCGACGGACCAGCATGATCGGCTTTGCGGTCGCCCGTTCGGGCACGAGTCGGATGGCGCTTTGCGTTGTGAGAAGAACTTCGAAACGAACTGCGAAGACCAGACATGCGCATCTCTCCCTCAGACCATCATCTCGTCGCCGGATTCCATCTTCAGGATGACCTTGCCTTCTGCCTCCAGGCGGCGGGCAAGGTTCAAAATCTCCTGCTGCGCGGCGGCAACCTCGCGCGAACGCACCGGACCGAGCACCTCCATATCTTCCTTGAGCATCTCGACGGCGCGTGAACTCATCGCTTTGAACATCTGCGCGCGCAGCTCCTCGTTAGCGCCGCGCAACGCCAGTGCAAGCTGCTTTTTGTCCACGCCGGAGACGATCTCGCGAATACTGGTGGGCGGCACGGTGACCAGATCCTCAAACGTGAACATCAGGTTGCGGATGCCCAGCGCAAGCTCCGGATTGCTTTCTTCAAGCACCTCCAGAATGCGCTTGGCCTCCTCGGCATTCTGGCGGTTGAGAAGGTCGGCCACCGCCTTGAAGCCGGAGTAACTCTTCCGCTTGTTGTCGCCGACATTCTCCAGGCGACGATGAAGAATCTGCGCAACCTTCTGCGCCATCTCGGGCGAGAACTGCCGCATCTCCGCCAGACGGCGCACCGAGACTACCTTGCGCTCTTCACTCAGATTGTCCAGCACCATCGAGGCGCGACGCGGGTCAAGATGAGCCAGCACCAGCGCAATCGTCTGCGGATGTTCAGCCTCCAGCAACTTGCCCAGTTGCAGCGGATCTGTCTTCTGCAGCTTGGCCAGATTGCCCTGGCTCTCCTCCTGCGCACGTCGCACCAGTTCCATCAGATCCTCGGCGCGCTGCTTGCCAAATGCGTCCTGCAGCAGACGCGAGGCGTAATCAAGACCGCCGTGCATCATCACCTGCTGGGTCTCCAGCATCTCCCAGAACTCCCGAACAATCTCGGCAGAAAGCTCGGGCGGAATGGCACGCAGATCGGCCAGCTCTTCCGTAATGCGCTGCACGTCGGACTCCGGCAGTGTGCGCAGAATCTCACGAGCCAGGTCCTCGCCAAGCGCAACCATGAGAATTGCCGCTTTGCGCGCTCCGCTGATCGACGCCGCCATTCTGCGTTGTGCCGTATTCTCTGTCGCCTGCTCCGCCACGTTGCCTCACCCGATCTGAAAAAATTCTGCCTGAATCAAATCTTTGCCTGAAAAAACTCCCGTCTGAGAAATACGCCGACTTTTGTACTCACGCCTTTCTCAGGCCCTTGCAGCGCTCATTCGGAGTGAATCCAGCTTTGCAACAGCCGCGAACTTTGAGCCGGATTCTGCTTGAGTTGCTCGGCAACCTGATCGAAGACCTTCTGTGAACGCAACCGCTCCAGATCCGCTTCGGTCGGGACTCCGGGCGACAGCACTGGATCCGCGACTCCGGCCAGCGCTGCCTGCTGCGCGGTGGTTTTTTCTGTTGTCTTTGGCTTCTGAAGCGCAGGACGAATCCCGAGCAGGATCAGCAAGGCCAGACCCACCAGCAGCGTGCCGTACTTGAGCAGCAATGGCGACTGCTCGGCGAGGCGCAGCATGCGCTCCGGCGTGGAGATCGCTGGTACGCTCTGATTATCCTCAAAGGGCAGGTTCTCGACCGTAACCAGATCGCCGCGCGTTCCGTCGAAACCCACAGCAGCCTGTGCCAAAGCGGTCAGGTTCTGCATCTCGGCGGCATTGAGATGCTGCCAGACGGCAGGCGATTTGCCGCTGGCTGGATGCACCAGGCGGTCGTTGACAAGAATCGCCGCCGTCACCCGGCGCAGATGGCCAGGCTGCTCCAGCGTGTGCAAGACCTTGTGCGAAGCCGCATAGGTGCCGCTCTCCGTCTTCGCCGTCTGCGGCGGTGTCTCTTGCGGAGGATAGACAGGCTTGGCCTGGGAGTTGGGAGCATTCGAGGCCGTTCCGGGAACCCCGGCCGCTACCGGCTGCGAACCGGCACTCTGCTCGGTGCGCTGCATGGAGAGCGCAACGGTCTGGTTGGGATCGTAGGTGTCGTCGGTCTCTTCAGTCGTCTTCGGGTTGTAATCGACGGTCACCGAGGCGCGCACGTTGCCGGCGCCGACGACCGGCTCCAGAGTGTCCATCAGCTTGGCCTCCAGCGCCTCTTCGGTGCCCAGACGCATCTGCTCGCCAGTCTTCGGACCCAACGGCAGATGACCGCTGGCATCGACCAGCACCACCTGAGCGGGCGCGAGACCATCGACGGCCGAGGCGACAAGATTGCGGATCGAGTCGTCCTCGCCGTCGGCCAGATGACCGTGGCGCAGCGTGAGAACGACCGAAGCCTTGGCCGGACGGTCCTGGTCGCGGAAGAGCGAATCGTGAGGCAGAACCAGATGGACGCGTGCCGCCTGAACGTCGCTGAGCGTGGCAATGGTGTGCTCCAGCTCACCCTCCAGTGCACGCTGATAGTTGACCCGCTCGTCGAACTCAGAGCCGACCCAGTTGGGCTTGTCGAAAAGCTCAAAGCCCATGCGCCCGCTGTGCGGTCCGCCTTTGGAGGCTGTGGCCAGACGAGCCTTGTCGAGATCCGCCGCAGGCACACGGATGGTGGATCCGGTGGCGGCAAGATCGAAGGGAATCTGCGCCTGAGTGAGCACCTGCGCCATGCTGCGCGCATCGTCCGGGTCCATGCCGGCGTAGAGCACGCGCCAGTCGGTGCGCGTGGCGAACCAGCCCATCAAAATCAGCACGGCGACCGCCAGCGTAGTCCCGATGAGCAGACGTGTGCGCTGATGCGGCGGCAATTGATCCCAGCGCGCGGAGGCCTGACTCCAGCCAAATTGAGCACGTGCCAGTACGCTGCCATCAGCGGCAGATTCGCCGGTAGGCGCGGCCCCGGAACCGCCTGGAAGAGGTATGGCTCCTGCGGCACCTGGACTGCGATCGATCTGTGTTCCTGCGGCCATCTTCGCCTGCGCATTCTTTCATGGTTGGTTCAGAGTCGTCGGTTGCTGCGATTGCTGTCTTTCGTTGTCGGCAGCAGTGTGTTGGGACGCCGTCAGAACTGCATGCTCATCACCTGCTGATAGGCCGAGAGCGCTTTGTCGCGCACGGCGACCGCCATATCAAAGCCCATCTCGGCTTTTTCCGTGGCGATCATCGCCTCATGCACATCGACGCCTTTGCCGGAGAGCAGGCCCTCGATCGAAGTCTGTGCGGCGCGCTCCAACTGGTTGACCTGCGTAACGGACTGGACGAGAAGATCAGAGAACGGAGCAGACGTGGAAGCAATGCCCGACATCGCGATCTCTGACGACACGCCGGTTGCCGGGGAAATTGCGCCCGCTGACGCCGTAGCGCTGCTGGCAGCCGAGGCCAATGCGTCGCCGAACGTAGTTCCGAATGAGGCTCCATACGAAGTGACAGATTGCGACGCGCCGGAGGTGAGCGCGCCGCCAAAGGGGCTGAGCGGAGTTGTGCTGCTGAAGACGTCTTGCGCCGACTGCGCGGCGGGGATGAGGGGAAGCATCGGATTCAATCTCCTTCAACGAGAGACAACGAGAGGTGGACGGCAACTAAATGGCGACGAGGGATGGACGACATGCGACCGTCGATTACTTGGCCAGCTCGAGCGAAGAGCTGATCATGGATTTCTCCGCCTGCACGGCCGAGACATTGAGACCGTAGGAGCGGGTCGCGCCCATCAGGTCCACCATCTCCGTAAGCGGGTTGATATCCGGGTAGGAGACGTAGCCCTGCGCGTCCGCATCAGGATGGCCGGGATCGTAGCGCTTGAGCGCCGGAGCGGTGTCCTGGACGACGGCCGCGACCTGAACACCGGGCGCAACGAGCGAGGCTCCAGGCAACGGCAGAATCACCGTCGGCGAAGCGGCCGAGGCCTGAAGCGCGGACAACTGCGTTGCCGGATCGAGCTGCGTATTGAGCGCGCCGGCGAAGCTCTGCTGCGAGCGGGCGGCGAAGACGACATGCTGGCGATGATAGGGCGTGCCGTCGGCGGTGCGCGTGGTCTCGGCGTTGGCCATGTTGGCGGCCACCACTTCGGCGCGCATGCGCTCGGCCTGCAACGCGGAACCGGAGGTGTCCATCATTCCAAAAAGATTCATCGCATTCTCCTCGGTATTCCAAAAAGATTCATTGGATTCTCCTCGACGTTGCGGTTACACTCCCTGAAGATGCAGGGACGGAAGTCTCCGGGACGGCGGAACAGCAGCCTGCGCTGCGCGACGGACGGCATCCCGCCTACTTGGCATGGATGGCGTTGAAGACGCGCGTATACTCGCGGCGCAGCAGCGCAACGCCGGTCTTGAAGCGCAACTGCGCCTCGGCCATCTGCATCGACTCACGATCCATCGAGACGTCGTTGCCGTCGGGGCGCACAACCAGTCCGCCCTGCGGACGTATCTTTGGCTGGACCGGATCCTGGCCGCCGTCGCTCAACGCCTGCTGCATGGCGGCGTCGAAGTCCATGCCCACGGTGCGGTAGCCGGGCGTGTCGATGTTGGCCATGTTGGCGGCGGTGATCTGGATCTGACGCGTGCTCAAATCCAGGTAGCGAGCCAGCTCATTGCTGAGCGTAGTTTCCAGTTGCATGGGAACTCTCCTTGCGTGTGAATCGTGCAATTTTGCGGCCAAACAGCGGGAGAAGACGCAGAGAATTCTAAGAATCCAACAAACGCAGCCAGCTCCCCGGAGTGCCTCTCAAAGCCGTGTTGCCACAGAATCAGCGTCCGCTTCATCCCCGAACTCAATCTCCGTGGAGCGTATCCAGGGAGAATCGGCGGCAAGAATCGCAGCTCGCTCCAGCACATGCTCCAGTTCGCGGACATTGCCCGGCCAGGAGTGGGTCATCAGGCGCTCCATCGCCTCCGGATCGAGCCGCTTGACCGGCATGCGCTCACCCAGCCGCTCCAGCACATGTTCAACCAGCAAAGGCAGGTCCTGCCGGTGCGCGGCCAGCGCGGGCGTGCGAATGAGAAAGACCGCCAGGCGATGATAGAGATCTGCGCGAAAGCGCCCGGCGCGCGCGTCCGAGGCCAGATGCTGATGGGTCGCGGCGAGAATGCGCACATCGACGCGAACGGTCGAGTTTTCCCCGACGCGCTGCAACTCGCCGCACTCCAGGAAGCGCAGCAGTTTGGCCTGGAGAGCCAGCGGCATCTCACCAATCTCGTCGAGAAAGAGTGTTCCTCCATCGGCGGACTCAATCCGTCCCGTGCGACCCTGTACGGCTCCGGTGAAAGCTCCTCGGGTGTGACCGAAGAGTTCGGCCTCCAGCAGCGCCTCTGGAATGGCAGCGCAGTTGATGGCGACAAAAGGTCGGGATGCGCGATCGGAGAGCCGATGCAAGGACTCGGCAACGCGCTCCTTGCCGGTGCCGGTGGGGCCTTCAATCAGCACCGATGTACGATGACCGGCAACCAGGCGCACGCGTCGGCTGACCTCAAGCATCACCGGAGCGCGACCGATGAGGCCAGGCAACGGCTCAACCTCAGTCGAAGCGCCTGCGCTCCGCAGCGAGATGCTTTCACAGGAAGTCTCCGGTCCGGGACGGAACCGGGCCGAGTCAACCAACGACGAAACAGCGTCGGGCAGAGATGCCCGTGTCGTCTCTGGATCGCCGTCGAGTACAGGCGCGGCATTCCAGGCGGCGGTGTCCGACGGCGCACTGCGGCGCAGGGCAAAGAGCAACTCCTGATGATAGCTGCATCGCGGCGCACCCTTCACCTGCGCTCCATCCGTGAGCAGCATGTCGGCACGAGGATGCTGGCGGCGAAACTCTTCCAGAAATTCGTTCAGTTCGAGATCCGGCAGCCAGGAGTCCACGAGAACCGCTTCGATCGTCGTCTCGGCGGACTGAGTCCAGGCCGCAGCCCCACAATCGGCCTCCAGCACTCGCCAGCGCAGTTCGGCAAGTGCGACGGCGAGCTGACGCCGCTGGCCAAGATCGGGCGTGACGATCAGTACGGTGCGTGTGCGCAGGCTGCGCGGAAGCGCCACGCTGGGAATGGGCTGCGAAGACGGTCGAGAGGGCGAAGAGGGAAAGGGCTGGGACGACATGAGCAGGCTCCAAAACGAAAAGTGTCGAGAAGAAATTGCCACGGAAGCGATCCATGGCGCATCACAGAGGTTGAGGAAAAAGCGCGTCAATAAAGTGAATCAGCGGAGAAGCCACCGCAAGCAAATACTCGAAAAAATCTCGTGATTTCACCCATGGGAAAAGCAATCGCCGAAGCTGGCCGGTCGCAATCCGGCAGTGCGCTGCCATTGCATCCACATGAGGCCAGCACAGAGCCAACCATCGCATGCCCGACCGGAACGCCGCTGCTCTGCTGTCAGCCCAGCGGCGGCAGCGCCGGTATGGCTGCAATCGCTGCTGCATGCCCAGGCACCGGAAGCCGCAATTCGGTCTCCGATGGAACCAGATAGCCACGCCCCCGCACCGTACGCACCAGGAAGCCGGGCGGCGGATCCTTGAGCTTGCGACGCAGGTAGTTGATGTACACATCGACGATGTTCGTAGTCTGAGCCGGCTCCATATTCCAGACCGCATCCAGAAGCTCGACGCGGGAGATGCACTCGCCACGGCGCAGCATGAGGTACTCAAGTAACGCGAACTCTTTGTTGGTGAGCGCAATGGGCGCGCCGGCACGTCGCGCGGTGTGTTCCATGCGATCCAGTTCCAGGTCGGCGACGCGCAGCATCAGGCGGGCCTCGCGTTTGCGACGCAGCAGAGCGCGGCAGCGTGCGCGCAGCTCATGCAGGCTGAACGGCTTGACCATGAAGTCATCGGCTCCGAGATCAAGGCAGCGGATGCGCGTCTCCACCTCCTGGCGTGCGGTCAGCACAAGCACGGGCAGATCGGCATCGACGGCGCGCATCTCGGCAAGGGCCTGTTCGCCGTCCTTGCGCGGCAGGTTCAGATCAAGGATGGTCAGGTCGGGCGCGTCCTGCTGATAGGCAAGGACGGCTTCGACGCCGTCGGCGGCGCAGCGGACACGGTGGCCATCGGCTTCCAGACCGCGGGTGAGGAACTGCGCCAGCGCGCGGTCATCCTCGGCAACAAGCAATTTCATGGGTCAGTCCCTCCGCGGAATGAATGGCTGGCAGTTGCCGACACCAGGATTCCGCTGATCACGTCTCTACCTTCCGGCTTCTCATGAGGATTCTCAAGAAAAAATCATTTGACTCATGTGAATGGCTTCCGTGATTGGGAGCGCGTGTGTGGAATTTCCCAAATCACATGAAAGAGCCTGAGAAGCAGGTGAAGGGAAAGATGCCCAGGAAAAGTTGCAAAGGAATTTCCTGTACAGATTCGCCTTTTTTTCGCTATAATGCGCGCATGGCCATTACACGCAGACAAAAAGAAGTTGTCGATTTTCTGGAAGCGTTTGTCGAAGAAAACGGGTACTCGCCGTCGTTTGAAGAGATTGCGGCGGGGCTGGGGCTGCGTTCTGTGGCCACGGTGCACAAGCACATCACCAACCTGGAAAAGAAAGGATTGCTTGACCGGGAGCGCAACCGCAGCCGTTCGATCGATCTGGTGCCGGAGGGAGCGCGCGTGCGCAGCGGGCAGCAGGTGCCGCTGCTGGGTCGCATTGCTGCTGGTTTTCCGGTGGAAGCGGTGCAGGCGGCGGAGACGATTTCGCTGCAGGATGTGGTGGGCAACCGTGACGTTTTTGCGCTCGAGGTCCGGGGCGACTCTATGCGCGATGAGCATATTTTGAACGGAGATTATGTGCTGGTGGAGCGCACTCGAACGGCGCGGCAGGGCGAGATTGTGGTGGCGCTGGTGCGTGGTGCAGAGACAACACTGAAGCGTTTTTTTTTCGAGGGCAACTCAGTCCGGCTGCAACCGGCGAATGTGGAGATGGCTCCGATTGTGGTGCCCGCAGCACATGTGGCGATTCAAGGACGCGTGCTCGGCGTTCTGCGACGATATCGCTGACCATGGCTCCTTGAGACTGGATTGAAGAGTAGTCTGAAGAACAACCAGAAAACGGCCCGCCCGATTCAGGCAGGCCGCTGATTTTTTTGAGACTTCACGTCCGGACGCGCGTGCAATCGCTGCTCAGGCGAGCAGGCGGTTGACTTTCTCCTCGATGACCTCGCGCGGCACGTAGCCGACGATCTGATCGGCAACCTTGCCGCCCTTGAAGAAGAGCAGCGCGGGAATGCCGCGGATGCCGTAACGACCAGGCGTGGCACCGTTCTGATCGACGTTGACCTTGGCCACTTTGAGGCGCCCGGCGTAGGATTCGGCGACCTGATCGACAATGGGGCCGATCATTTTGCAGGGGCCACACCAGACGGCCCAGAAATCGACCAGAACCGGCTGCTCGGATTGAAGAACTTCGCTGTCAAAAGAAGCATCGCTGACTTCCAGAACTGCTGTGCCTGCCATAACTCTCCTTCGTGCGGAAACACTTAAATTCAGTGTAAATGCTGCGCACGGGGATTGGATGCGCGAAGAAACAGCAAAGTCGCACGCATGGTCAGAGGCGGGCAAGGAGTGGGCAAGAAAAAGCGCCTGGACCTTGAACGGTCACAGGCGCTTAGAGCAGCCCTCCCCCAGAACTGCCCACGCGGTCAACTGTAGGTTGTTTTGAAGTGAATGGCAAGAAATCTTAGGTAATAGCAATCAGTAACCATGTATTTACTTTAAAGTAATAAAGTAACCACCCAGTGCAACAGAATCAGCAAGCCGGGATCGGCTTTCGAAGCTCAGACAATGAGCCAGAACTGGTCGGCGCCAAAGGTTGCAAAACGTGCGAAGAGAATCTCGACGTCGCGGTCAGGCTGCCAACCGAAGGGTTGAATGGAGCGGGCGATGGCCGCGAGAGCGGGTGCCTGATCGGTTTGGGTGATGAGCAGGACGGAGGGTCCGGCTCCGCTGAGCGTGACGGAGTGGATGCCGTGCTGGCCGACGAGCGGGAGCAGCGGATCCAGCAGCGGGCAGATGGCGCTGCGATACGTCTGGTGGAGGTGATCGGTTGTGGCGGCGGCCAGAAGATCAGCGCGGCCGGAGGCGAATGCAGGAGCCAGCAGCGCCGTTGCCTGAAGGTTGGCGACAACATCAGTGCGTGACCAGGCATCCGGCAGCACGGAGCGAGCGTGGCTGGTGGCCAGCGGATGCGCGGGAAGCGCGAGAATGGCGCGCCAGGCATCGGGCGGCGGGATAGAGACCAGAGGCAAGGTGTGCGCGGGATCATCGGATGAACGGGCCGCGATGGCCAGGCCACCATACCAACATGCGGCGACGTTATCGGGATGACCTTCGAGGGCGGCGGCTTCGGCGAGAACGCGCGCACTGGACCAACCCAGTGCGCCGAAGTGAGCGGCAAGGGCGACGGCGGCAAGTCGTCCCGCGGCTGAAGAGCCACAGCCCATGCCCAGGGGAATCTGGTTCTCCATGCGAAGGCTGAGCGGGAGGACAGACCGACCTTCGCGGGTCAGCAGCGCGCGATAGGTGTCGAGGATCAGGTTGCCATGAAGCTGGGAGCATTCGGCGATGTTGCGCCCGGTGGCGTGGATGGAGAATGCCGAAGCAGGCTCAGCCTCGATCTCCAGGGCAAAATCGAGCGCAACGGCGGCAGTGTCAAAGGCCGCGCCCAGGTTGGCCGAGGTAGCGGGCAGGCGCAGAAGCAGAGGGCGAGGACGGTCGGGCATTTCAGATGGCCTGTCGTGATGGGCTGGAGGATTGGCTTGCAGGCGGCGCGGTGATCTCTGCCACCGAGCGCAGGGTGCGCAGGACGGCCTCGGGCGTAGCTTCGACGGCGACGGCGTTGCGGCGCAGGGGCTGCATGGCGGCCTCGACGGGAGCGGCTTCGGCTTCGGTGAGCAGGGTGCCGCGATGGAAGTCGATGGTGTAGTCGGCGTCCTTGAGAGTGTGTCCGGTGAGCAGCAGGACGACAGTTTCAGTCGAGGCGATGCGGCCGTCGGCAACGAGTTTTTTCAGGCCGGCCAGGGTAACAGCGGAGGCGGGTTCGGAACCGATGCCTTCGCGGCCCAGTTCAGCCTTGGCGACGCCGATTTCGCCTTCACTCACGTCGAGACACCAGCCGCCGGTTTCGTGGATAACCTGAGCGGCTTTGCGCCAGCTTGCAGGGTTGCCGATGCGGATGGCGGTGGCGCGGGTGTGCGCTTCGACCGGCTCCAGAGCCTTGCCACCGTTGGCGGCGAAGCTGTGCACCAGCGGGGCCGAACCCGCGGCCTGGACGACGGTGATGCGCGGCAGGCGATGGATGAGTCCAAGCTCCTTCATCTCACGGAAGCCTTTGCCGAGCGCGGAGCTGTTGGCGAGATTGCCGCCGGGCACGAGGATGTGGTCGGGAACATTCCAGTCCATGGCTTCGGCGAGTTCGAGCGCGGGGGTTTTCTGCCCCTCCAGGCGATAGGGATTGACGGAGTTGAGCAGGTAGATGGGGGCCTGCTCGACGATGCGCGTGAGGACGCGAACGCAGCCGTCGAAGTCAGTCTCAAGCTGGCAGGTGACAGCACCGTAGTCCATCGCCTGGGAGAGCTTGCCCCAGGCGATCTTGCCCTGAGGAATGAGGACGAGTGAGCGCATGCCGGCGCGCGCGGCATAGGCGGCCATCGCCGCTGAGGTGTTGCCGGTGGAGGCGCAGGCGACCCATTCGAAGCCACGTTCGCGAGCGACGCTGAGAGCCGAGGTCATGCCGGTGTCTTTGAAGGATCCCGTGGGATTCATGCCCTGGTGCTTGGCGAAGAGCGCGTCGATGCCGAGAGCGCACGCGGCAAGCGGAAGGTGATAAAGCGGAGTATTGCCCTCGCGCAGGGTGACGGCGTGGTCAAAGCTGTCAAGGATGGGCAGCAGTTCGCGGAAACGCCAGACACCGGAGTGATCGAGCCTGTCCTGCGAAAGGCGGCGTTCTCGCCAGAGCCACTTGAGCGCGCCGGCATTGGGACGGTCGCCGGCCCGGCTCCAGCCGGGATATTCGACCTCGAAGAGATCGCCGCAATCGGCGCAGCGGAAGTTGGGACCGGCCTGGTCACCGCGAATGCGCTGGCCGCAGCCGAAACAGCGAAGCTGATGAAGATTGTCGCTCATCTTAAGTGTTAGCCTACCAGCAAGCGGTCGGCGCGGTGCTGCACGGAGTGCGGAAAAAGGTGAGCACGAGTGAGGACAAGAGCAAACAAAACGCAGGGATGGCACCGGATGTGGCAGGGATGGTTGGTGACGGTGCTGGCGGCGATGTTTCTGCACGGGGGCAGTGCAGTCGCGCAGAAGCCGTCGGCGTCCTTGCGGATTGCAGCGGCAGCAGATTTGCAGCCGGTGCTGCCGCCGGTGTTGCGCGCGTTTCAGCAGGCGACGGGGATCGAGGCGACGGCGACCTATGAGTCGTCGGCGGCGTTGACGGCACAGATGTTGAATGGCGCAGGTTTTGACCTGTTTTTATCCGCGGATATGAGCTATCCGCGGAAGATCATTGCTGCGGGACTGGGCGCAACCGCCGAGCCGGTGCCGTATGCGCATGGAGTGCTGGTGCTGTTCACACGGCACGATTCGCACTGGCCGCATCCGACGATGGAACTGCTGCGCGAGACGCAACTGAAGCGGCTGGCGATTGCCGATCCGGAACGCGCACCCTATGGACGCGCTGCGATGGCCACGCTGACGAGCCTGGGATTGAGCGCAGCCTTGCAGCCGAAGATTGTGACGGCGGCCAATATCGCACAGGCGGCGCAGTTTGCCGAGACGGGCAACGCAGATGCGGGATTGATTTCGCAGACAGCGGCGGTGACGGCGACGTTGCGCGCGGCGGGAAGTTTTGTGGTGGTGCCGCAGGAGTTGTATCCGGTGATCGAACAGGGAGCGGTGGTACTGGCGCTGTCTCCGCGGCGAACGGAGGCGCAGCGGATGCTGGATTTTCTGCGCAGTCCGGAGATGCAGCGACAGTTGCAAAAAAGCGGACTGAATCCAGTGACGGATTTGGCCGTGCATACTTCTCAGTGACGAGCGCAGTGAGGGACGCGAGGACGGGATGGACTGGCAGGCTCTGGAGCTGACAATGCGGCTGGCCGCAGTGACGACGGCAATTCTGCTGGCGGTGGCTGTGCCGTTTGCCGCGTGGGTGGCGCTGAGTGGATCGCGGATGCGCGGCGTAGCGCAGGCGGTGACGGCACTGCCGCTGGTGTTGCCGCCGACGGTGCTGGGCTATTATCTGCTGGTGCTGCTGGGTACGCGCACAGCGGTGGGGCGAGGGATTGCCGCGGTGCTTGGCCATCCGCTGGCGTTTTCCTTCGCTGGGCTGGTGGTGGGTTCGGCGATTTATAGCCTGCCGTTTGCGGTGCAGCCGCTGGTGGCGGGCTTTACCGGGGTGGACAAGGCGATGCTGGAGGCTGCGCAGATGCTGGGCGCCGGACCGGTGCGGCTGACGCGTACCATCCTGCTGCCGCTGGCGAGACGATCGGTGGTGACGGCGGCTCTGTTAAGTTTTTTGCACACGGTGGGCGAGTTTGGCGTGGTGCTGATGCTGGGCGGCGATATTCCGGGAGCAACACGCACGCTTTCGATTGTGCTCTTCGATCAGGTACAGGACTTCAATGAGCACGCGGCGAATCACACTTCCCTGCTGCTGCTGGGATTGTCGCTGACGGCGCTGATGGTGCTTTATGCGCGTCCGGACAGGTGGTCGAAGGCGGGGCGTCGTGGTTGAAGTGAAGCTGCACAGTTGCGCGGGAGGATTTGCGCTGGACGTTGCCTGCGAGATGACGGCACCGCTGACGGTGATCTTTGGCCCCTCTGGCGCGGGCAAGAGTACGCTGCTGCGCATGATCGCAGGGACGGCGCAGCCGGAGCGCGGGCTGGTGCGCCTGGATGGAGAGACGCTGACCGATACGGAGCGGAAGATTCATCGCAGGCCAGGCAGGCGCGGGGTGATGCTGGCTTCGCAGCAGGCTGCGCTGTTTCCGCAGATGACGGTGGAGGGAAACGTGGGCTTCGGCTTGCGCGAGTTGGCTCGTGAAGCCCGTGCCGAGCGAATTGCCGAAGCGCTGGAAGTGGTTGGCGCGGAAGCACTGGCGCAGCGACGCGTGGCGACGCTCTCCGGAGGTGAAGCGCAACGCGTGGCCCTGGCACGTGCGCTGGCTCCTCGACCGCGGCTGCTGCTGTTGGATGAGCCGCTTTCAGCGCTGGATACAGAGGCCCGCGATGGAGTGATGACGGCGCTGCTGCGATGGCTGGGAGAGCACAACATCCAGACGATGGTGGTGACACACGACGCGGTGGATGCACTGCGCACACAGGCCGAGGTGGTGCGGATGCACGAAGGACGCGTGACGGCTCAGGGTGCGGCGATGGATGTGCTGACCGAGGAGCGCAGGCGATTGCTGGAGCGGCTGGGCGCGACAGAGCGACTTCAGCCGCGGTGACATGGCTCCGTAGTGGTCAAGCTTCATCAAGCGAGACTGCCCGATCAAAAGCCAAGCCGTCAGAAACCGAGGAGAACCGGTTCCATCTCCAGACGAATGCCGAAGCGGGCATAGACGGCATCCGCGATCTGATCGCGCAAAGCGAGCAGTTCGTCGGCAGTGCCGCCGTCGCAGTTGATGAGCGCGAGGGTGTGGCGTGAGGAGATGCCGACGTTACCGAGGCGGAAGCCGCGCGCGAAACCAGCCTGCTCAATGAGCCAGGCTGCGGGCAGCTTGATGCGATGCTCGCCCGCCGGATAGCTGGGCGGTGGCGCACCGAGTCGCTGGGCGAGAGCTGCAAATTCAGCGGTGGTGACGACGGGGTTGCGAAAGAAGCTGCCCGCGCTGCGCACATCGGGATCGCCGGGGACGAGCAGCATTCCTTTACTGCGGCGGATGGCACGAACCCTGTCCGCGACAGCGGAAAGCGTGGGAGATAGCTGGTCGGCAAAGGCGCGTTGCAGGTCGGCGTAGCGCAACAGCGGCGCACCGCCGGGCAGGAGCGCAAATTCAACGGCGGTGACAACGAAGAGGTCGCGCGCAGTGGAGTTGAAAATGCTCTGCCGATAGGAGAAGCTGCAATCGGCGGCTTCCATCTCATGGAACTGAAGCGTAGCGCGGTCGAGGACACGGACGCGGCGAATGGTTTCAGCGACCTCCTGACCATACGCGCCGACATTTTGCACAGGAGTTCCACCGACGGTGCCGGGAATTCCGGCCAGGCACTCGATGCCGGCACAATCGGCGGCGATAGCCTCGGTAACGAAGGTGTCCCAAGGTTCGCCGGCGGCGGCGCGAAAGAGGCAGAGATCATCCTGAAAGGAACGGCTGATGCCACGGAGATCGGACTGCAGGACGAGGCCGTCGAAGCCGGAGTCGGCGACGACGAGATTGCTGCCGCCGCCGAGGACGAAGACAGGCAGATTGCACGTGCGTGCCCATGTGAAGGCCTCGACAAGCTGGGACTCCGAGCTGAGGCGGGCGAACCAGCGCGCCGGGCCTCCGATGCCCAGCGTGGTCAGCGGCGCAAGCGGACGATTTTCTTCAATGGACAGACCGGATGGCAGGATCATCGTTACAGTCAGGCTAAATCAGATGGGCGCGTTGGCGGCTGAACGATTCACGATGCTGGCAATCCCCGGTACACTGTATGGAACGGAGATTTTTCTCTGTCGGAGGCACAGATGTATCCAGAGATTATGGTGATCCCGATGCGCGAAGAGATGACGCGCGCCGGAATCCAGGAAGCACGGACTGCGGACGAGGTGGACGCTGCACTGCGACAGCCCGGAACGACGATGTTGGTAGTAAATTCCATCTGCGGCTGCGCAGCGGGCAAGATGCGCCCCGGTGTACGCATGGCGCTGGGACACAGCACACTGCCGGATCGCTCGATTACGGTTTTTGCCGGACAGGATCGCGAAGCGACGGAACGGGCGCGGTCGTACTTTGAAGGACATCCGCCAACCTCGCCGGCGATTGCAATTCTGCGCGATGGCAAGCTGGTGTATCTGATGCAGCGGTATGTGATCGAAGCAGCGACAGCGCCGCAGATTGCCGGCGAACTGGCGCGCGCCTTCGATGAGCTGTGTACCAAAACGACGGCCTGAGGCATTGCATGCAGCCACTGCGGCCTGCGAGCCGCCACGCAGAGTGGCGGCGCTCCGTTTGGTCGCAGGCTGGCCTGAGTGAAGGACGCTGGCAACAGCAACTTCCCTGCACGCCATTGCAAGGAGCAGGCGCGGGCTTTGCCTGCTACGGACATTTGTTGCGCTACCGTTGGTCGCGGAGGCGCCGCGGCGAAGGACGCTGACGAACAGCAGATTCCCTGCGGGAATGACAACAAGAAAAGCAAAATCAAGAGCAAGGGCAAAGGCGAGAACACGAAAAGCGGGAACAATGGCAGGAGCGAGAGCGCAGACGCATGATTTCGCTGGCGCAGATGGCTGTCGGCAAATTAGGATGGCGGGGTGAGTCCTCGAAGCACCCGCAGTACATCTACAGGAAAGCCGGACATCCGCACGGTGGCGTCGCTGGCGCGCGTGTCGATCGCCACGGTCTCCCGCACGATCAATGGGTCGTCCGCGGTGAGCGACAAGCTGTCGAAGCGCGTATGGCAGGCGATCGAACAACTGAACTATTTTCCGAACACCCATGCGCGGAGCCTGGTCTCCGGGCGCAGCCGCATCCTGGGCATCATTGTCGAAAACATCACCAATCCGTTTTTTCCCGAACTGATTGCAAGCTTTGAAGAGATTGCGGTGGCGCACGGCTACGAGCTGCTGGTGAGTTCGGGCAACATCCAAAGCGCAGCACAGATTGAGACCATTGTGCGCCGCATGCTGGAGCGCAAGGTGGAAGGCGTAGCGGTGTTGACCTTCGGCAGCGAAGAGTCGGTGCTGGATCAATTGGTGAACCACGGTATTCCACTGGTGCTGGCCGAGTTTGAGGTGAACAACCCGCGCGTGAGCACGATCCTGATCGATTACGCATCGGGGATTCGCGAAGCGGTGGAACATCTGGTGAATCTGGGGCACAGGAAGATTGCTTATCTGGCCGGGCCGCACACGCTGCACTCCGCCGAAACGCGTCTGCACTGCTTTGAAAGCTCGACGGCAGTCTGCGGTCTGCGCATCCGCAAAGAGTGGATTGTGGACGCGGATCACACGCTGAAGGGCGGCGAAGCTGGGATGCAGCGGTTGCTGGGGCTGAAGGAACGTCCGACGGCAGTGATCTGCTCCAACGACATGACGGCGATTGGCGTGCTGCATGCGGCGCACCAGGCGCGGCTGGCCGTGCCGGAGGAACTTTCCGTCATCGGGCTGGACGATATTGCATTTACTGAATTTACGTTGCCGCCGCTGACCACGATCGGGCTTTCGCGCCACGCTCTGGCGCGCGCAGCATTTGATGCGCTGCGCGTGCAGGTGGAGGCGCTCAACGAGCCAGGCGAACACATGCCAAACCAGCGTCGCTTTGAGGTGACAACGACGCTGATCGCGCGCGAAAGCACTGCCCCTCCGAAGGCGTAGTCAAAGCATTTTGGCTCCAGGGTCAGGCGCGAACGACTGGGTTCGTCAGCTCGCCGAGGCCATCGATACGGATGCGGACAATATCTCCCTCGGCCAGCGTGAAGTCATCGTCGGGCACGATACCTGTGCCGGTCATGAGAAACACTCCGCTGGGAAAGCAATTGTCGCGGAAGAGATATTCGACAAGCTGGGCTGGGTCGCGTTTGAGTTCGGCCAGCGTGGTGGACCCGGAGAACGCGACTGCGCCTGCGCGTTCGACTGCGAGCGCAATACCGGTCGTCGGCGGGAGCGGTTTGGTGGCAAGCAGGATGAAGGGGCCAAGCGCGCAACTGCCTTGGTAGACCTTGGCTTGTGGCAGATACAGGGGGTTTTCGCCTTCGATGTCACGCGAGCTCATGTCATTGCCGATGGTGCAGCCGACGATCTGTCCGCGTGGGTTGACGAGCAGCGTCCACTCCGGTTCTGGAACCGACCAGTGCGCGTCGCGACGGATGCGCACCGGCTGACCGGGGCCGGAGACGCGGCTGGCTGTGGCTTTGAAGAAAAGCTCGGGCCGCTCGGCGGAGTAGACACGATCGTAAAAGCTGCCACCGCCGGCATCGCGCGACTCTTCCATGCGCGCGTCGCGGCTGCGATAGTAGGTGACACCGGCGGCCCAGACTTCCTGACTCTGGATGGGCGCAAGCAGGTCTTCGGGTGAAAGCTGCTCGGCGACGCTTCCCTGCCCGACGATCTGATCCATATAGCCGTGGAGATCATCCATGCGCAACAAGGCGTCCAGGCCTGTTTCAGGAACCGGGTAAACCTTCTGCTCGACGGTGAGAAAGAGGCCTTTGCGCGTATTCCAGAGCTTCATGATTGTCCTTTCGTGGAAGGGTGCGATTGCGAGTGGCTGAGCTGCGCGATGACGGCATCGGAGTCATAGACGCATCCGCCCCAGACGCCACCGGAGGCGGTGACGAGCGCGGCCCAGAGACGCGTGTCGTCGGGGAGCTGCGGATGCGGGTGAAGATCGGGTCGTGGAGTGCGCGCAGCCAGCAGCGCGGTGCCGCTGGCGACGGCCTCGTCGTCCGGAGCAAGCAGATCGACAGTACCGGTGAGTTGACTGCGGTCGATAACGATGCGGATGCGATCGCCGTCGAGGACGCGCCCGATGGGTCCGCCGGCCAGCGCCTCCGGGCTGATGTGGCCGATGCAGGCACCGGTGGAGACGCCGCTGAAACGCGCGTCGGTGAGGACGGCGACGTGTTTGCAGTGCGGCAATTGTTTCAGCGCGGACGTGATCTGATAAATCTCCTGCATGCCGGCGCCGAGCGGCCCACCGCAGAGGAGGACAATGACGTCGCCGCTGCCGACCTGCCCGGATTTGATGGCGGCAATGGCAGCTTCTTCCGTGACGAAGACGCGCGCCGGACCGGTATGACGATAGACGTTATCCGGACCAATGAGCGAAGGATCGATGGCGGTGCATTTGATGACCGAGCCGTGCGGAGCGAGATTGCCGGAAGGAAAACAGACGGTAGAGCTGAGTCCGGCAGCGCGAGCGGCGGCGGGGGAGTGGATGACGTCCTCCGGGTCGATGCCGTCGAGGTCGCGCAGTCGTTGGCGCAGGACGCCGCGGCGCTCACTCGATCGCCACCAGTCGAGTGATTCACCGAGAGTGACACCAGCGACCGTGCGCACGGAGGTGTCGAGCAGACCGGCTTCGCGGAGATGCAGCATGACCTCCGGTACGCCGCCGGCGAGAAAGACCTGCACGGTGGCGAAGTTGCGCGGACCGTTGGGAAGCGCATCGACGAGGCGCGGAACAGCGCGGTTGACAGCGGCCCAGTCCTCGGCGGTGGGCCGCGCCAGACCGGCGGAGAATGCAATGGCGGGCAGGTGAAGCAGCAGATTGGTGGATCCGCCAAAAGCGGCGTGCAGGACCATGGCGTTGCGCACGGCGGCATCGGTGAGGATGTGGCGCATGCCAACTCCGGTCTGGTGCATGCGCAGCAAAGCCAGTGCGGAGCGAGCCGCGGCATCGAGCCAGAGGGGATGGCCGGAGGGCGCAAGCGCGGAGTGAGGCAGCGCGATGCCGAGCGCCTCTGCGACGACCTGCGCAGTGGCGGCTGTGCCCAGGAACTGGCATCCGCCGCCGGGCGAGGCGCAGGCGCGACAGCCGACCTCGGCAGCGGCTTCCAGCGTGATCTGCCCCTGGGCAAAACGCGCGCCGATGGTCTGGACCTTGCCGGCGTCTTCGCCGGAGGTGGGCAGCAGCGTGACGCCGCCGGGGACGAGGATCGCCGGATAGTCGCCGCTGGCGGCCAGGGCCATCATCATGGCGGGCAGACCCTTGTCGCAGGTGGCCACGCCGAGGACGCCTTTGCGTGTGGGCAACGAACGGACGAGGCGGCGCAGGACGATGGCCGCGTCGTTGCGATAGGGCAGCGAGTCGAACATGCCGACTGTGCCCTGTGTGCGCCCGTCGCAGGGATCGGTGCAGGCAGCAGCGTAGGGGATGGCGCGGTTGTGGCGAAGCGTTCGCGCGGCCTCGGCGACGAGCAGGCCGACTTCCCAGTGGCCGGTGTGGAGGCCGAGCGCAATGGGTTCGCCGCTGTCGGCACGCAGGCCGCCATGGGTGCTGAGGATGAGAAATTCAGGATCGAGCAGACGGGACGGCTCCCACCCCATGCCCGCGCCCTGGCTGAGCGCGAAAAGATTGCCGGAGGGCTGGGTGAGCAGCATCTCCGGCGTGATGGGCAAGGCTCCGGACGGGCCAGCGGCGTGGGTAGCGACAGGCGCGTCTGAGTACAGGGCCGCATTCAAACTGGAAGGCAGAATGGACTCGATGGAGAGAACAGACAAAAGAGATGCTCCCAAGTGAACAGGAATCGCAGACGGGATCGCGGACGGCAGATACGCCGTCGGAATGATTGTAGACGCGCTGCAACTGTCGGTGCGAGTTCATGGGGTGGGACGGCTCAGTGGCCGTCCGCATCTCCGTCGTGTGCGAGCGAGGCGCGACCGGCTTCGCTGATGGAGGCTGTGTCCTTCTGCAGCATGGCGTTCTGGTCCTGCGCCTGCTGGGTTGCGGCTACGCTGGCCTGGACGCTGGCTTGAACACTGGCCTGGGCGGCCTGTGCGACCTGCGCGGCTTGAGTTACGGCTCCAATTGCTGCGATACTCATAGCAGTACTCCTTTCTGCTGTTGTTTTCGGCGAAGCGCAACGAGTGCTTGAGCGTGGAGGTCAACAATGACGAACTCTTCATGGGGTTGCGGCTGGTTGACGGCGCGAACAGGCGAGGCAAAAAGCCGCGGCGTAAATAAAAGTCCGGACGACAGGCCATGCAAAAAGCAGAGCCGCTGGCGACACAACAAGCAGAGCGACGCGAACCCTTTCAGCCACAACTTCAAACGCGGAGTGCGCACAGCTTCCGCTAAGCCTGCAAGATGACCCGGAGGGTCTCCGGCATGTCAGTTCAGCTTCCCCTGTCGGCCATTCCAGAAACGCCATCTCCAGTGCATCAAATCGCTGAGGCGATTGATCGCATTGCGCCCTTGCAGGGGTTGAGCTATGCCGAACGGGAGTGGCTGGCGCAACATGGGCAGGAGATTCGCCTGAAGGTGGGCGAGACGCTTTTTGAGGAAGGGATGGCCGCCGAGCAGATGATCCTGATCCTGAAGGGCGAGATTCATGTGCGGCGACACAGGACAGGGCCGATGACGCTGTTCATTGGGCGCGCGGGCCAGATGACAGGACTGCTTCCCTTCTCGCGGATGAACAGCTATGGTGGACACGGATATGCCGTGCAGGATGTGTGGGCGCTGCTGTTTCATCGCTCCCTTTTTCCGGAGATGCTGCAGACGATCCCAAGTTTGGGCCAGCGCGTGGTAAATACGCTGCTGGACAGGGTGCGCGAGGTGACGCGCATTGAGCAGCAAAGCGAAAAACTGACGGCGCTGGGCAAGCTGGCGGGCAACCTGGCACATGAGCTGAACAATCCTTCGGCAGCCGCGCAGCGGGCGGCCAGCGGGATTTTGAGCGAGCTGCGGTATTTTGCCGACGGACGTTATGCGCTGGTGGCGCAGTGTCTGACCGAAGAACAGGTATTGGCGGTACAGAACTGGGAGCGGCAGGCACGCACGCGTGCCGCGGATGTGCAAGGCGATGGACAATCGACGATTGCAGACCGTGAGGATGCCATTCTGCGCTGGCTGAACGAGCACAGGATTGAGGAGGGATGGCGGATTGCGCCCGAGCTGGCGGAGCTGGGCGTGATGCTGGATGACCTGCAAATGCTGGCGGATTTTCTGGACCGCGAAGCGATGCAGGTGGTGCTGGCTCAGTTCGCCTCTTCGCTGCGCGCCGAGCACTTTGCGCAGGCGATGCTGCACTCCTCGGAGCGCATCTTTGACCTGATCAGCGCGATCAAAAGCTACT
>JAJZHE010000063.1 GCA_021804655.1 Acidobacteriota bacterium
GGGACCGGCGGATTTGGCTACGATCCGCTGTTTTATCTGCCAGAGCTGGACCAGACGATGGCCGACCTGGACCCGGCGGTGAAGCTCTCGCTGAGCCATCGCGGACGCGCGCTGGAGGATTTGCTGGCGAAGCTGCTCTAAAACGAGATGTCGGCGGGGACGGTGACCTTCAGCACGGAGTGTTCGCCGGTCATCTGCTTCCATGCGGAGCGGATGGCGTCGATGCGGGCTTCGTTCTCCGGCGACTCCGGGTAATCGACGATGAGCACTTTGGAGCGTCCGCGATGGGGCGCGGTGTCGTGCGCGCCCTTCCACTGTCCATAGACGTTCTGGACGCTGAGTCCGTCCGGGAAGCGCGGCGTGACTTCGCGATCAAGGAAACGCATCCACTGCGCTTCGGTGACGGGTCGGCGGGCGGGTTTCTGCCCGGCGTGCGCGACGGAGCGAGCTTCGTTATACGGGCCAAGCTCGAAGTAGAGACGGGTATCGACCCAGTGCTCGGCGTGGGCCGGGTGAGCGGGATCGTCATTGAGTGTGGCTGGGGCGAGCGTGGCCTGGACTGGCTGAGTGGGGACTGGCTGAGTGGGGGCTGATGCGGCAGAGACTGATGCGGCGTGTGCCTGTGCCGCGGCTTGCACACGCAAAGCTCCTGCCCCGCATGGGAGCAGGAGCAGGAGCGCGGTGAAGAGGATGTTGCAGAGGATGCCGCGGCGGATCATCGTCGAGGTGCCTCCAACGGTTGGAGCCGCAGTTATCTGGTCGGCTTGACGGGCATGGCGGGCAGGCTGGCGACCGGCGGCACGTCATAGGCCAGTGGCGTCTTGAGCAGGTTGAGCGCCTCGGGCGGCAAGGGCTTGTCGGCGTTGGCCAGCAGGACGCTCACCTGCCACATCTGGGTCTCGGTCAGAATCTTGTCGTAGGCGGGCATGCCGGTGAGTCGGATGCCGTTGGCGACCTTCCAGTACGTTTCGCCTGCGGGATCGTCACTGACGCCGACGACGTCACCGTGATGCTTTTCCCAAAGCTGGGGAACGCGCGGGAACATGTTGGTTCCGACTGCCGAAGGGTTGCCGTAGACACCGTGACAGAAGGAGCACTGCTCGCGGTAGATGTGCGCGCCGGCGATGAGGTTATCGGCGGTGGGCTGGATGGGCACGGTCTTTGGCATATCGCGGTTGATGCGAGCATGCAGCGGGATGTGGGTGATCTGACGCTCGAAGGGCAGTGGAGCATCGGCGACGGCGACGGGCGGGTTGCCGCGCGTGAACCAGAGGTAAACCAGAACCGGACAAAGGAGCACACCGACGACGATGCCGAACAGCAAACGAAACATACACCCTCCGTGTCGCTATGATACGCGCGGAGGGTTGGTTGCCGTTGAGCTGGAGCAAAAAAATGTATGTGTGCGCCATGGGCGGATCGCGATATGCTGGGGGACACGGGACAGGAGGATCAGATGGAAAACCATGGCCAGACAGACCATTCGCAGATGAAACTGGGACGGCGCGCGGTCAAGACCGATAGCCGCACGCTGAAGTTGTCGAACTATGTGAAGCCGACGCTGCCGCCGGCACCGCCGACGTCTGACTGGACGCGCGGCGTGACAAGCTGGGGGCTGATGCTGAACGACCATCTGGGCGACTGCACGATTGCCGGCATTGGACACGCGATTCAGGTGTGGTCGGCGAATACGGGCACGATGGTGACGGTGCCGGACCCGGTGATCCTGAGCTACTACGAGAAGTGGGATGGATATAACCCTGCGAATCCGGCGACGGACACGGGCGGCATCGAGATGGACGTGCTGAAGGACTGGCAGAAGCAGGGATTCGACGGGCACAAGCTGATTGCTTTTGCAGACCCGGTGTGGACGCGCCTGGAGGAGATTCGCCAGGCGATTCATCTCTTTGGCGGCGTGTATATCGGGCTGAACCTGCCCCTGTCGGCGCAGACGCAGGATGTGTGGGATGTGATTCCGAATGGCGGGCCGAATACCCAGCCGGGGACGTGGGGCGGCCACTGCGTCTTCGTTCCAGCCTATGACCAGAACGGCTTCAACTGTATCACGTGGGGCATGTTGAAGACGATCACCAACGCCTTCTGGAGCGAGTATGTGGACGAGGCGCACGCGTTGCTGAGCCAGGACTGGCTGGAAAAGAAAGGCTCGCCGGCGGGCTTTGACCTGACGCAGTTGCAGGCGGATCTGAGCCTGATTCGCTGAGCCTGATTCGCCGAAAGTGATCGACAGGGAACGGTGAGCCAGACTCAGGGCGAAGTCGATAGAATCGTGAGCATGACAGGCCCGAAGCAGGACACAAAGCAGAGCGAGACGGAATCGATTCGCGGATGGATGGAAACGCAGCCCACGGAAGCGGCGCTGCGCGCGAGGCTGGAGCAATCTCTGCGCCAGTCCAACGGCAATCGCAATCGAAACACCTATCTGTGGCAGGACGCGGAGGGTTCGCATCGGGAGTTGGAGCGGGTGTTGGCGCGTCGGCGCACCGGCGAGAAGCTGGGGCTGGCGGGAGTTCCTGTTTCACTGAAGGACTGCTTTGACCTGGAGGGAACGCGGACGACGCTGGGGTCGCGCTATTATGCCGAGCGGAATCCGGTGGCGGCGGTGGATTCCTGGGTTGCGGCGCGGTTGCGATCGATGGGCGCGGTGATCACGGGCAAGACGCATCTGCATGCGCTGGCGTATGGGATTACCGGCGAGAATCGGGATTATGGCGACTGCACGCAGCCGCGCAATGCGGCTTGGCTGACGGGCGGCTCGTCGAGCGGCGCGGTGGCAAGTGTGCAGGAAGGCTCGGCGTTGGCGGCGATCGGCACGGATACGGGCGGGTCGGTGCGTGTGCCGGCGGCGCTGTGCGGGCTGGTGGGTTATCGCTCTTCGCTGGGGTGGGGAAGCTGGCAGGGTGGTCATCATCTGGCGCAGAGTTTCGACACGATTGGCTGGCTGTTTCGGCATCTGGAAGATGCGCCGCTGCTGGCGCGGCTGTTCGATGCAGAGAGAACAAGCGAAGCGGGTGCAGCGGCACGGCGGTTTGCCTATGTGGACGAGGAGTATCTGCGGGATTGCGAGCCGGAGGTGATGGCATCCTTTCGCGCGTGTGTGGAAGAGCTGCGCGCGCTGGGGTTGACGGCGACCGAGGTGCGTGTGCCGTGGTGGGAAGAGGCGCATGAGGTCTTTGCGCCGGTGCAGGCGTGGGAGGCGGCGCGGATTCACGCCGAGCATGTCGCGGGAGATTTTTCGATGTTTGAAGCGCCGATCCGGCAGCGGCTGGAGTGGGGCGCGCGGATTACGGAAGAAGAGATTGCCGATCTGCGGCAGCGGCACGATGCGTTTCGCGCGCGGATGGCTGCGCTGCTGGACGAGCATGAGCTGGTGGTGTTTCCGTGCGCTCCAGTCGCCAGCCTGCGCGCGGGCGAAGACCACACGAGCATCCGTGCAAGACTGCTGCGCTACACGGCTCCGGCAAGCCTGGGTGGGCTGCCGGCGCTGGCGGTTCCGTTTGCCGCGGGCGGAATGCAGGTGCTGGCCGGGCACGGAGCGGATGCGCGGCTGTTGTGGCTGGCGGAGAAGCTGGGTGAGGCGCGGCGGGTGAGCTAGGGTCTGTTAACAGGCCCTAAAGCAGATGGGCGAGCGATTGCTGCACGCGCCACAGGGAGTAGGCGAGGGCTTCGTGGATGATCTCGCCTGTCTCCGACTCCGGAACGTTTCCGTCCTGGATCGGCTCGCGCGGAGAAGCGAGAACCTGCATACCGCTGGCGTCGAAGATGGCCTGGATGCGAAAGACATGCGCCGGATCGCTGACGATGAGCAGACGGTGAAAGTGATTTTCACGGGCGATGGTGATGGCTTGCGCGATGGACTCTTCGGTGGAGCGGCTGTGGGTTTCGGCGATGATGGCGGCGGCGGGCACGCCGTTGGCGCGTAGAAATGCTTCGCCGACGGCTCCCTCGGAGTAGCGGTCGCCAGGCGCGCTGCCGCCAAGGGTGAGAATGAAGGGCGCCAATCCGCGCCGATAGAGGCTGAGCGCGTGTTCCAGGCGGGCGCGGAGGACGCGTGAAGGGCGACCGTTGTACTCTGCGGCGCCGAAGACGCAGAGGACGTCGGCTGGCGCAGCCTGATCGATGTGCGCAGCGTGGACGATCTGGGCATGAACCCAGCGGAACCAGGCGGCGAGCGAAACGATGCAGGCGAGAGCGGCCAGCGCGAGCAGGATGCCGAGGGTTGTACGCAGAGTGCGGTGGCTGCGAAGCGTTCGAGTCATCGCGTACCTGGTCAGTTTTGCAGTGCCATCACAATTTCATGCGTGGGGATGACGCCTTCGCGCAGAATCTCCCAGGCTCCGTCGTGATCGGCAAGATTGACGATGGTGGTGGGCAGGGAATGAGCCGATGGGCCGCCATCGACAATCAAGGGGATGCGGTCGCCGATCTGGTCGCGGACGCAGGCGGCGTGGGAGCACTCGCTGGCGTTGTGCAGATTGGCCGAGGTGGCGGTGATGGGCATGCCGTACTGCTCGACGATGGCGCGAGGAATGGCGGCGTCGGGAACGCGCAGGGCGACGTTGCCGGTGTTGGCGGTGGAGCGCAGCGGGAGCTTGCTGCCGGCGCGGACGATGATGGTCAACGGGCCGGGCCAGAAGCGCTCGGCGAGGCGGTCGAAGCGCTCGTCAATGTCGCGTGCAAGCTCATAGGCCTGTGCGACGGAGGCGATGAGCAGCGAAAGCGGCTTGTGTTTCTGGCGGGATTTGATCTGGTAGATGCGCTCGACGGCGTGGAGATTGACCGGGTCCACGGCGAGTCCGTAGAAAGTGTCCGTGGGAAGCGCGACGACATCGCCGCGACGAAGGCAGGAGACAACATAAGCGATGCGCTCGGCTTCCGGTTCGTCGGGGTCCACCCGAATCATCTCCGCTGACAAAGGCTACCCTCGATGAAAAACTTTGGGTGTACGGGAACGGCCGATGTTGCAGCTTTCCCCGAGCCACTCTTTCAGCATTCTACAGATTTGGCTACACGTCCAGTCCAGCGGCGGTCTCCTCGGCCATGTAATCGACGACGGCTTTGAGGTCTCCGTGATGGCGCTCGAAGGCGGCAAGCTGGCGGTCTGCGCCGGTGCCTGTCTCCAGGATGTGATGGATATCGGTGATGGCGCTGCGGCTGCCCAGCTCGTCAACGACGGGGTCGATGAGGGCGAGATATTCGCGAATGAGTTCACGCTCCGGCACCTCGGTCTGCTTGCCGAAGTCGATGAGCATGCCGTCGAGGCCGTAGCGGACGGCGCGGAATTTATTTTCCATCAGCAGCGGTCGTGCAAACTGGCGGAAGTCCTGGTTCTGCTCATGCAGGCGATAGAGATAGGCCGCCGTGGCTTGAATGAGCGCGGCGACGGCGATGGATTCGGAGGCGCGCAGGGGAATGTCGCAGGCGCGGACCTCGATGGTGTCGAAGTAGGGATGAGGACGAATGTCCCACCAGATTTTTTTGGCATTGTCGATGCAGTTGGTTTTGACGAGCAGATTGACGTAGTTTTCAAACTCGGAGTAGCTGGCGAAGGCGTCGGGGATGCCGGTGCGCGGGAAGTTTTCAAAGACCTTGGCGCGGTAGCCTTTATAGCCGGTGTTGAGGCCGAGCCAGAAGGGCGAGTTGGTGGTGAGCGCCATGATGTGGGGCAGAAAGTAGCGCATGGAGTTCATGATGCGGATGGCGGCCTCGCGGTCTTCGATGCCGATGTGGACGTGGAGGCCGAAGATGAGATTGGAGCGAGCGACAAGCTGAAGGTCTTTAACGACCTGACTGTAGCGCGGGTCAGGATAAATCTCCTGCGTGCGCCAGTCGGCGAAAGGATGCGTGGCTCCGGCGACGAGGCGGAGATTGTGTTCAGCAGCAAGGTGAATCATGCTGCGGCGCAGGTGATAGAGGTCTTCGCGGGCCTCGTCGATGTTGCGGCAGATGCGCGTGCCAACCTCGACGACGGATTGATGCATCTCGGCTTTGACGCGCTCTTCGAGACGCATTCTGCCCTGGGCAAGCATCTCGGTGGCGATGTGGGAGCGGAGGTCGCGCGTGACCGGATCAATGGTCTGGTATTCCTCTTCGATGCCCAGGGTGAAGGATGGACGCATAGCCGCTCCTGATGAAGAAGTTCTCAGACTTTGGCTCATTGTAGGGCAAAATGCAGCGCGAACACGGCGCGAAGCACGCAATTCTCCCAGACTTGTTGATCGTGCAAAGCGGTGGTTGAGGATTTTCCAAAGACTTCAGGCACTTTCTAAGACATTCGTACCGGGCGATGAACCCTGTGAAGGCGTCTCCGGATGCCAGGTGAGGGGCGAGCGAGTGTGACCTGAGGCCTGCATGCGTGAGAGCGCCGTGGGAATGGGCGCATGGGTTCTGTTTGTCAGCAGCGTAGTCGCAGAAAGGGGAAAGGAGCAGGGATTGTCCTGCTGCTGGCGATCTGCCTGGTGGCGATCTGCGCGGGGAGAAACTTGCTGGCTCAGGTGAGTTTTCTGGGGACGCAGAGCGTCTTGCCTGGGATCGGTCTGAGTGCGCCGTATGGCGTGGTGACGGATGCGGCGGGAAATATCTACGTCTCCGACCCGACGCTGCATGAAGTGGTCTGCTACACGGCGAACAATGTACCGTGCGGAGCGCCGTTTCCGATGCAGACGGGGCTGAGTCAGCCAAAGGGTCTGGCGATTGATTCACGAGGCGATATTTTTGTGGCGGATGCCGGAGCGGGCGCTGTGCTGGAGCTGGTGCACACGGCGTCGGGATATTCATCTCCGGCGACGCTGGCCGATTCGCTGGATGATCCTGAGGCGGTGGCGTTGGACTCTGGCGCAAATCTGTATGTTGCGGTTGCCGGGAGTGGCGAGATTGTGGAGCTTCCCCTGAACGGTCAGCAGTATGGCGCGCCGAGCGTGATCCTGCACGGGCTAGGGCAGCCGGTTGGAATCGCCTTTGACGCGTACGACACGATGTATATCGCGGAGGTCTCGGCGCAGGGAATCTTCACGAGCAAGCAGCAGTTTGGCGCGTATGCGGCACCGCAACTGTACTTGAATATCCCAGGGAACAACGGTCACGCGGGGACGCCGGGCAGCCTGATGATGGATGCGTCGATGGTGCTGTATGTGACCGATCAAACGATTCACCAGGTGCTTGCCTATCAGCTCAATCGGTATATTCCTCACCCTGTGGCGTTGTGGGATGTGGGAATTGGTTTGCAGAGTCCCGGGCAGGTGGCCGAAGATGCAGCAGGGAATATCCTGCTGTCCGATAGCGGGAGTGGGGAAGTGTCGAAGTTTTCCAGGCTTGCCCTGCCGTTTGCCACCCAGAGCGTGGGCGCGGCGGCGGAGACGCAGGTGTTTCTGTTTTCGGTGGCGCAGGGAACGTCGATAGGCGCGGTGAATCTCTCCAGCGCGGGCAACGTGCAGGGGGATTTTCAAAGTCAGCCGGGAAGCGACTGCGTGCCGCAGACCTATGCGGCAGCGGCAACGTGCAGCATGGTTGTCGGCTTTGCGCCGACGAAGTCCGGAGTCGAATCGGGAGCGATCAGCTTCTGGGGCAGCGATGGCGAGCCGCTGCTGACGACGTATTTGTATGGAACGGGGAATGCCAGCCGTGCAGTAACGCTGCCGGCTGCGGTGAGCACGATTGCCAGCGGATTGACGATGCCGACAGGGGTTGCGGTAGATGGCCGTGGCAATCTTTACGTGACGGATGGCGAAACCTACACGGTGAGCGAATACAGCCAGAGTGCGGGCGCTGTTTCGTCGGCGGGGACGCTATCCGTCAATGCAGTGAATGCTCCGGTGGGTATGGCAGTGGATGGCGCGGGGAATCTGCTGGTGGCGTCGAGTGGCAACGATCGGGTGATCCAGTTGGAGTGGAATGGCGCCGCGTTTGTCGCCCAGAAGAATGTCGGCTCCGGCATGTATGTTCCGTCGGGCGTTGCGGTGCAGCCGAGCGGCGCGATGTGCGTTGCCAATACGTATGAGAACCAGGTGAATTGCTATAACTGGACGGGGACGAGTTATGTTCATCAGCCACCTGGAAACAACTATGGAGCGGGCGGGACATTCGGCACGTATTTTCCGTTGTCAGCAGCGATCGATGCGCTGGGCGATGTCTTTTGGGTGCAGCCTTACCAGAATCAGGTGACGGAGTTCAACAACATCACTGGCCTTGTTCATAATCTATGGCAGGGCAGTTTTCAGTTTCCGAATGCAGTGGCAGTGGACGGCGAGGGCGATTTGTATGTGCTGGACTCCGGCCATAATCGCGTGATGATGCTGGTGCCGGTGAATGGCGTCTATCAGCAGCCGATCCTGGTGGCTTCCGGATTCAATGCGCCGCAGGGGCTGGCGGTGGATGCTGCGGGCAACCTGTACGTGGCGGACACGGGCAATCATCGCGTGGTGAAGATCACGATGACCGAGAGCGCGCCGCTGGTCTTTGCGACGACGACGAGCGGCGGGAACAGTGTGCCGCAGGCGATGCAGGTGCTGAGCGTGGGCGCGTTGCCGACGACGGTGACGGGCGTGAGCTTTCCGCCGGATTTTTCGGCGGCAACGATATCTGCTTCCGGTACAACGACGTGCAGCGCAGGAGTACGGCTTCAGCAGGGGCAAAGCTGCACGGTGTCGGCGACCTTTACGCCGCAACAGGCGAATGCGCAGTTTGCGGAGAGCATCGCGGTTACGGCACAGATGGCGTCGGGCGCAGTGATCTCCTACACGGTGCCGATGCAGGGAACGAGCGCGAGCCTGGCTGCGCAGACGATCCAATTTGCTGCGCAGCCGCCGGTGGTCTATGGGCAGCGGATGGCTGCGGGCTACACGAGCTTCACGCTTGCGGCGACGTCGAGCGCGGGATTGGCCGTGAGCTTTGCGGTGGTGAGCGGGCCGGGCATGATCTCCGGCGGCAACACGCTGGAGGCGACGGGCGTGGGGGCGATTGTGGTGCGCGCAACACAGGCAGGCAATGCGCAGGTGGCGGCGGCAACGCCGGTGGAGCAGTCGTTTACGGTGATGCCGGCGACGCTGACGCTGACAGCGAGCAATCAGAAGATCGTCTATGGAGCGTCGTCGTCCTCGTTTGGCTACACGATTACGGGCCTGGTGAGCGGTGATTCGGCGGCAAGCGCGGTGAGCGGCAATCCAGTGATCACATCGAGCGCGGGCGCACATCCGTCGGTGGGCAGCTACGCCATCCAGATCAGCGCGGGGACGCTCACGGCTGCGAATTACACCTTTGCCTTTGTGCCGGGAACGCTGACGGTGACTCCAGCGATTCTGACGCTGATGCCGAATCCACAGGAGATGGCGATGGGTGGTGCGGTGCCTGCGCTGACTTATTTCGCAACAGGGCTGGTGGGTGGCGATACGCTGGCAAGCGCGACGAGCGGAGCGCCGGTGCTGAGCACGGCGGCGACGCCGCAATCGCCGCCGGGCAACTATCCGATCCTGATGGCGGCCGGGACATTGCAGGCGAAGAATTACTTGCTCACATTGGAAACGGGAGTGTTGCAGGTGGTGTGGGTGGGCAATCTTGGCTTCAATCCGCCGGGTGGGCTGGCCCCGCCTCCATTCCGGCTGCACGGCGCGCCGATCCTGCCATTTGTGGGAGCGGTGGCGGAGGATCACGGAACGGGCAACGGCTTGCGTGGGTCGAATGCTATGCAGCCGAAGCCTGGGGAGATGAACTGGGGCGCTGACTTGAAGCAGACGGTTGGCGTAGCCGCCGGTGGTTTTGGTATGGCGCAGCCGGAGGAGATGAATGGAATGGCAGCAGCGCCAGACTGGGTGACAAACGGCATTCCAACTGGGATGCCAGTCGGAATGCCAACGGAGATGCCAAACGGGAGCGCGGTGTGCGCGCCGAATTCGGATGCCGCGTCGGGCCAGTCTGGCCCGACGACGAGTGGCAACGCAGTTGCGCAAACGAGTTATTGCGCGGCAAGCGCTCCGGCGGCGATGGAGGAAAGATAGGGCGCTTGCAGGACGCCGCGTTCAGTGATGATGGCGGTGACGTAGCGTGCGGGCGTGACGTCGAAGGCGGGGTTGCGGATGCCGACTCCATGGGGCGTCAGTTGCTTGCCGCCGTGGTGTGTGACTTCGACGGCCGCGCGCTCTTCGATGGGGATGGCGTCGCCGGTGGCGGTGGCCGGGTCGATGGTGGACCAGGGCGCGGCGACGTAGAAGGGAATGCCGTGTTCGCGGGCGAGGACGGCGACGGTGTAGGTGCCGATCTTGTTGGCGACGTCGCCGTTGGCGGCGATGCGGTCTGCGCCGACGACGACGGCCTGGATTTTGCCCTGACGCATGAGCGTGCCGGCCATGTTGTCGCAGAGAACGGTGGTGGGAATGCCGTCGGCCATCAGTTCCCAGGCGGTGAGCCGCGCACCCTGCAGAAAGGGACGCGTCTCGTCGGCGAAGACGTGAATGCGCTTGCCGCGTTCGACGGCTCCGCGAATGACGCCAAGAGCTGTGCCGTAGCCGCAAGTGGCCAGCGCGCCGGCGTTGCAGTGGGTGAGCACGGTGCCTTCGTCGGGCATGAGATCGGCTCCAAAAGCACCCATGGCACGACAGGCGGCGATGTCTTCGTCGTACATGGCACAGGCCTCGGCCTCCAGACGGGCGCGGACGGCGGCCATGCTGCTGCCTGAGGCGAGCAGCTCGGCGAAGACGCGCTGCATACGGTCGATGGCCCAGAAGAGATTGACGGCGGTGGGGCGCGTGGCGGCGAGCAGGGCGCAGCTTGCAGCGAAGGATGGGGCAAAGTCGGCTGCCGAGTTCTCTGTGGCGGATTTGGCGGCGAGAGCCAGGCCCATGGCGGCACTGACGCCGATAGCCGGGGCACCGCGCACGACCATGGTGGTGATGATGGTGGCGACCTGCTGGGGGGTGGTGGCCAGCAGGTAGGTTTCTTCCAGTGGGAGTTTGGTCTGGTCCAGGAACCGGACGCCTTCGTTGGTCCATTCAAGAGTGGGAATCATCGTTATCAGTTTATCCGGTGCTGGTCAGGGCTGCGGACGCGTGCAGACGGGAAGCGGCAGGGAATTAGAAAAGGTTTTCATTTTTCTCTGGACTCCGCCGCCTCGACCCGTTAGAGTTAGGTGCGGCCAATTGCACATGCCTGTTCAGGCAACTGCTTTTTGTGCATCCCGTACGCACTCCATTTCCGGATTGAGGACTCGCAACGTGTTTGGACACACACAGCTTACCGCCATCGACTGGATGATCATGTTGCTTTACTTCGTCTTTGTGCTGGGCATTGGCTTTGCCCTGAAGCGCTATATGAAGACGAGCAAGGACTTCTTTCAGGCCGGGCGCGCATTGCCGGCGTGGATCTGCGGGTTGGCCTTTATGAGCGCCAATCTGGGTGCGCAGGAAGTAATCGGGATGGGTGCCTCGGGCGCGAAGTACGGCATTGCGACGAGCCATTTTTACTGGATTGGCGCGATTCCGGCGATGATCTTCGTGGGCATCTTCATGATGCCGTTCTACTACGGCTCGAAGGCGCGCTCGGTGCCGGAGTTTCTGCGCCTGCGATTCGACGAAAAGACGCGTGCGCTGAATGCCTGTTCGTTTGCGGTGATGACGGTGTTTTCGTCGGGAATCTCAATGTATGCGATGGCGCGTCTGATCCAGACGCTGCACATCTTCGACGGATTGTTTGTGACGCTGGGGCTGCCGCTGGGCTGGATCTTTCATTTTTCGATGCTGCTTTCGGCGGTGATTGTGCTGGGCTATATCTTCCTGGGCGGGCTGACGAGCGCGATCTATAACGAGGTGCTGCAATTTGCGCTGATCATTGCCGGATTTCTGCCGCTGGTGCTCATCGGGCTGCATAACGTGGGCGGGGTGAGCGGGCTGCGCGCGGCGCTGCCGACAGCGTATATGCATTCGTGGCGCGGAATGGAGCATGCGAGCACGAATCCGCTGGGAGTGGATGCCTTCGGGCTGGCGATGGGGCTTGGGTTTGTGCTCTCGTTTGGCTACTGGTGCACGGATTTCCTGGTGATCCAGACGGCGATGGCCACCGATACGCAGGAGAATGCGCGCCGCGTGCCGCTGATTGCGGCGATTCCGAAGATGTTCTTTCCGTTTCTGGTGATTCTGCCGGGGCTGCTGGCGATTGCGGCGACGACGCCGCGCAACGTGACGACCGAGACGATGGTGAATGGCACGATCGTGCGCGAGACGCGCGTGGTGAGCAAGGCAGAGGCCGAAGGACATGGGTTGGTGCCGGCAAAGACGGATCCGTTGACGGGCAAGATTGTGCTGGACGCCAGCGGCAAGCCGGAACTGGATTACGATCTGGCAATTCCCTCGATGCTGCTGCATTATTTTCCGTCTGGCCTGTTGGGGCTGGGGCTGACGGCGCTGCTGGCCAGCTTCATGAGCGGCATGGCGGGCAACGTGACGGCGTTCAACACGGTATGGACCTATGACCTGTATCAGTCCTACATTCGCAAGGGGGCTTCGGATCAGCACTACCTGAAGATGGGTCGCTGGGCGACGGTAGGAGGGATACTGTTATCCATGGCGACGGCGTATGCGGCGTCGGGCTTCAATAACATCATGGATACGCTGCAACTGGTCTTCAGCTTTGTGAATGCGCCGCTGTTTGCGACGTTCCTGCTGGGGATGTTCTGGAAGCGGACGACCGGCAATGGAGCGTTTACCGGACTGATTGCCGGGACGACGGCGGCGATGGTGCATCACGGGCTGACGCTGCCGATCGAAGCTCATCCGGGGATTCATGGCGGGTGGATTGCGGTGCTGCATACCTATCCGAGCGATATGGCGCAGAACTTCTGGACGGCGATCTGGGCCTTCAGCGCGAACTTTGTGGTGGCGATTGTGGTGAGTCTGTTTGGCAAGCCGAAGCCGGAGTCGGAGCTGGTGGGACTGGTGCATTCGCTGACGCCGCGCGCGAAGGCGACGGAACACATCTGGTGGAAGCGTCCGGAAGCGCTGGCCGTGGTGCTGCTGGTGACGGTGGTGGTCCTGAACCTGATCTTCCGATAGGCGCGGCGGTGAAGTGGACGAGACAGCGGGGTTGGCTCGACAGCAGAAAAGGAGAAGAGTTGTGAATCTGGATTTGAGAATTCCCATGGGGCTGATGTTCATGCTGGTTGGCGCTATTCTTAGCGTGTATGGCTGGGCGACACGCGGGAGCGTGTTGTATCTGCGTGCGGACAACCTGGATGTGAATCTCTACTGGGGGCTGGCCCTGCTGATCTTTGGCGCGGGGACGTTTCTGCTGGGCAGGCGCGGAGAGCGTAAGGCGCGTCTGGAGCCGCAAAAAGCTCCCACCCCGGGTGAACATCGACGCGGGCATTGAGATCGATGTTTGTTCTGGCTTCGATATCTGTTCGCGAAGGCGAGTTGTGACAGCAGTCGATGAAGTCCCTTACACTCGTTGCAAAGGGAGATTGCCATGGAAATCGAGTTCACTGGCAGGCAGATCAAAATCACGAAAGCGACGCGCGAGGCCGCGCAGGAAGGGATCGAGCGCGTTGCGCGCATCCTGGGACCGCTGACCGCGGCGTCGTGCATTGTGCGCGAAGAGCGTCATTTGCAGGTGGTGGAATTTCATCTGCAAAGTCGCAGGCATCCGTTGTTGGCGCAGGGATCGGCCACGACGCAGGCAGCGGCGTTGCGCCTGGCGCTGGAGCACGCCGAGAGCCAGGCACTGCGCTTTCGCGACCGGCTGCGCAGCCGCAAGAGGAAACCGACGGCTTCACTGACGGCCGAGGCGCGCGTGGGTGTGGTGGTTAAAACAACGGAGAAGAAGAGATCGCAAAGCGTGAGCGCCGAAGCGCCGGAAAAATCGGCGGCAGCGCGAA
>JAJZHE010000064.1 GCA_021804655.1 Acidobacteriota bacterium
TGGAGTCCACGGGAACGTTGTGAATCTTCGCTTCGGCAGCGCCCAGCAGTTCAAAGATGTGCGTGGCTCGGCGCTGAATGGTGGGGTCGATGGGCGCCGCGGCGATCAGTTTGCGAATCTGCGCCAGCGAGCGCCCGTGCTCATGAGGATGCTCATGCTTGTGGCTGTGGGCAGACGGATGCGAATGGGGGTGTTCGTGCGCATGCTCGTGGCCGTGTTCCGCTGCTTCGGCGGGCTGGCCCGCGACCATCACCAGAAATCGTGTGGCAGAAATTCCGCTGCGATCGACTGTTTCGCAGCGCAACGTTACACCGAGTTGCAGCGCGCCCACGGCTTGTTCCATTACGGCAAAGGGAACGCCAGCATCGAGAGCCGCCGCCACAAACATATCTCCTGCGATGCCGGCAAAACACTCTAGAAAAGCACTGTGCATGATTAAGCAATCTCCGTGGATGCCGCGCGGATTGCATCGGCGGGAAGGACAACATTCATCGATCCGGAGCGATAGCCCTCGGTATCCAGCGTGACAAAAGCGAAGCCGCAGTTGCGGACCTCACGCGTGATCTGGTCAAGCGTCGCAAGCGTAAGCGCACGGGGCATCTCTTCGCGAGCAATCTCTATGCGCGCCAGCGAGCCGTGATGACGCACGCGGACACGCGCGAAACCAAGCTGATGCAGCGCTGCCTCGGCCCGCTCGACCTGCGCCAGCGCGTCGGCCGTTACGGGACGCCCGTATTCGATGCGCGAGGCCAGACAGGCCGCAGCAGGCTTGTTCCAGAGGCTCAGCCCGGCCTCGCGAGCCAGCGCGCGAATCTCGGCCTTGGTGAGTCCAGCCTCAGCCAGAGGCGCGCGTGCTCGATGGAGCGAAGCAGCCTGCTGGCCGGGACGAAACTCGCCGCGGTCGTCCAGATTCATGCCATAGGCCAGGTGCGGATACCCCATCTCCAAACGCAGAATTTCCATCTGCGTGAAGAGTTCCTCCTTGCAGTGGAAGCAGCGCTGAGCATCGTTGCGCGCATACTCCGGATTGGAGAGTTCGTTGGTGCTGATGACGCGAACCGGAATCCCATGCTCGCGGACAAAATCGAGAGCCGCAGCCAGTTCCGCGCGAGGCAGCGAGGAGGAATCGGCAAGGACGGCCATCATGCGGTTCCCGAGCGCCTGGTGCGCGGCCCAGGCAAGAAACGCCGAATCCGCTCCGCCGGAGTAGGCCACGAGCAGTCCATCCAGCTCAGCCAGAATCTGCATGAGCGCGTCGCGTTTGGTCTCCAGTTCCACATATTCATCGTACTGCACGGTTGGCTGTGGCCTGGGGTATGCGTGAGGGATCGGCGATCCCGGCGCAAGGGTGGAAAAATCTGGTCAAGCGCTGTCGAAAACGCTTACAATGATCCCGCAAAATAGCTGGCAATCTTTCCTGTTGCGAGCTGAAAGATGAGGTCGATCCCATGCCACGTCTCTTTCAACACTGCCGTGTTCGCTCCCTGGCTTCCGTCCTGTTGCCGCTGGCAAGCCTGTTGTCCGTGGGCTGCTTCACGACGCTTGCGCAAAGTGCAGCCAACGTTCCGGCACCGCGCATCCTTCATCAGAATGGGCACTACGCCCTGCTGGTCGATGGCAAGCCCTTTCTGGTGCTCGGCGGCCAGATCAACAACTCCAGCGCATGGCCCTCGACGATGCCGGATGTGTGGCCATTGATGGCTGCGATCCACGCCAATACGGTGGAAGCGCCGATCTACTGGGAGCAGATGGAACCCAAGCCCGGCGTCTTCGACTTCAGCAGCGTCGATATGCTGGTGAATCAGGCGCGCGCACATCAGATGCATCTGGTGCTGCTGTGGTTTGGCACCTGGAAGAACGGAGAAGACCACTACGTGCCGGAGTGGGTGAAGACCGATCCGCAGAAGTATCCCCGCGTCATCGATGAGCGAGGCGAGCCGGTGCAGGTGCTCACAGCCAACTCCGCAACCAATCTGAATGCGGATCGCACCGCGTTTGTGGCGCTGATGCATCACCTGGCGCAGATGGACAGTGCGGAGCACACGGTGTTGATGATGCAGGTGGAAAATGAATCCGGCTCAATCGGCGCGGTGCGCGACCACTCGCCGGAGGCCGAGAAAGAGTTTGAAGGGCCTGTGCCGCAGGTAGTGCTGGACGCCATGCACAAGTCGCCCGGCTCCTGGCGCGAGGTCTTTGGCTTTGACGCTGACGAATACTTTCAGGCGTACTCCGTTGCGCGCTATATCAACGCCATCGCCGCGGCAGGCAAGAAGGAATTCGATATTCCCTACTACTGCAATGTATGGCTTCAGTACCCGCGCGGTTACCAGATTCGCGGTCATCTGCTGCCCGGATACGACTTTCCCAGCGGGGGTCCGGTGCAGTCGAATATCGCGATCTGGAAAGCTGTCGCCAGCTCGATCGACGTGCTTGGGCCTGATCTTTACAGCGCGGATCGCGGCTTTGAGCGCGAGGTGATGGACACCTACCGCCGCGCGGACAACCCACTATGGATTCCGGAGACAGGCACGGGAGACAACTTCAGTGCGGAGTTCTTTGATGCCCTTGACCGCGGGGCGATTGGCTTTTCACCTTTCGGCACCGATCAGACCGGATGGACCTTCAAAGCGGGCGATTATCCTCATGCTCTGGCCGACAACTACGCGCTCATCGGACCGATTGATCGCGTCGTCGCGCAACTCAATCTGGAGGGCAAAGTGCAAACCGCTGTCGAAGAGCCGGGCACAACCGAAGAGACGCTGCACTTTGGCAAGTGGACCGCGTTCGTCGGCTTTGGCGCGCGCCAGCCCGACGGCGAAGCGCATGCTCCCGGAACCCCGCATCATGACGCGCACGCGCTCGTCGCGCAGATCGGTGCAAATGATTTTCTCGTCACCGGCATCAACTGCCGCGTCACCTTCACCCTCGCAGCGGGACAAACCGGACACATGCAGATCCTCCGCGCCGAACAAGGCAGCTATGAGGGCACGGACTGGAAACCGGAGCGCATCCTGAACGGCGACCAGACCGATCGCGGAGTGAACTTCCGCGCCGATGTGCAGTATGTGCAGGTGCACCTGGGCACTTACTGAAGCCAACTTCTCAGGACGGTCTTCTCTGGACGGACGTGGCGCGCGATCCATCCGCATCACGCAGCGTGTCGATCAGCGCTGTGAGCGCGGCTGGCTGATTGCGACGGCTTGGATAGTAGAGAAAATATCCGGGAAACACCGGGCACCAGTCTTTCAACACCTGTACAAGTCGGCCGCTCGCAATCGGTCGAGCTAAAGCTTCTTCCATGGATGAGCCAATCCCCAGGCCAGCTTCCACCGCCTGAATGACCAGCTCGGGATCATCAAACGATGCGTGGCCTTGCGGGCTTACCGTCACTGTTTTGTTCCCTTTTTCAAACTCCCACCGGTAAAGCCCGCCGCCAAATCGGAAGCCGATGCAGGAGTGATTCTTCAGGTCCTGCGGGTGCCGAGGGATGGGATGGGATTGGAAATACGTCGCCGAGCCGACGATGGCAAGACGCATCTCCTGCGTCACGCGGACCGCGATCATATCCCGCTGAATGAACTCGCCAAGCTGGATGCCGGCGTCGAATTCACCAGCCACCAGATCGACGGGGTCGTTCGAGGTGGTCACTTCCAGAACGATCTCCGGATACTTCCGTGCAAAAGCGGCCAACTTCGGCACAATCACCATTTGAGCCACCAGCCGCGGAGTGAGGAGCCGAATTCTCCCAGCCGGTTTCTCGCGCAGATTGCGCGTTTCCGCAACCGATCGCTCGATCCTTTCCAGGGCCGGCGCAAGCTCCTGCAAGAGCGCGGCGCCCGCGGCTGTTGGCGAGACGCTGCGCGTGGTTCGGGCAAGAAGCTGGACCCCGAGTCGCGTTTCCAGAGTGCGCATCGAGTGGCTCAGGGCCGATTGCGACATTCCAAGCCGAGCCGCAGCGCGCGTGAAACTGCGCTCCTGTGCAACGGTGGCAAAAGCGGAAAGTTCAGACAATGCGTCGCGAATCATTCATGCATTTTACTCATAAGTTTTTGCCATTGAACAGGAGTTTTTGCATGAGAAAAAGTCTATCTTTTGAGGAGCGGGTATTCCTTCAGTGAAGACCGCAGAACTTCCAGCGTTACAGGAGAAACGATGCATCCCAAATATGACTTTTCAGGACAGGCTGCGCTTGTCACCGGTGCAGCTTCCGGCCTGGGCCGCGCAACAGCAAAAGCCTTTGCAGAGTCCGGCGCGGCGCTGGTGCTGGTGGATCGCGAGGAGCAGAAGCTCGCCGCGCTGCAAAAGGAAATTACAGGCGCAGGCGGCAGAGCCATCACGCTCGCGGGCGATGTTTCGGACGAGCAGTTGGCCAGGACAGCCGTTCAACGCGCCGTCAGTGAATTCGGCAGCCTGGACATGGCCTATAACAATGCGGGCATCCTCGGGCCTATGTGTCCCATGATGGAAGAGACCGGCGTCGGCTACGACGAAGTGAATGCCGTGAATCTTCGCGGGGTATGGACATTCATGAAGCACGAGCTGATTCAGATGAAAAAGCAGGGCAACGGCGCGATCGTGAATTGCTCCTCTCTCGGTGGTCTGGTTGGTTTGCCTGGCCGCGCGGCCTACCACGCCACCAAGCATGGCGTCATTGGCCTCACCAAAAGCGCCGCGCTCGACGTGGCGGCGCTGGGCATCCGCGTGAATGCCATCTGCCCCGGCTGCATCCAGACGCCCATGGGCGACGGCATCGACCCTGCGGCGATGCAGGAATTTCTCAAGCAGCAGCCGATCGGTCGTCTCGGCAGGCCTGAAGAGATTGCAGCCACTGTGCTATGGTTGTGCAGCCCCGCGGCTTCCTTCGTCTTGGGTGTCGCGCTTCCAGTCGACGGCGGCTTCGTCGCTCACTAAAGCATTTTCCGGAAAAGGTGTAAACCAAAACCATTCTGCGGATTGGATTTTTCCTCAAGAAAAATCCACCCTCACGAACTTCAGAAAATTTATAGTATTCCGAAAAATGCCTTCAAAAAGGAGGATCCTTGAACATTCAAACCGCAGGCTCTCAACCGTCCGCCAAAGGCCCGGAGGATTGGTTCACCGGAACGGTGAGAATCGATCCGCTCTTTGACCGGGCCGAACCGGCCCGCGTAAGTGGCGCAAGTGTCACCTTCGAGCCTGGCGCGCGAACTGCCTGGCACACGCACCCACTGGGGCAAACGCTGATCGTGACATCCGGTCTTGGCTGGGTGCAAAAGGAAGGGGAAGCTGTGCAGGAAGTTCGTCCTGGGGATGTCATCTGGTTCGCCCCGGGGGAAAGGCATTGGCATGGTGCCAGCGCCATCACCGCAATGACCCACATCGCCATTCAGGAAAAACTCGATGGCAAGGTGGTCGATTGGATGGAGAAGGTCAGCGAAGAGCAATACAGGAGATGATGCACGAAGCAGGGCGTTGAGCGTGTTTCATCCATCCACGAAAGCCTGAAGCCACACGTATCCGACCTGCGATCAACGCTGCGATCAGCGCAGGGCTGACGAACTGCGACGAAGCCACCGAGGTAGAGATGAAACACGCTCTTGCATCCATCAAGCACATCGCCTCGGCAAGCCAGCTTCTCGCGTTCAGACTCGATGGAACAACCTGCTGAAACTTCACGCCTGGCCGCTCAAGGACACTTGCGCCCCACGCCTCTCAGCCCACGCCTGTCGCCCCACGCCCTTTACCAGAGCTGCGCCAGCATCTGGCTTACCGTCATCGGCGCGCCGGCGACCGTATTGCGCGGGATCGCCGGACCGATCAGCACCGCCTGGCGATGCACCTCGCTCCAGGCCAGAAACGCGCTCGCCTCCGCGCCCGTCAACCTCTGCTGGTCGATCCACGCATAAAACGCGCCCATATCGGCATCCACCAGCGAACCGGCGGGATCGGGCGCGTTGCCCTGCGTCTTGCCCGAGAGCATCTCGTTCATCTCCAGGCTGCGCTGGCGCGGCGCAAAGCGCAGAACCAGCGTCACCGGCTGCGCGCGCCGCAGCGCCTCCCGCGCAGCCCATTGCACAAATGTCGTGCTGAAGATCTGCGTCCCCGAGCCTTCCGTCAACACGTCAAGCTGAAAACGGCGAAAGACTTCGTCCTCCTGATTCGCAGGTCGGCTCGCGGGCCACGGCAACGTCTGCGGCGTCATATCCGCCATCGCCGTGCGCAACTGCTCCGGACCGCTGCGGCCACTGGCCAGAATCGCGCTGATGCGTTCCAGCAGTTGCCTGCGCACCGGCTCCAGTCCTCCATACGAAGTGGTCGCCAGATACGCGGCAAGCGCAGGGTCGGCCTCCGCGCCATCGATGTAAATGTGGCTGGCCGCGGCCGGATGCTGCTGCGCGCGTTTCTGCGCGGAGCCGACAACCGTCTCCCATCCATCGCTGCCATCCACCTGCGGAACAAAGACACCGTGCGGGCGCAGCTTACGAAAAAGCGCATACCCATCCTGCTCAACTCCTGCGCCCAGCACAACCACGGTCATCCGCGGAATCGTCGGCTGCGGCTCCGGACGCGCCGTGCGCCACGCGCTGGCATACATCTTCGCGCTCCGGCGAAAGGCATCAATCTGATGCGTGGACCACAGCGCCGCCGTCAGTGCATCCAGAAATTGTTGCGGCTGCGCCACCCAGTCGATGCGCCCCGTCGCATTCGGCAACTGCACCGCCGCAAAGCCCTGCAACAAGCTCTCACGCTGCACCTTCGTCAGCGACGCCAGAAACGAAAACTGGTCCTCGATTGCCTGACGCTCCGGCGGAAATCGCCAGTCGTAATCGTGCGTCTCGCGCAGCAGCAGCGCGGCAAAAACCAGCGGCAGCGTGTGAAGAAGCGGAAGCTGCGCCACGGCCAGCGCACGCGCCTGCATCGGGTATCCGGCAAAGGCTTCGGCGGTCAGTTGCTCAGGCTGCATCAGACCACCTCCGTCAGTGCGCGCCCCTGCGCCCGCGGCGTATCAAAGCCCATCAGCGCGCCAATCGTCGGCACCAGATCGGTCGATTGCACCGGACGATCGATCATCGCGCCCTGCCTCACGCCCGGCCCAAGCGTCATCATCCACGTCGTCCGCGAAAGCGCATCGCCCGTGCGGTGATGCTGGAATCCATTTCCGCCCGCGTCGAAGTCCGAGTCGCGCCCAAAGTCTGGCAACACCAGCATCGTCGTCCGGCCCGCATACTCCGGCTCCGCCTGGATCATCTGCCATATCTCCGCGCACAGCCGGTCCGAGCGGCGAATCCCATCCACATACAGCGAATATGCGCCCGAGTGCGCCACATCCATATCGTGCAGCGTGATCCACAGCAGACTCGGCGCAAGCTGGCGCATCAACTGGTGCGCGATAAACACCGAAAGCTCATCGGCGCTGCTCAGGCTCAGCGCATGCTGCGTAAACTCGCTCACCGAGAGCTTCAGAATCGAATCCAGTTGGCTCAGCTCGAACTCACCGCCCTTCAGTTCCGGCGCGGAGTAGGGGTCTTCGTAGTTGTCTCGCAACAGATGCGTGAACGCGCTGTGCTGATGCTGTGGCATCGCCGCAGCCAGCAGATGCTTGGGCAGGATGACGCCCGCGCCCAGCCCTGCTCCGAAGCCGCGCGCATCGCTCTCCCCAATGCGGTTGAATCCGTTGCTCGGAGCCACCACCCACGCGTCCGCCGCCGGCCGATGCAGCGCCTTGCGATAGTACTCAAAGACCGTGGGATTCGCCGGTGGCGTCGCGGCAAAGTTGTCAAAGGTCTCATACGCGCCCGTCGCCAGGCTCGCCGTCGCCACGTAGTGGCCCAGAATGCCGCGGTTGACCACCTGGCTGTAAAACGTCGCCTGGGGCAGCAGGGTATCGATCAGATGCGGGATATTTTCCTGCCCGTCCGGCGCAAAGGTCTCTTCATCGCGCGCACCTCCGCCAAAGGTCACCACCACCACCTTGTGCCCGCGCGAACGAACCGCAGCCCGCAGCGGCTGGAAACCCAGCAACGGCGCGCCCGCTCCCAGCAATCCAGCGGTGCGCAGAAAATCGCGGCGATTCAGCGCCACCCGCTGCGCAGACGCGCGGAAGCTCGCTGAGTCGGGATGTTCCATGCGATTCATTGCATCTTCACCAGAAACGTCGTCACTGAGCGTAGGCGATTTTCCACCTCCGCGCGATCCTCCTTGCTATACTTCAGCTCCAGCGCAATCTCCTGCTGCGCCTGCTGCTTTTCTCCGCTATGGTTATACGCCAGCGCCAGTCGATAATGCGCCGTCGCATAATCCGGCTTCAACTGGATCGCCGTCTCCAGTGGCGGAATGCTTTCCTTCCACTCGTTCTCCTGCTGCAGCAGCAACCCCATCGCAAACTGCGCCTCCGGCATCCGCGGATCCGCTTGCAGCGCCTTCGTCAACAGCGTGCGCGCCGTCTCCAATTGCTGCTGCCCCTGCGGCTGATGCAGAATGCTCGTCGCCGCGTATGTCGCAATCACAGCGTTGTCGGGATGGCGCGCGGCAAAGCTCACCAGCGAAGCGCACTCCGGACGAATCCCCTCCGTCAACACCGTGCAGTCGCGGCCCAGCAGCTCCGCATAGAGCGCATTATCCGGCGACTTCTGCAGCAGGCTCGCAAAGATGGGAATCGCCTTGTCATAGTAGCTGCCCCCGTAATAGGCAACCCCCAGGCCCAGCTTCATGCGCGTACTCTCAGGAAAACGCTGAACCCCGGCCTCAAACTCCTTGATCGCCGGATCAAAAGTCCAGTGCCGAAGAAATTCAATCCCCAGCAGGAAAGTGTTAGCCTCGTCCGGTTCTATCCGCACCGCGTTCGCATAGTGCGTCGCCGCATCCTTATACTTTGCCAGCGACTCTTCCACATCCCCATAAAGAGACTGCGCTTCCGCTGACTCCTCCACGCCAGGCATGCGCGCCAGCAACGGCTCAGCCGCCGCCGCGTTGCCCGCCTGAAACTCCGCAAGCGCAGTGTTGTAGAGCAACTCGGCGTCAGTTCCGTTCTGCGCCAGCGCTGCGCGAAAAGCCGTCACTGCCTCCTTCGGCTGCTTCGCCAACATCAGCGCCTGGCCCAATGCAGCCTGCGTGGAAGCACTGCTCGCATCAAGGCTCACGCTGGCTTTGAATGCCTGCACGGCAGCTTCATTCTGCTGAAGCTTCAAATACGCTGTGCCCAGATTCGCCTGTGCCACAGCCGAGTCAGGATCATCTTTCGTCGCCGCCTGCAGAGAGGCCAGCGCCGCCTTCATATCGCCCTGCTGCGCACAGGCCAGCCCCAATGATTCATCAATGGAAAATGTATGCGGATGCCGCGTGCGTAATTTCACCAGCAGACTCCGCGCCTCAGTCAGCTTGCCCGATTCCATTGCGGACATCGCCTGCTGAAAGAGCTGATTGTCTCCGGCCCCGGAAGTAGCCTGCGCGAAAAGTGAAAGCGTGGCGCAAACAAAAATGCCCAGCGCAAACAACGCCGCGCGCAAAGACGAAGTAACGTCAACCACCATCCCGGATTGCTCCCAATGTGGGGCGGCATCTGCCGCCCCACACCGTGAAGTCTAAATCAGAACTGATACTTCATTGCGAACTGGAAGAAGCGCGCATCCGGAGTAAAGTTCTGGAAGAAGCGAGGAGATGAAATCTCGCCGCCGTTGGAGTTGATGTTCGTCACGCTCGGGATTCCGTAGGCCGGAGTGTTCAGCACGTTGAAGATATCCGCGCGGAACTCCAGATACTGCGTCCGGAACGTGGGGAACTGCTTGAAGATCGACATATTGATTCGCTCGTAGCCGGGGCCATAAAGCTCATTCCGTTTCCCGCCCAGCAGTTGCAACACCTGGTCCTTCGCCGTCACCTGCGCCGGATACAAGTAGCCGGGCTGCGGCGTCGTGTAGCTGCCGTTGTACGGACCAGGACTGATCTCCGTGCCCGAAGCCGGGTTGGCAAAGGCGCACGGGTTATACCAGTTCTGTAGCGTCTTCACCTTCGCCGGGCAGCTCACGTTCGGGTTCGTCGGATTCGGTGTACCTCCCCCTTTGTAGGGATCGCCCACCAGAATCGCGCGCGTTCCACCGCCCGATGGACCCGTGTTGTTCGGATAGACCGTAAACGGGCTTCCCGTCTGGTCAAAGAAAGTGAGGTTTGTTGACCATTCACCGATCAGAGCATTCACCACACCGCCATGATTCAAGTAGCTGCGACCCTTGCCGAATGGCAGGTCATAGTAGGCGTTGAAGGTAAAGCGCTGGCGGACATCGAAGGGCGAGTTGCTATAGTCGTACGGGATCGGCAGCAGGTTGTTATTCCTGTAACCGCCATCTCCCGTGCTCCCGAGTGGGGTTGGCGCGTCGTCCAGTGCATGCGACCAGGTATAGCTGGCCAGGAAGTTCAGTCCGTGCGACATGCGTTTCTGCAGCTTGGCTTGCAGTGAGTTGTAGTTACTCTCGCCTTCGTAGCTGGTGTAGGCAGTTCCGCCGAAATCCGGGAACGGACGGTAGATCTGCGAATTGATCGACGGGTTGGTCAGTGCAAAGGGGTTGTTCGGATCCGGGAAAACCTGAAGATGGCGTGAGACGTCGCCGACATAGGAAAGCGTCATCGCCAGGTTTGCATTGAACTGATGCTCATAGGAGAGGTTGTAATCCTCGGTATACGGCGTCTTTGTGTTCTGATCGGAGCCGCGCAGCGCTGGCGTGGAAATGAAGTTCGCCAGTCCGTTTGCAAGTTGTGTTGTAAATCCATTCTCCAGCGAGATGCCGCCATAGGCTGGATTACTGATGCTCGGGCAGTTGTTGGCGGCGCAGTTCGGTGCCGGGAACGTATCCGTGAACTGGAAGGGATAGTTCTCACCCAGATTCGGATAGTAACCCGTGCTCTCCAGGCCACCGTAGAAGATGCCAAAGCCGGCGCGGAAGACATCGTTCTCATCCACAGCGTAGGAGATGCCCAGGCGCGGTGCAAAGTTGGTCATCTGCGCGTTGATCAGTGCAGGATTGTTCGAATACTGCAAAGCAATGTTGTCTTTCGCCAGCAGATTGGTGAAGAGCGAGTTGATCGGGTAGCTTTTCTGTTGCGCAGGAATCTCAAATACACCCTGGCCAAAACCCGGTCCGACGGCACCGTTGATGTAGTAGCTCGCCTGATACCCGCCCACGTCCTTGTATGGCTGATAGTAGTCGTAACGCAGGCCCATATTCACCGACAGCTTGTCGTTCACGCGCCAGTCGTCCTGGAAATACCCGGAACGATACCAGTGCGCATCGCCGTTCTTGAATTCGTTGGATATCTGAGCGGAGTTATTCTGGTCGGCCAGAAAATCGGCAACGCCATATCCCGTAAAGTTCGCATTCAAATTGCTTGTATACGTTCCTGTAAAGCTGTACGTGCCACGCGGAAAGGGCGGTTGCAGAGTCGAGAAGCGGATGCTTTGGAAGTCCACGCCCATATGCAGCGTGTGATTGCCAATCACCTTCGTCACGTTGTCCAGAATCTGGAAGACGTTCTCATGCTCGTCCGTCACATAGAATGTTGTGCTGCCAAAGCTGGAGACACCACCGATCGAGACATTCGGCAAACCACCATTCTGCGGAAAATCCGGACCATACGGAATGCCGCCCATGCCAAGTGTCGCCGCTATGTCCGTATTCGCGTTCGGCTGCACATAGCCGTCATGCAGATAGTTGTAACCAAAGCGAAATTCGTTCGACAGTGTCGGCGTGAAGACGTGCGTCTCGCTCAACACAAAGTTTTCGCCCAGGTTCAGAATGCTTCCATCATTGCCAAAGCTGCCACCATCCAGGATCGGCCCAAGCGGAGGAAGATAGTTGCCCGGCTCATGATAATAGCTGAAACGCGCAAACATCTGGTCGCTGTTCGTCGCGTTGTAATCCACGCGCGTGTCCCACTGGAAGGTGTTGTCCGTATCGTTTGTGTTCACAATGTAGTTGTTATACGTCTTACCGCCGTTGGCGTTCGGCATCGGATACAGATTCAGCAGGTTCTGCGCGACTTTACTGATCTGGTTCGAGCAGAAAACATTCTGCTGTCCGTTGCACTGCAGCAGCGTTCCATTTTCCTGGTTCGGCTGATACAACTGAATCGGCTGCGCCGAGCCTGTCAGCGTGGTGCTCAGCAACTCGCTGAAGTTACCCTGCCGCATCAGCGCCGTCGGCACCGTCAACGTCTGCGTATTGCCAAAAACAATGCGGTTGGCCTGTGTATCCCCAAAGAAGAAAAGCTTGTTCTTGATAATCGGTAAGCCCAGCGTCGCGCCAAACTGGTTCTCGTGGTAGTTCGGAATCGTCAGCGCGTTGAAGTTCTTCGAATCGAGCACCGTATTGCGGAAATACTCCCACAAATCGCCGTGAATCTCATTCGTTCCGGACTTGATCGTCGCATTCACCACCGCGCCGGCGGAGTGGCCAAACTCGGCGCTGTAGTCGCTCGTCTGCACCTTGAACTCGGAGAGCGCATCCGGCGGCGGCTGCACCACATAGCTTGCGCCGTTGGCAAAGTCCACCACGTTCACGTTGTTGTCCACGCCGTCCAGGATGAAGTTGTTCTGCTCGGCGCGCTGGCCATTGGCTTCAAAGTCGCCTTTGCCGCCGCCGCGGGAGCCATTGGAAGGGTCCGTGCCAGTGGAAAGCTGCGCAATGTAAACCCAGTTCCGCCCGTTCAGCGGCACGTGGTTGATCGTCTGCGCCGTCATCACCTGGCCCACCGAGCCGCTCTGCGTCTGCAGCAGCGGCGGTGCCGTCGTCACGGTGACCGTCTCGGTCACCTCGCCCGGCTTCAGCGCCAGATTCACACTCAGCCGCTCCTGCACCTGCACCACCACGTTTTCCTGCTTCGTGGTCTCAAAGCTCGCCGCACTCGCAGTAATCGAATACGAGCCGATGCGGATCGGAGAAAACGTGTAGATGCCCGCGGCATCGCTCTTGGTTGTGTTCACAAAGCCGGTATCGGTATTGGTGAGCGTGACCGTAGCGCCCGGCACAATCGCGCCGGAAGTATCGGTGACGACGCCGGTGATCGCGCCCGTATCAAGCTGAGCAAAAGCACCGAGTGGAAGGATCAGGAATCCGATCAGAACCAGAATGCGGAACCCTAGCCGGGAGAGTCTCATGGAAGCCTCCAGAAAAACGTTTTCTTTTATATCTCCGTCCTGTTGACCGGAACATTCATGCGATCACGTCTGTACCGACGTCTTCCATGAATGCGTTTACATTTGACCGATCCTTCAACACGCAAAGAACCTTGTACAAACGCGCTCAACATATTTACGAGACGGAAAGAACACTTGTCAAGCGTATTTCGGAGGATTCTTGAAAATATTTTGCCCCCTCGGCGCCGCAGTCAAGCGCCTCCCGGCTCAAATCAAAACTAAGTCGATTTATTCAGATCTCCCGCAACGCATTTGCAGAAACAAAAAAACTCCCGTTTGACTTCCTGCCTGCTGATTCTCCACTCTGTTGCCTGACGCTATGCGAACCTTTCACGCAAACTCCAATCCGACTCAGCCAAAACAGGCGCATCTCAACCCGCTCACGCTCTCGCGCCGAAACCTCCTGCAAGTCGGCGCGGCAACCGCCGGGGCCACGCTCGCCGGAGCCACGCTGAACGCTGCCAGAATCAGGGGCGGACTGCCCGACCCAACTCATCCCGACCCAGCCCATCCCGACCCAGCCCAGGCCAGTCTCGATCAAATCCGCCGCAGCCGCATCCGTCAATCCGCCTGCCGCTGGTGCTACGCCCAGATTCCCCTTAACGACCTCTGCGCCGCGGGAGCCGCCATGGGACT